>NZ_CP108101.1:7661403-7967859 GCF_036195325.1 Streptomyces sp. NBC_00234 | reverse complement strand
CGTCGCCCTGGCTCTCGGGTTCAGCCGTCGTACGGTGTGGGGGCTGGCCGTCGACGCGGTCGGTGAGGACGCGACCACCGCGGACCGCTGCGGCCTTCCCGTGCGTACGATCCGGTACGCGGCGGTGCTGGCCACCGGCGCCGTATCCGGCCTGGCGGGAGCCCAGTTGGCGCTGTCGGAGGTCCACGCCTTCAGTGACAACATCACCGGGGGCATCGGCTATCTGGCGGTCGTCGCGGTGATCGCGGGCCGCTGGCGCGCCTGGCCGACTCTCGTCGCCTGCCTGTTCTTCGGTGTGGTGCAGTCGCTGCGGTTCGCGGCGCCCGCGCTGGGTCTGCACCTGTCCGCGCCGCTCCTGTCGACGCTCCCGTACGTCTTCGCGCTGCTCGCGGTCAGCGGGCTGGTCGGCCGCAGCCGGGCGCCTTCGGGCCTGACGGTCCCGTTCCTGCGTGGAACCTGACGGTCCCTCGCAGCCCCGCACGCCGACCGCCCTCCGCCCGCCCTCCCCCAACTCCCCAAGGACAAGAATCATGACGCTGATCCTGACCCGCTCCGACATCGTCACGCTGCTCAAGGACGCCGGGGAGGACGTCGAGGCGGCAGTGGAGCAGTGTCACCTGGATCTCGCGCTCGGCCGCGCAGTCCTGCCGCCCCCGCCCGCCATGCCGCTCCCCGGCTCCGACGGGACGTTCCTCGCCATGGCGGCGGCATCGGCTCCGGCCGGCCTGGCCACGGTGAAACTGCTGGCGGACCTGCCCGCCAACCGCGAACGCGGACTCCCCGTGCAGCGCTCGGCCGTGCTGGCGGTGTCGGCGGAGACGGGGGCCTGTCAGGCACTGCTCGACGGAGCCGAGGTGACGCGCGCCCGCACGGCAGCCGCCACCGCGGTCGCCACCCGCGCCCTCGCCCGGGAGGACGCGCGCACGCTCGGCCTCATCGGCACCGGACCGCTGGCCCGCGCGCACGCCCGCGCGCTGTTGCCGGGCCGCGCCTACGAACGCGTCGTGCTCTGGGGGCGCACCCCCGCCCGAAGCCAGGAACTAGCGGACTGGATCCGCACGGAACTGGCCACCGACGCGACGGTGACGACCGGGCCCCGAGCGGTCGTGGAGGCGTCGGACGTCCTCTGCACACTGACCCCGTCCCGCGAACCGCTGGTCCTGGGCAGCTGGCTGTCCCCGGGCCAGCACATCAACGCGGTCGGCGCCCCGCCGCGCCCCGACCACCGGGAGATCGACACGGAGGGCGTCGTACGCAGCCGCGTGGTGGTGGACGCCTATACGACGGCGCGCGCGAAGTCCGGCGAGGTCCTGATCCCGCTCGCCGAAGGCGCAGTCACCGAGGACGACTTCCGCTGCGAACTCGGCGCCGTACTCGCGGGTCTCGAACCCGGCCGGACGTCCGACAGCGACATCACCCTGTTCAACTCGGTGGGCGTGGGCCTCCAGGACCTCGCCCTGGCCCGACTGCTGATCGACCTCGCCCATGCGCGGGGGGTGGGCACGCGCATCGAACTCAGCAGTTGACCGCCGAAATTCCGCCGGGTGTCGTCGTCCCTCCCTGTAGCGTTCGGGTCTCGGGCAAAGGAGGGTCGACGTGCGTCCCCTCCTGCTGATCGATGTGGACGGACCACTGAATCCGTACGCCGCGAAGCCGCACCGCAGACCCGAGGGCTACGAGACGCACCGCTGGTCCACGCCTCGCTGGGAGGCGGCCGAGCGTCGACGCCTGACCGAGTGGGGCCTGCCGAACAAGCCGGTCAAGCCCTTGCGCGTGTGGCTCAACCCGACCCACGGCCCGGCGCTGGCCGACCTTCCCTACGACCTGGTCTGGGCGACGACGTGGGAGGAGGAGGCCAACACCTTCGTCGCCCCCGTCCTGGGCCTGCCGGACCTGCCTTTCATCCCCTGGCCCTCGCCGCGACGCGCGCCCGTGGACGGCGTGTTCTGGAAGACGCCGGAGATCGTGGAGTGGGCGAGGGGCCGTGCGTTCGCCTGGGTCGACGACGAGATCACGGAGGCGGATCGCGCCTGGGTCCGGAATCACCACGACGGTCCTGCCCTGCTGCACCGGGTCGACCCGCGGTGCGGCCTCGCCGACGGGGATTTCACCGCGCTCGGGGTCTGGGCGTCGGAGCTGGGCCGACTCCGTGCCGTCCCGTCGCGGTTGTACGCGGGTGGCCGAACCTGCGACAGCCCTGGCGTGAACATGGTTCTGGGAACCAGGGGCGCGTGACGGTCGCCCTGTCCGGGTCTCGTGACTGATGTCGTCGGAGTGACATCACTGACCTGGCCCTGCCGTCCGTGACGGCTCCGTCAAGCCTCCTTGATGATCGAGCAGATAGTGGAAGTCTTCACAGGGCGAACGCCCTCTCACCACACGAGGCGTCCGCACCACGCAGCCCCACAGGTCCCCACCCCAGGAGAAACACGTGGCTCAGCTAGTGCGGGTCCAGAACTTCAACGTCTCGAGTGACGGCGTCGCTGCCGGTGTGGACCAGAGTCTCGAGAGGCCGTTCGGCTTCGACCATCCGGAGAGACTGTTCGCCTGGGCCGGAGCCACGGCGAGCTGGCCCATGCGCACCGACCCCGGGGGCGGCCGGGGCCTCGACGACTACTTCACACGGGACTTCGCACACAACATCGGCGCCGAGATCATGGGGCGCAACAAGTTCGGGCCCCAGCGCGGGCCCTGGAACGACCACGAGTGGCGCGGATGGTGGGGCGACGAGCCCCCCTTCCACACTCCGGTGTTCGTCATGACCCACCACACGCGCCCGTCGTTCACGCTCTCCGACACCACGTTCCACTTCGCCGACGGCGACCCGGCCACCGTCCTCGAACAGGCCCGGGAAGCGGCACGGGGCAAGGACGTCCGACTCGGCGGCGGAGTCACCACCATCCGCCAGTTCCTCGACGCCGACCTCGTCGACACCATGCATGTGGCCGTCTCGCCGATCAAGCTCGGATCCGGACTACGTCTCTGGGAGTCCCCCGACGAGCTCCTCGACCGATTCCACCTGGAGGTCGTGCCCAGCCCGAGCGGCGTGACACACCACCTGTTCTGGCGAAAGTGACGGTGCCTCAGGGGTGACTGTTCCGCCTCCTGAGGCAGCACACGAAGCTGTGGAGAGGGTCTCCCCAGGTCCCGCGATCGCCTTCGTCGGCGGCGGAGCCGCGCACGGCGTCGGCCGCTGTCGTCGGCGCCGAGACGTCAGGCTTGCCCGGGATAAGCGCCGTTTGCGGTCGGCAAGTCCTTGCCATGGCAAGGACTTGCCGTCATCAAGTCTTCACGTCGGGCGTCGCCGGCCGATAGACCCATGGCATGTTCTCCCCCTTTCAGTCTTCCGCCTTCCGGCGCAGGCGCTGGCAGCTGATCTCGGTTGCCACCGCCGTGCCGCTGTTGGCGTCGGGGCTCGCGGTTCTGCAAGCGCCCGCACAAGCCTCCCCGAGCAAGCCCACCGTTCCCGCCAAGCCCTCGGCGACCCACAAGGTCACCCTGGTCACCGGCGATGTCGTCACCGTCAGCACGATGGCCGACGGCACGCAGACAGCCGACGTCGACCGGCCGGACAGCGCCGTCGGCGGCGTAAAGATCCAGAAGATCAAGGGTGACCTCTTCGTCGTCCCGGACGAGGCGGCGCCGCTCCTGGGCACGGCCGAGCTGGACAGGCGGCTGTTCAACGTCACCGACCTGATCGAGATGGGCTACGACGACGCGAAGTCCGCCGCGGTGCCACTGATCGCAACGTACGACCGGCCGAAGTCCCGCTCGGCCGTCGAGCCGACGGCCCCCCGGGGCAGCAAGCTGACCCGCAAGCTCAAGGGCATCAGCGGTGCTGCACTCAGCGCCGAGAAGAAGCAGACCCGCACCTTCTGGACCACCGTCGCGCCGCAGGGCAGCCCGACGTTGGGCGCGGGTGTGGCGAAGCTGTGGCTCGACGGCCGTGTGAAGGCCGGCCTCAAGGAGAGCGTGCCCCTGATCGGCGCGCCCGAGGCGTGGGCCGCCGGGTACGACGGCAAGGGCGTCAAGGTGGCGGTGCTCGACACCGGCATCGACGCCAACCACCCCGACTTCGCCGGCCTGATCGACGACACGGCCAGCTTCGTGCCCGGTGAGGGCGTCACCGACGTCAACGGGCACGGCACGCATGTGGCCGGCACGATCGTCGGTTCCGGAGCCGCCTCCGGTGGCGACAACAAGGGCGTCGCCCCGGGCGCCGACCTGTTCGTCGGCAAGGTGCTCGGCGGCGTGGAGGGCTACGGCCAGGACTCCTGGATCATCGCCGGCATGCAGTGGGCCGCCGAGACCGGTGCGGACGTCGTCAACATGAGCCTCGGCGACTCCTACCCGACGGACGGCAGCGACCCGATGTCGCAGACGGTCGACGCACTGTCCGCGCAGTACGGCACGCTGTTCGTCATCGCGGCCGGCAACTCGGGCCCGGAGAGCATCTCCGCCCCGGGCGCGGCCGCCTCGGCTCTGACCGTGGCCGCCACGGACAAGCAGGACCAGCTCGCGAGCTTCTCCAGCACCGGCCCGCTGACCTACTCCGGCGCCATGAAGCCGGACATCGCGGCGCCCGGGGTGGACATCACCGCCGCCCGTTCGCAGGAGATGACCGACGGTGGTGAGGGCCTCTACCGCACCATCAGCGGCACCTCGATGGCCACCCCGCACGTGGCAGGCGCCGCGGCGATCCTGGCCCAGCTGCACCCGGACTGGACAGGCGCGCAGCTCAAGGAACACCTGATGAGCACCGCGAAGGGCCTGGACGACGGGTACTCGCCGTACGAGGTCGGCACCGGCCGCCTCGACGTGGCCGCCGCCGTGCGCACCACGGTCCGCGGCACCGGATCGCTCTTCTTCGGCAACTACACCTGGCCGCACAAGCCGGAGGACGTCGCCGTCACGAAGGACCTGACGTACACGAACAACGGTTCCACCGACATCACGCTGGACCTGGCGCTGACCAACGATGGCGGGCCGTTCGCACTGGGAGCCACCACGGTGACCGTCCCCGCGGGCGGAACCGCCGCCGTCCCGGTGACCGGTGACCCGCAAGCCGCCTCGGCGGGCCGGCACGTCGGCTACGTGACAGCCACCGACGCGGCCACCGGGAAGCCCGTGACCCGCACCTCCGTGGCGCTGCTCAAGGAGGAGGAGCGCTACGACCTGAACATCAAGCTGGTCGGCCGTGACGGCAAGCCCGCCAGCGGCTGGGTCGGAATCAACCTGGCCGGCGACTCCTGGCCGTGGAACGTCTACGTCGAAGGCTCGACGACGATGCGCATGGCACCCGGCCTGTACACCGTCGCGGGGTACCTCGACGTGGCAGGCGAGAAGGCGGACCGCTCCGGCGTGGCCGTGCTGGTCGACCCGGAGACCGTGCTCAAGGACAGCTCCGCGAACGTGGTGCTCGACGCGAGCAAGGCAAACCTGCTGCAGACCGAGGCGCCGCAGCGCACCGAGGACCGCCAGCGCAAAGTCGACTTCAACGTCCACTACAAGGGCCTCGACCCGTACATGGACTACCGCAGCGCCTACGTGCTGCCGCCGACGTACGACGACGTCTACATCGCCCCGACTGAGCCCATGAAGCAGGGCGAGTTCATGCTGATCACCCGCTGGCGCAAGGGCGAGCCTCAGCTCGGCCTGAGCACGTTGGGCGGTCGGCTCCGCTTCGAGGCGATGGTGCAGGCGGGCAGCGCCCTGGGCACCGCCACGGACACGCTGGCCGCCGTCTACGCGGGCAACGGCGCGACGTCCGCGTACGAGAAGACGAACGCCAAGGGCAAGGTCGTCGTCATCACGCGCAGCGACGAGGTCTCGCCGCAGGAGCGCACCGACGCCGCGGTCGCGGCCGGCGCGAAGGCGCTGATCGTGGTCAACGACGGTGTCGGCGGCCTGATGGAGTACGTCGGCGAGTCGGCCATCCCCGTCGCCACCGTGCACCGCGACGCGGGCAAGGCCCTCATAGCGACGGCCAAGGCCGGCATCCTCAAGTTGACCGTGAAGCAGACCGAGCACACACCGTTCGTCTACGACCTGACCCGGGACTACCCCGGCCAGGTCCCGGACCGGGAGCTCGTCTACAAGCCGTCCCAGCGGGACCTCGCCCGGATCGACGCCCGCTACTACTCGGCCACGGAGGGCAAGTTGTCGGAGGGCTACCGGTCCGACTTCACCCTCAGCCCGTCGTTCAACATGCCCGAGATCGAGTGGCACCCGGGAACCCGCACCGAATGGGTGACCCCGGGCCAGGTCTGGAGGGAGTTCCACGCGCAAGGTGTCGACGGCCCCCTGCCGTGGGTGATGGTGTCGGGCGACAACACCTATGCCAAGGGCAGCACCAGCCGTCTGGACTGGTTCGCTCCGTTGACCCGCCCCGCTCAGAGCGAGTCCTTCGGTGTGTACAACTCCCGCTGGCAGAACTACATGACCTGGAACGTGCAGGCGTGGGCCTCCGCCAGCGACAACATGCGGCTCGGCGGCTACCTGCCGTGGGGGGAGACTCCGTCCCACCTGCAGGTCTTCCAGGGCGACAAGCTGATCCACGACAACCCGGTCAGCGGGGACATGCAGTGGGTGGAGGTGCCGGCGGGCAACCTTCCCTACCGCACCGTCCTCGACGTGGAGCGTCCCGGTGACGTCTTCCGGCTGTCGACGCGCACCCACTCCGAGTGGACGTTCATGTCCGACACCGTCGACTCGGACTTCTTCGAGCCGTTCTCGGTGCTGAACCTGAACTACGAACTGGAGTCGGACCTGCACGGCGACGTCAAGGCCAACACCACGCAGCGCATCGCGCTCAAGCCGGTGTCGATGGACCTCGGCACCGTGCCGGGCAAGGTCACCACCGTGAGGCTGGACGTCTCGTACGACGACGGCGCCACCTGGCAGAAGGTGACCCTGGCCAAGGGCTCCGGCGGCTCCTGGACGGGTTCGTTCAGGACGGCCAGGAAGCCCGGCGGGTTCGTGTCGGTCCGCGCGAGCGCCGGGACGGACCGCGGCTTCGGCGTCAAGAACGAGATCATCCGGGCGTACGGCCTGCGATGAGCCGCACTGCCGGGCCCCGGGGAGGCGACTCCCCGGGGCAGTTGGTCCAGCCTGCCTGGCGCTTGAGTCCGGCGGGGGTGCGCAGGTGGCCATGGCGCGGGGTCCGGTGCCGGTGCGTATGCGTGCGGCGACCTAGGGCCTCAACTGACCAGTGATTCCGCATGAGTTCGGCGAGTTGTGCCGGGTCGGCCTGTTCGGAGCGCAACCGCCCCGGCTGCTCACGCCGCGGTGAACCGTTCAGCCGCATCCCAGAGTTCGCCTTCGCGCCGCGGGTCGTAGGACTCCTGCGACGAGCGGTCTGCACGGCTGCGGTCGACGTAGGAGCCGGTCGGCGCCCGGGTCGTGCCGAGCACGACATCGGCCAGGTAGCGGCCCGCCGCGGTGCGGCTGGTGGCGAACGGGGTGAGGGTCATCACCGGCATGATGCGACGCATCGCGAACCTTGAGACGGGTCCCGCATTGCGGGCGAGGCCGGTGCCGGGGACGAATCCCGGGTTGTAGGCGATGGCGTCGATCCCGGACGGCAGGCGGCGCGCGTACTCGTGCACCAGGTAGATCGCGGCCAGCTTGCTCGTCGAGTACGCGGTGCGCCCGCCGGCCGCGGTGTCCGGCTCGGGGAAGGCGCCCGTGCGCACGAGGACGTCCGGGGACTTCCATGCTGGGCCGGGCACCATGCCCATGTTGTGTTTGAAGTCGCCGAAGTGGGTGTCGCTGGCAGTGATCACGATCCGGGCGGGAGCCACGAATCGGTCCTGGAGCAGGCGGACGAACAGGTGGTTGGCGAGCACGTTGACCGTGAAGGTGGACTCGAACCCGTCGGGTCCCTCGGTCAGCGCGTTCGTGTACTGCATGCCCGCGTTGCCCACGAAGCCGCGCAGCGGCGGCAGGTCAGCGCGATCGAGCCGGTCGCGGATCTCGCCGGCAGCCGAGCGGACGCCGGCCAGCGAGCCGAGGTCCGCCGAGACGTGCGAGACCGTGTGCCCGTCCGCGCCGAGCTCCGCGGCGAGCTGCGTGCCGGAGGAGCCACGGGCCACGACCAGGAGGTGCAGGTCCGGCGACTGGCGCAGGATGTGCTCCGCGGCGACGCGGCCGATCCCCCGGCTCGCGCCCGTCATCACGATGGTGTGCTTCATGGAAGACTCCTTCACTGGTCAAGCGATGGCGCCCGGCTCGGGCGCCCCTCCACGTTCGCCGCTCGCGCCACCGCCAACCAGTGCCGTCCCCGTCACTAGGACCGGCAGTACCCAGGCTCATCCGGCACCGACCGGAGAGAATGAACCCATGGCCTCCTCCCGCTCCGATTTCGCCGCACTCCTGCGCGCCTGGCGCGACCGGCTGTCCCCGGCCGACGCCGGCTTCACGCTGTCGGACGGCCGCCGTGCCCCGGGACTGCGCCGCGAGGAGCTCGCACAGCTGGCCGGGATCTCCGTCGACTACGTCCTGCGCCTGGAACAGGGACGCGCGAAGAACCCCTCGGCCCAGGTCGTCAACGCCCTCGCCCGCGCCCTTCAGCTCTCCCGCGCCGAGCGCGACCAGCTGTACCGAAGCGCCGGGCTCCTGCCGCCCCAGGACGGGACGGTCGGCACCCACGTGCCCGCGGGGATCCAGCGGCTCGCCGCGCGGCTGGGCAACGTACCGATCGGCGTGTTCACCGCCGACTGGACCCTGGTGTGGTGGAACACCACGTGGAGCGCCCTGCACGGCGACCCCGCCGTCCTCCCGACCGCCGAACGCAACCTTGCCCGCGCACTCTTCGGCAACGGCGCCGCCCACGCCTCGATGCTTCCCGCCCAGTCCGAGCGCGGGCAGGATGCTTTCGAGGCGTCGATCGTCGCCGACCTCAAGGACGCCGTGTCCCGCTATCCCGCGGACGCCCGGCTCGATCGTCTCGTGCGGGAACTGCGAGAAATATCCGACGCCTTCGCTCATCACTGGGCCGCGCGGACGGCCGCCGCCCAGCACACGACGGACCGCAAGACGATCCGGCATCCGGAGATCGGCGACATCCTGCTCGACTGCGACGTCCTCATCGTCCCCGGCGCGGACCTGCGCATGGTCACCTACACGGCAGCGACCGGAAGCAGCGACGCGGGGAAACTGGACCTTCTTCGCGTCACAGGTGGGCGTACCGCCACCGCGCTCCCCTGATCGGCGGCTGCCGGGCGGTTCCGCCGAGCCGGCTGGGCGGACCTCACCGCCGGTGCCGGCCACTACCGGTCACGGACCGAGCACGCGCTCGACCTGCTTCCTCTCGCAGCCCGAGAACGCATCAGCCCTGCTCCCCGGGGCCCTTCCCCTCGCACCTGCTCCCAGCAGGGACTATTCAGGGCCTGCCGCCGTGGCGCATACTCTCCCCGCTGCGACAAGTGGAAGAGAGTCGGTCGCCGATGCTGGATGTTCTGGGCCTGGAGCCCGATGACGAGCGCGTCTACCGGGCGCTCCTAGGACGGCCGAGTTCCACCGCGATATCGCTGTCGGATCTGCTCGACCTGTCGCCGGCCCACACCGAGAATGCCTTGTGTCATCTGGTCGAGTGGGGACTGGTGACCAGCTCGGCGGACGAACAGTTCACCGCCGCGCCGCCGGCCATGGCCCTCGGCGCTCTCATCAGCCGGCGCCAGGACGGACTGCGCATGGCCGAGCAGGCACTGGTGACCTTCGCCGAGGAACACCGGGCGGCGATGACCGGGAACAGCATCAGCGATCTGATCGAGGTCGTCACGGGCGTCGACGCCATCCGGCATCGCTTCCTCCAGGTGCAGCAGGCAGCCCGCACGCAGGTCCGCACCTTCATCACCGCACCGTTCGTCGCCGTGCCGCCCGGCGAGAACTCGGCCGAACCCGTGGCCATCGGCCGCGGCGTGCACTTCCGTGCGGTGCTGGACCGGGCCGTGCTGGCAGAGCCGGGCATCATCGCCGATGCGATCGACTCCATGCGCAACGGCGTGCACCTGCGGGTCGCCGACCGACTGCCGATGAAACTCGTACTGGCCGACGCCGATCTCGGCCTTGTCCCACTCGCGGTCACACCAGCCGGAGAACCCGGCGCCGTGCTGCTGCACCGCAGCGGCCTGTTGGACGCGCTGGACGCGCTGTTCGAGACCGTATGGCACACCGCCCACCCGCTCCAGCTGTCGGGCACGGGCGGAGAATCCGAACCCACCGTCGAGCTCGGTACGGAGGGCCCGACCGACCTCGACCGAAAGATCCTCGCCCTGCTGCTGGCCGGCCTGACCGACCCGACGGCCGCGGCCCAGCTCGGACTGTCACCGCGCACACTGCACCGGCGCCTGCGCCACCTCATGGACATGGCCGGAGTGCGGACTCGGATGCAGCTCGGGGGTCATGCCGTCCGGCACGGCTGGGTGGAGCCGCACTGAGCGGACACTCGGACCCGGTGCGGGAGTCGCTGAGCCCGTGTCACGCCGCCCCGCCCGCTTCGGCCGCACGGCGGCCGGACGCCTTGTCGCCGCCCGTCGGCAGCAGTTCGGTGGTCACGAAGGCGACCACGGCCGCGAGGATCACCACCGGCATCATGGCGGGGCTTCCGAGCAGCAACGCCACGAGGACCACGCTGCTGACCGGCAGCCGAAGCGTGCTGGCCGCGGCAGCGGCCATGCCCGCGGCCACAGCCGGCCCGAGGCCCAGACCGGGCAGCGGCGCCAGGAGTACGCCTGCGGCGGCTCCCAGGAACAGTGCGGGGAAGACAGGTCCGCCGCGCAGGCTGCCCAGGCACAGGGCGTACGCGACCGCTTTGAACAGCAGGACGGCGAGCAGCGCCCCCACGCTCCAGGCGTAGGGATCGGCGGCCAGCTCGGTCAGTGTGGCCTGGCCCGAGAGGGCGACCTCTGCGGGTGAGCGGTCGGTGGCCAGGGCGTAGAGAGCGGCGCAGGCGGCGGCCCCCAGTGCACAGAGGACGGTGCGCGAGAGGACGTCGGCCGCGACGAAGGACACCACCCACTGGCCCGCCCGCATCACCGGCTGCAGGAGTACGGCCAGGGCGAGGGCGATGAGCACCCCCCAGAGCACGTCCCCGGCGTCCAGGCGCGGGACGGGGCCGGGCAGCTCGATGCGGAGGGTGCCGGTTTCCAGCCCGGTCCAGCGGCCGAAGCCGGTGAAGACCAGTGCCCCGACTCCGCTGGAGAGCAGGGCGGGCAGCATGACCGCGAAGAGCTGGGGCCCTCCCACCCCCGCCACCTCGATCAGGAGCACCGCCGCGACCAGAGGGTTCCCGAAGATCGCCGCGATGGCGGCGGCGGCACCGGCCGCGCCCAGGAGCGCTGTGCTCTGCGGGGTGGCCTGGGCCCGTGCGAGATCCCGGAAGAGGAGGGCCAGACCGCCACCCAGGGCGATCAGCGGTGCCTCCGGGCCCAGGACCGCTCCGAACGGCAGGCACGCGGCGGCGGCGAGCAGTACGCCGGGCAGCGCCACCGACGAGGCGCCACCGGTGTGCAGTCCGGCTGCGGGAACGTGGCCACCCGCGCCCGGGAGGTGCGTGGCGACCAGGCCGACGAGGACACCGGCCACCAGGAGCAGGGGGAACGGCCACCACCAGGGAGGTGTGTCCCAGCCCAGGTCGTGGGGAAGGTCCGCCCACAGGAAGTGTTCCAGCTCGTGCAGGCCGACGAGGACCCAGAAGGCGGCCAGGGACACCGGGACGCCGAGAAGGGCCGAGAAGACGAGGACCTTGAGGTAGCCGGGGGCCCGGAGGATGTCCCGGAGCAGGTCCGCCTCTTCCGGTTGTTGCTTCCCGTCGGCGGGTGCTCCGGGTCGGGGGGGCGGCTCCGTCATGACGGCTCCTCCCCCGTCCGCGTACGCCGGGCGAACGAAACCCTGTCCTTCTGCATCATCCAAAGTGACACGAGATCACGTGGACCGCAGCGCGTGATCAGGAGCCTGGCGTGTTTGCCACACGATTGGCGCTCACCACTCGGGACTTCGACCGCGTCGGGAGAGCAGTCGGCGTGGCCTTCCGCTCCCCCGACGTCACCTGCCTGCGGGCGGAGTCCCTGTCAGACCCGCTCGAGCGGCCGGTGCGGCTCGGCGGGAAGCTTCACCTCGATGGTGTCGCCGGGGCGCACCACCCCGCCCTCCAGCACGACGCTCATGATGCCGGCTTTGCGCACGATGTTGCCCGCGGTGTCCCGGCCCACGACCTGCTTCAGCAGGCCGTCCTGGAAGTTGTCGATCTGCAGACAGGGGTTACGGAGACCGGTGACTTCCAGGACCGCTTCCTCGCCGATGCACAGCAGTGTCCCGACAGGCAGGCCGAGCAGGTCGAGGCCGCGGGTGGTGAGGTTCTCGCCCAGCTCGCCGGGGGCGACGGAGAAGCCGGACTCACGGAGCTCGGTGAAGAGCTCCTCATGGATGAGGTGGACCTGACGCAGGTTCGGCTGGGTGGGGTCCTGTGCGACGCGTGAGCGGTGCTTGACCGTCACCCCTGCGTGGATGTCGCCCTCCACACCGAGTCCGGCCAGCAGGGTGATGCGGTCCCGGTTCGGCTTGGTGAACGAGTACTCGCCGTTGCTGCTGACTACCGCCACTGTCCCGCGCATGCCGCGAAACCCCCCTCTTCCCACGTAATGATGATCCGCCCAGAGCCTACTCCCGGCGGAATTCCGGGGCCGCGCCCGCAGCGCGGCCCCGGCTCATCCCGTGTGTCGCCCCGGAGCCGGGCGCCGTCACTCGGATTCGTCGGCGACGGGCGGGAGGTTCGGCTCCATGAACAGTCCCGCGTACTGCGGCTTCGGCTGGCCCCCGTCGTGACCGGGGCCGGCGAGCGTCTGCGCATCGGCAGGGCTGTCGTCCACGCGGCGCTGCGCCTGACGGGGCGAGGCATAAGACATCGAGTCTCCAGGTACATGGCGGTGGCGGTGAGAGACACAGTCCGAGCAGAGTGCAGGACTGGTCAGGCGACGAGGATCCGGCGCCGGTGCAGCGGCAGTTCCGGGAATCGGAATCATGCCGCGCCTGCAGACTCTAACCCCCGCATCCACAGGACAGCCAGGCCACCACGGCGCGGGGCGTCCACCAGTGCCCAGGATCTTTCGGAGTCGAGGTGCCCAGGAGGGATCCCAGCTGGTCGCAGGCCCCTCCTGACCCTGCGCAGGAGCACGCGGGGAGACGGTGAGGACGGGCACGAGCGTGATCCGTTCTGCGGGGGAATGTGCCGGTCGGCCTCGACGCGCGACCCGGCACGCATCCCTTTCACCGAACGACGGGAGCAGCCACCGCACGAGGACGTCCGGCAAGGAACGCAACACCCCGGAACGCGGCGGGCCTTGCGTGCACCGGCGTCCGCGCACGCCGTCCCGGGCGACGTCGGGCAGTGGGGCCCCACCCGTCCGGAATCCGGACTTGGCCGAAACTTTCCCTGCCGATTCCTGCGATTCCCGCAGGCGGTGATTCCGTTGACCCACAGGCCATTCGCGCCGAAAACCGCAGGAACAAAGGGTAAAGGCAACGAATTCCGAAGATGAACCGCTCTTGACCTGCGGAAGACATAGGGATTGCATGACGCGCCGGGAGCGATGGAACCACTCACCACCCGCTCGTCTGGAGGCGATACCGCTCCCGCGCTCAGACTCCGCACCTGTTGATCGGAACCGCAGAATGACCGACACGCTCAGCGCCCCCCAGGCGCTCGCGCCCGCGACCGGACCTACGCCGCAGAAGCTCAAGCGTTCCATCGGCGTCGTGGGCGGGACCCTGCTCACGCTCTCCTGTGTCACGCCCGCCTCGACCCTGTTCGTGGTCGTGCCGGACCTGTTCTCCAGCCTGGGCACCTTCACGGCCCTCACCATCGCCATCGGCTCCCTCCTCTGCATCGGAGTCGCGTTCTGCTACTCGGAGTTGGGCACTCTCATACCGAGTGCGGGCGGTGAGTACGCCATGGTGTCGACGATGGCCGGACGGCTGGCCGGATGGCTCGTCTTCGTCCTGTCGCTGCTGGTCGTCATGATCGTGCCCCCGGTCATCGCCATGGGGACCGCTGACTACCTCGCCCCTCTCGTGCACGTACCCGCGCCCCTCGCGGGTGCCGGGGTCATGCTCCTCGCCACCCTCGCGGGCCTCCTCGACCTGCGCGCCAACGCGTGGATCACCGGGATCTTCCTGGTCCTGGAAGTGATCGCGGCGGGCGTCGTCGCCGTCCTCGGGTTCGCCCATTCCGAGCGCGGCCCGGCCGCACTCGCCCAGGGTTCGGTCGCCGCCGAGGGCGGTACGACCTCCACCGTCACGGCCATGATGGTGATCTCCGGCCTCGCGATCGCACTCTTCATCACGCAGGGCTTCTCGACGGCTGTCTACCTCTCGGAGGAACTGGAGAACCCCCGCCGCAACGTGGCCCGCACCGTACTCGCCACGCTCGCCATCTCGACGGCCGTCATCCTCGTTCCGGTCGTCGCCATCACCATGGGCGCCCCCGACCTCGCCACCCTGACCTCGGGCGATCTCAGCGGCATGGTCGCCGCCTGGTCCAATTCGGCGGTCGGCACGTTCGTGAGCCTCTGCGTCGCCCTCGCGATCGTCAACGCGGGCATCGTCATGGTCATCCAGAACTCCCGGGTCCTGTTCGCGTCGGCCCGGGACAAGGCGTGGCCGGAGCCGGTCAACAAGGCCCTGTCCCGGCTCGGCGGATTCGGTTCGCCGTGGGTGGCGACGCTGGTCGTCGGCGTTCCCGGCGCCGTCCTGTGCTTCGTCAACCTCGATACGCTGTACGGCGTCACCGGCGTCTCGGTCACCGGCATGTACCTGCTCGTCGCCGTCGCCGCACTCCTCTGCCGACGCGGTGCGCACCGGGAGACGCCGGCCTGGCGGATGCCGCTGTGGCCCGCGATTCCCGCACTGCTCGTCGTCGTGCTCGGCTACATCCTCGTGCAGCAGGAGACCGAGTACCTGCTGTGGACCGGTGGGATCACCGCGGTCGCCACGCTGTACTGGGCGCTCTACCTGCGGCCCCGCAAGGACACCCGCTGGCTGGTCAGCATTCCCGAGGACGCCCGGGTCTGAGAAGCGCCCTCCGCACGTCGCGGGCACACGGGTTCTGCGGCCCTCACCCGCCCGCAGAACCCGTGACGCCCGCCCGCGGAACCCACGACGCGCAGCCGGCGATCCGCGAGAGCACCCCGGACCGCTACAGCGCCAGCTTGAACCCGTCGTGGCTGCGTGCGAAGCCCAGCGAGCCGTAGAACCGGTGAGCCTCCTCGCGCCGCTTGTTGCTGGTGAGTTGTACCAAGGTGCACCCGCGCTCACGCGCCCGCCCGATGGCCGCCGTCAGCAGCGCGCGGCCGAGTCCGGCGCCGCGCCGGTCCGCACGCACCCGCACCGCCTCGATGAGCGCACGCTCCTGACCCTTGCGTCCCAGGCCCGGTATGTAGGTCAGCTGGAGACAGGCGAGGACCGTGCCGTCTCCGTCGTCCATGACGACGATCTCGTTCCGGGCGTCCGCTTCCACCGCCTCGAACGCCCGCGTGTACGCCTCGTCGACGTCCACGCTCAGGGGATCGACGACGGAGTCCTCGTCCGACAGGAGGGCGACGACGGCGGGCAGGTCCTCGCGGGTGGCGTTGCGGAAGATCATGCAACGAGCATGGCAGAGCCTCCGGCCACTGCTCCCCGCCGGCCGGCCTTCCCCTCAGCGACACACCTGCGCGGCGGTCAGCCGTTCCTCCGCGACGTCCAGCGCGTGGCGTACCGCGCCCAGCGCCACCGCCCGCTCACCGAGCATCGAGGCATTCAGCGCGACGGGAATCAGGGCGTGCGCCCGCAGGTGCTTCCGTACGGGTTCCAGCAGCGTGTCCCCGGCCCGCGACACCCCGCCGCCGATGACGACCCGGCCGGGATCGAGTACGAGGAGGAGTGCCGCGAGCCCTCGGGCGAACCGGGCGGCGACACGGTCGACCACCTCGACGGCTGCCCGGTCACCGGCCTCCGCAGCCGCGAAGAGCGGAGCGATGTCGTGGTCGTCGCCGACCGGAGCGCCCGCCTCCACGGCCAGCCGGTGAATGGCCTCGGCGCCGACGAGCCGTTCGAACGGACCCATGCCGTCGGCGGCGCGGGGGCCGGGCGGGGCGTCCGGGTCGCGTACCAGGTCGATGAAGCCCAGTTCGCCGGCCGCGGCCGAATTCCCCCGGTAGGGCCTGCCGTTGATGACGATGCCGGTGCCGATGCGCGTACCCCACTGGACGAACACCAGGCAGTCGCTCCCCCTGGCCGTGCCGGTACTGCCCTCGGAGTCGGAGTCCGCTCCATCGGCCGCGGCTCCCCGCCAGCGCTCCGCGAGCACGGCGAGGTTCACGTCGTTGTCGATGGACACCGGGCAGTGCAGCCAGTCGCGCAGCATGGACACCGCGGGGAGTCCGGCCCAGTCGGGAATGCTGGGAGCCAGCAGGACCTCTCCGCGCTCCCGGTCGACGATGCCGGGCGTGCCGGTGCTGACGGCCCACAGGCCGGACAGCGGCACTCCGGCCTCGGCCGCCGCAGCCGTCAGCGCGGTCCGGACCGTGGTGAAGAGCTGGGGCCCCGTCGATCCTTCGTGCACCGCCGCACGGTGGCAGGCCAGTACCGTCCCCGCCAGGTCGGCGATCATCACCAGGACCTTGTGGGGCCCGATGTCGACACCGGCCACATGACCGGCCTCCGCACGGAACCGGGCGTACTGGGCGGGGCGGCCGAGTTGCGGGGTTCCGGCGGAGGCGGTGAACTCGACCAGTCCGCAGTCCCGCAGCTCCGTCAGGGCTCTCGTGACCGCGGGCCGCGACAGACCGGTGAGCGAGGCGAGGTCGGTGACCCGGGCGGTGGGCGTGTCCCCCTCGCGGAGGGCGGCCAGGACCGCGGCGACGTTCATCCGGCGAAGGACGTGCGGACCGGTGGCCGCTGTTCTCCCGACTGGCATGCGTGCCAACTCCCTTGCCCGTACGTGCTGTCGGCACTGTACCCAGAGGATCCGGGTCGAAGGCCGCGCGCCCTCTTGACGGTCACGGGGTGCCGTACCCATATTAACGAATGCTCCGTTACTAAGTCCGTACGCAGTCCCCGATTCCCTTGCCCCCGACGCCACTTCACCGGACGAGGTCCCCCTTGAGAAGCCTCAGATCCTGGGCCGCGGCCTGCACGGCCACCGCTCTCGCCGTGCTCGCCACGGCCCTCAGCACTCCGTCCGCACCCGCGGCGGCCACGCCAATGGACAGGCCCGCTTTCGCCGTCGGCCCCGCCGAGGCGGCACTGGGCCGGCTGCTGCCGCGGCACGTGTCCCAGTTCGACCTCGTGCCGGTGAGCCGGCCGGAGGCCGGCGACTACTTCACCGTCTCCGGTACGGCAGGCCACGTACGGATCCGGGGCACCAGCCCGGCCGTGCTGCTCAGTGGGGTCAACTGGTACCTCAAGTACACCGCCAAGGTGGACATCGGCTGGCCCGGCGACAGCACGTCGAAGCTGCCCTCCCGGCTCCCCGCGCCCGCCGGCACCATCCGCAAGGACGCCTCGGTGCCGCACCGGTTCGCCCTCAACGACACCGACGACGGCTACTCGGGTGCGTACCGGAACTGGGCTTCCTTCGAGAAGCAGATCGATCTCCTCGCCCTGCACGGCGTCAACGAGGTCTTCGTACAGATGGGCGCGGACGCCGTCTACTACGACACCTTCAAGGAGTTCGGGTACGCACCGTCGGAGCTCAGGTCCTGGATTCCGGGCCCGGCACACCAGCCGTGGTGGCTGATGCAGAACATGTCCGGCTTCGGCGGGCCGGTGACGGAGAGGCTGCTCGAACAGCGCGCGGCCCTGGGCAGCAAGATCGCCGACCGGCTGCGCCAACTGGGTATGACACCCGTCCTGCCCGGCTACTACGGCACGGTCCCGCCCGGCTTCACGGACCGGAACCCCACGGGCCCCGTCGTGCCGCAGGGCGGCTGGGTCGGCTTCGAGCGGCCGGACTGGCTGGATCCGCGCAGCGCGATGTATCCGAAGGTGGCTGCGGCGTTCTACCGCCACCAGGCGGAGCGCTTCGGCAACTCCTCCATGTACAAGATGGACCTGCTCCACGAGGGCGGCAGGCCCGGAGACGTGCCCATCGGTGACGCCGCCAAGGCGGTCATGAACGCGTTGCAGGCCGCGCACCCGGGCGCCACCTGGGTCCTGCTCGGCTGGCAGAACAACCCCTCCACCCAGATCATCGACGCGGTCGACAAGAGCAGGCTGTTCATCGTGGACGGCCTGGCCGACCGCTACAACGGCCTGGACCGCGAAACCGCCTGGCACGGCACGCCGTACGCGTTCGGGACCATCCCCAACTTCGGCGGCCACACGACGATGGGCGCCAACACCGCAGCCTGGACAACGCGGTTCGAGGAGTGGCGCACCAAGCCGGACAGTGCGCTCCGAGGTATCGCCTATCTACCGGAAGGCACCGGCGGCAACCCCGTCGCCTACGAGTTGTTCACCGAACTCGCCTGGCGTACGGGCACCTTGGACCACCAGGCATGGTTCGCCGACTACGCCGGGCGTCGGTACGGCGGCGCCGATCCGCATGCCGCCAAGGCGTGGGAACTGCTGCGGACCGGGCCGTACAGCACCCGCTCCGGCAGCTGGAGCGAGTCCCAGGACAGTCTGTTCACCGCCCGCCCCGGGCTGACGGCCACCACGGCGGCCAGCTGGAGTCCCGCCTCGATGCGCTACGACGCGTGGACGGTACAGAAGGCACTGGACGAGCTGCTCCAGGTGGCGCCGGCCCTCAGGACCTCCGATGCGTACCGCTTCGACCTGGTGGACGTGGCCCGCCAGGCGCTGGCCAATCGCAGCCGGACGCTGCTTCCGCAGATCAAGGCCGCGTACGAGGCGAAGGACCTCACCCTGTACCGGCAGCGTGCCGCCGAGTGGAAGCAGGATCTCGCCCTGCTCGACGGGCTGCTCGCCACCGACAGCCGGTTCATGCTGGGCCCCTGGCTGGCGGACGCCAGGTCCTGGGGCAGCACCGAAGCGGAGCGGGCGGCGGCCGAGTTCGACGCACGTTCGATCCTCACGACATGGGGGCATCGCTCCGGCAGCGAGTCCGGCGGGCTGCGGGACTACGCGAACCGTGAGTGGTCCGGTCTGGTCTCCGGCTTCTACGCCGAGCGCTGGACGGCGTATCTGGACTCGCTCGACACGGCGCTGGTCACGGGCCGGGCTCCGGCCACGATCGACTGGTTCGCGAGGGACAACGCGTGGAACCTGGAGCGAACGGACTATCCGGTGAAGCCCACGGGTGACCCGTTCGCGCTCGCCGGCACCGTACGCGCGTCGCTTCCCGCACCGGCCCTTCCGGGTCCGGTCACCGGCGTGGACGGCAGGTGCGTGGGGGTCTCCGGCGGAAGCTCGGCCGACGGCACCGCACTGGAGCTCGCCCCCTGCGACGGCACACCCGCGCAGACCTGGACCGTGCCCGGCGACGGCACGGTGACGGCGTACGGAAAGTGCATGGACGTCCGTAACGGCTCCACCGCCGAGGGCACGGTCGTGCAGCTCTACCAGTGCAACGGGACTCCGGCCCAGTCGTGGACGCACCGGTCGGACCGCACGCTGCAGAACGTGAAGTCCGGGTTGTGCCTGCACGCGGAGAGCGGTGGGGAACTGCTGATCCGCGCGTGTGCCGCTGGCGACGACCAGCGGTGGGACCTTCCCGGCTGAGAACGGCAGACACGGTGACCGGTGGCCGCCGCCCGACGAGGGCGGCGGCCTTCGTCGTTCGTACCGTTCCTTGCCCCGACGGCTCCGACGGGAATCAGGCCAGGACGACGGGAACGCCCGCGTCGCGCAGTGCCGTCAACGTCTGCGGACCGTTCGGATGGGTTTCGGGATCCTCGGCGGCGGCGTCGGTGACCAGGCCGTCGACCGCACCGAGGAGCGCGACCTGGCTGAACGCCCGGACTCCGAGCTTGGTGGCGTCGGCCACTGCGACGGTGCGGGCCGCCTGCGCGAGACCGGCCTGCTTGACGGCCGCGTCGTCCAAGGAGAACTCCGACCAGCCGTGTTCGGCGTGGACGCCACCAATGGACATGACGAAGCAGTCGAACGCCAGCGATTCCAGGGTGCGCAGAGCCAGCGGACCGACCAGCGAACGCTCCCCTGCACGGGAACGTCCCCCGACCACGATCAGCTCGATCCCGGGACGGTCGGCGAGGCGGACCGCCGCCTGGAGGCTGAGCACCGCCACGGTCAGGGGTGCCCGGGCGACGAGGTGCTCCGCGACGTGGACGGTGGTGGTCCCCGCGTCGAGCAGCACGCGGGACCCCGGCTCCACCATCGCGGCAACTTCCGCGCCCAGGCGGTCCTTCGTCGCCGCCTGCCAGGGTTCGCGCGCGGAGAAGCCCGCGTCCTCGGCGCGGGTCCGGGTGGCGACGGCTCCGCCGTGCACTCGGCGGACCAGGTCCTTGCGCTCCAGCGCGTCGAGGTCTCGGCGCACGGTCATCTCGGAAACACCAAGGCGCTGGGCGAGTTCCGCGACGGAGACCCGGTCGGAGCCCTGCACCAGCCGCAAGGTCAGGTCGAGACGATCAGCAACACTCATAAGGCTTTCTACCATGTCAATGTTTACATGCACATGATCTCGTTTGACCAGCGACTCCAGCCCGCCGACTCCCCCCTCTCCCCACGGTGTGTTCCGGCGCTACGGATGGTGCGTTTCGGCTAGGGTTGGAGCGGAGGTGGTCACAGTGCCCCACGAGCAGGACGAGCTCTTCGCGTCGGTGGACGCGCTGCTGGAACAGGCGGCGGCGCAGAACGATCTGCCGGCTCCGGCCGAGCGCAAGAGGCTGCGGGAAGCGGGCGGGCTGAGCCAGGATCAGGTCGCCCGGGCACTGTCGGTACGGCGCGAGACCATCACCGGCTGGGAGTCCGGGCGTACCGAACCGCGCCCGCCGAAGCGTGCCGCGTACGTCAGGCTGCTCGACGGCCTCGCCGCCCGGCACCCGGACGTGAAGCCCGAGGACGGGGCGGCACCGGAGCCGGAGGCCGATACGCATCCGGTCGTGCCGCAGCCCCAGGAAGCACCACTCCCCCAGCCCCCGGCGCCCGCACCCACCGGCCTCCCGCCGACCCCCTCCACCGCCCCTGCGGCGGCCCGCACCTCGGCCCCGCGCCGCCCCGCCGGCCGGCCGGTGGCCCGCACCTCCGTCGCCCCGTCCCCCGCACCCCCGGCCGATCCGCGCTTCGCCCATGGGCCCCTTGCGGTGCTGGACGGCGACGGAGCGGCGTACTGCGTCGGCGGGCTGGTGCTCGACTGCCCGGCCGAGGACCTCGTCTCGCTGGTCGAATGGACCCTCGCCGAGGCCGGACTCGGCGCTCCCCGGCTGAACCGTCAGGGCAAGGACGCGGACCCGCTGCTCGTCATCACGGCGACGGCTGCCGAACGGCTCGGGCTGCCCACGGTGCTGGAGGACCGGCGGGGCCTTCGCCTGCCCGACGACCACGCGGTCAGCCGGCAGATCACCAAGGGGAAGTGGAAACTGACGAAGCGTGGCTTCGGGCCGTGGGCCCGCGTCTACCGTCCGGCGCAGTCCGGAAAGCGCCAGTGCGTGCAGTTCGCGATCCTTCCGTGGGGCGCGCTCGACACACGCTCCTGGGGCGACGCCGCCGAGCTGGGTGCGGCCGAACTCGCCGCCGTACTGGGTACGTACGCGCAGCGTGTCATCACCCCCCGAGGCTCGACAGCCGTGTCGGGGCTGGAACTGATGACGAGTCTGCGGCCACCGACCCGTGCGGTGAAGGACGAGGCGGGCGAGGGCTGGGTGTCGGGCCCGAACCCCGGTTCGCTGACCGAGCCGGTCGATCCGGCACCGCCCGAGGCTCCTGCCGAGCATCCGGTCGTCGCGGCGGTCCACCCGCGCGGCCGACAGCGCACTCCGGACGAGGTCCTCGACGAGGAGGCGTTCGAGTGGATCCGCGACCCGCAACTCCTCACCGATGACGAATGCGCCAGGAAGTACGCGGTCGGCATCGACGTGAACACCGCGTTCCTCGCCGCCGCCAATCGTCTGACGGTCGGCCTCGGAGCACCGGTCCACGCCCATGCGCCCGCCTTCGACAAGGCGCTGCCCGGCTCCTGGCTGGTCGACCTGTCCGGCATCGAACTGGACCCCCGCCTGCCGAACCCCTTCACACCGCACGGCGAACGGCCGACCGGTCCCGCCTGGTACGCGACGCCCACCGTCGCGTACGCGGCCGAGCTCATCTCCACGTTCGGGCTTCCGGTCGCCCTCGCGCCGCTGGAGGCATGGGTCCGGCCGGCGAACGGGCCGTATCTCGACCCCTGGTACAAGCAGCTCTCGGAGGCGTACAAGGCGACGATGGCCGACCTGGGGATCGTGTCCGGGATGGCGGAGGACGAATTCCTGACCGCGATGACCACGTACCGGCAGACCGACCCGAGGATGGCCATCGTCCTGTCCGCGATCAAGTCGACGGTCAAGGGCGGCATCGGGAAACTCAGGGAGCGGCCCCAGGGAGCGGGATACACGTACGGGGAGCGGTGGCCCGCACTGGAACGCCCGACCTGGCGCCCCGACATCCGCGCCGCCGTCATCTCCGCCGCACGGGTCAACATGCACCGCAAGGTCCTCAAGACGGCGCTCGCCACCCAGCGCACACCGGCGCCGTCGGGCCATCTGACCCTCGCCGACGAGGCGTTGATCCCCGTGGCGCTCCTCTCGGACTGCGCGGTCTACCTCGCCGACGGACCCGGCCCACTGGACTTCCTGCCGCGCACACCGGAAGGAAAACCGGCCCCCGGCTCCTTCCGGCTCGGTGTCAGCCCCGGCATGGTGAAGCACGAGGGCACCCAGGATCTGCTGTGGGCCGTACAGATGCTCGACGAGGGCCACAATCCGGCCCGGCACATCAAGGGCACCGACGCGGCCGAGGACGGCGAGTGATGACACCGGGAACGGAGCATCCCTCCGCCGTCTCCCCCACCGGGTCCGGCCCGGTACGGACATCACGCCACCCCGGCCAAGACGCCCGCCGCCCCCAGGAAAAGGACTGAGATGGGCATCCTCGGAGACAGCCTGGACAAGGCGTCCGCGAACACCGCCACCCGCCCGATCCCGAAGTCCGCCCCGGCCCAGATGCGCTTCCTGGTCAAGCAGAACGCAGGCTCCACCAGGATCGTGGCGCAGCTCCTCGGTGTCTCGCAACGCACGGTGGAGCGCTACCTCAAGGCACAGCTGAAGCGGCCACGCGCCGAGCTGGCGGCCCGCCTCACCGAGGAGGTGCGCAAGCGCTGGCAGCCGCGCGTACGGGACCGGGCCAAGAAGCAGGCCGCGAGCACGGGCGGCATCGTCATCGAGACCCGGGCGAGATTCGGCTTCACCGCCGCTCCGGGAACGACGGACGACGGCCGCATCCGCCTCATCACCCAGCACCTGCCCCCGGCCTACGCCGCCCGGCTGTTCGACGCACAAGCCACCGGGGCCACCGAGGAGCAGCTCCAGCGCATCGCCGCAGAGGGCCTCCAGGAGATCTACTTCCGGGACCGGGGCCGCCGGGCCGAGGGTCTCCTGGTCGAGCTCAACGAGATCGACTACATCGAGATCGATTTCTGATGCCGCCCGCCGCGGGCGGGTGCGTCCCCCCGCTGTGACAGAGCTGGATCCGTCGGTGTGTGCATGCGCAGCGGCGGGCTGTACACCGGACGCCGGCGGTTTCTGCGGGTCTGACGGTGAGGCTACTGCGGTACGGGGGATTCGCCGGATACGGCGATGCCTGCCGCGCGGAAATCGACCAGGGTGGAGGTGATGGTGTCGGGGGCGACGCCGACGGAGTAGTCCAGGCGTACGTGCGTGCGGAAGCCGGCCTGCACAGCGTCCAGGGCTGTGGCGCGTACGCAGTGGTCCGTGGCGATGCCCACCACGTCGACGTCCTCTACCCCGCGGGCGCGCAGCCAGTCCGCCAGGGACGCGCCCTGCTCGTCGGCGCCTTCGAAGCCGCTCTTGGATGAGCTGTGGGCGCCTTTGAAGAAGACGGCGTCGATCTTGCCGCCAGTGACGGCGGGCGCGAAGTTCGGGTGGAACTCTCCGCCCTCGTCCCCGGCCACGCAGTGCACGGGGAAGCTGTCCTTGAAGTCCGGGCTTTCCGAGAAGTGACTTCCCGGGTCGATGTGGTGGTCGCGGGTGGCCACGACGTACTGGTAGTCCCGGCCCGCGCTTTGCTCCACCAGGTCGGCGATCTTCGTCGCGATCTGCGCGCCGCCCGCCACGGGAACGCTGCCTCCTTCGCAGAAGTCGTTCTGCACGTCTACGACGATCAAGCCTCGGCTCATTTATGAGCCCCCTTCACAACGTCTTGGAACAGCGGTCAGGACTGCTGCGGAGTCTCCCTGGCACACGGAGCGCGGTGGCGTGGAGATCGCGGCGGCACCTCTGCGTGTTCTACCGGCCTTCGCATCACCAGCTCGTGCCCAACGACTGTCCCTCACCCACACGGACGCAGGCGTTCACCGCAGGAACGATTCGCGGGCGCCTACCAGGCTCTCGGCGGGGTGCTCGTCTCCGATCAGCCGAGTCGGCGAGCCGGCGTCCAGGAAGACCGTTGGCAGGAACCCGGTGCCACCAATGAGGGATCGACAGTAACCACGCTGTGCCGCGAGCCGACCCGGGCCGTCGGCCGCTCGGCCCCAGGACGCGTAGAGGGTGCCCGGCCTTCCCGCCTCATGCCGTCAGCTCACCTGCCACGGTGATCACTCATTCGGGTGCCCCGTGCCCAGTACGCGGATTCGGCACTGTCGGCGTCATCATGATGGATCTTCGTCGGGTTGGGCCTGAACGGCCAAGGACGACATCCGTGCTGCGCCAAGAAACACCGGAAGCAACGTCATGGAGGCTTCCCGGGCCGTGGATGTGCGTGGCCGCGTCTTCCAGCTCGCAGCCCAGGACAGGAGTCCTGGGCGGAAGCCAACACAGGGACATATCTGTGCACCTCACCCCACACGAGCAAGAACGTCTGATGATGCACGTGGCCGCCGACGTAGCGGCGAAGCGCCGGGCCCGCGGCGTGCTGCTGAACTACCCGGAGGCCATGGCGCTGTTGATCGTCCATGTTCTCGAAGGGGCCCGGGACGGCAGGACCGTGGCCGAGCTCATGTCGTCCGGCCGCAAGGTGTTGTCGCGGGAGGAGGTCATGGAGGGAATCCCCGAGATGATCGAGAACGTGCAGGTGGAGGCCACGTTCCCGGACGGGACGAAGCTGGTCACCGTCCACGGCCCCTTCCCGGAGGCGGGCCACGACGAAGGGCCGGTCACCTGTCCGGGGAAGGTCGACTTCTCCCCCGTGAAGGAGGACGAGGTGGTGGTCTTCAACGAACGGAACAGGGAGCTCGGCCAGGTGACGGAGCTGATCGTCGCCAATCCGACCGACCGGCCCATCCAGGTCGGCTCCCACTACCACTTCGCCGAGGCCAACAACGGGCTGGAGTTCCTTCGCAAGGAGGCATGGGGCAGGCGTCTGAACGTCCCCGCCGGCAGTTCGGTGCGGTTCGAGCCCGGCATCACCGAGAAGGTCCAGCTCGTACCCATCGAGGGCGCCCGAGTGGTCCACGGTCTGCGCAGCAGGATCGAGGGACTGCCCGAGAAGGTCAATGGCTCGCTCGACAAGGTCAAGGGTTCGTTCGACAAGGAGCAGGTGTGAGTGCCACCGTTCAGTGCCCCGACTGTTCCTGCTGCCCGGGTGAGCCGACGGCCTTTGATCCGTTGACGCGACCGGCTTATGCGGACCGTTTCGGGCCGACGACCCGTGACCGTATCCGCCTCGCCGACACCGCGCTGAGCGTCAAGATCGAGGACGACTGGTCGGGAGGCCCCGGCCGCAGCGGAAACGAGATGGTCTTCGGCGGCGGCAAGGTGATCCGCGAGTCGATGGGGCAGTCCGTCGTGCCGCGCGACCCGGCGAAGGCCAAGTCCGGGAAGTCGGCCGACCCTACGATGGCGGGTCCCCCGGACACGGTCATCACGGGAGTTGTCGTTCTGGACCACTGGGGCATCGTCAAGGCAGATGTCGCCCTCCGCGACGGAAACATCGTCGCCCTGGGCAAGGCGTACAACCCCGAGACCATGAACCCCCTCCACGAGGGAGCAGAGCCTCACAACGGGATCGGCCCCCGGCCCACCGACTTCGTCATCGGGCCCGACACCGAGGTCATCTCCGGCAAGGGCAGAATCCTGACGGCCGGCGGGATCGACACGCACGTCCATTTCATCTGCCCCGACCAGGTCCGCGAGGCGCTGGCGGCGGGTGTCACCACGCTCATCGGTGGCGGAACGGGCCCAGCGGAAGGGAGCACGGCGACCACGGTCACGCCGGGCGCGTGGCACGTCAACCGCATGTTCGAGGCTCTGGACAGCGCACCGGTGAACATCGGGCTGCTCGGCAAGGGCGCCACCATGTCGAAGGAGTCGATGCTCGCCCAGGTCGACGCCGGTGTGCTCGGCATGAAGATCCACGAGGACTGGGGCGCCACGCCGGCGGTCATCAAGCAGTGTCTGGAGGTGTGCGAGGAGACCGGGGTCCAGCTCGCCCTCCACGCCGACTCGCTGAACGAGGCCGGGTTCGTGCAGGACACCATCGACGCCATCGACGGCCGCTCCATCCACGTCTTCCATGTCGAAGGCGCCGGAGGCGGCCACGCTCCCGACATGATCAAGATGGTGAGCGAGCCGAACGTACTGCCCGCCTCCACCAACCCCACCCGACCGCTGACCGTCAACACGGTCAAGGAGCACTTCGACATGGTGATGGTCTGCCATCACCTCAACCCGAAGGTCGAGGAGGACCTCGCCTTCGCGGACTCCCGCATCCGCCCTTCCACGATGGCCGCCGAGGACATCCTCCACGACCTCGGTGCCATTTCGATCATGTCCTCGGACGCCCAGGCCATGGGCCGCATCGGCGAAATGATCATGCGTACCTGGCAGACCGCGCACGTCATGAAGGTCCGCCGCGGCTTCCTGGAAGAAGACCGGCCCCGGGACGATCCGGAGACCGGCCCTAAGGCCGAGGCGCAGGACGAGACAACTGCGGACACGACCCCGGAAGCCCAGCCGCCCCTGGCGGACAACCGGCGCGCTCGCCGATACGTCGCCAAATACACCATCAACCCGGCCCTCGCCCAGGGCATCGACGCCGTCGTCGGATCCGTGGAGACCGGAAAGCTGGCCGACCTGGTCCTGTGGGAACCGAAGTTCTTCGGAGTCAAGCCCCACATGGTCATCAAGGGCGGCCAGATCGCCTACGCGCAGGTGGGCGACGCCAACGCGTCCATTCCCACCCCCCAACCCGTACTGCCCCGTCCCATGTGGGGGGCCACCGGCCTGGCGCCCGGCTCCCTCGCCTACAACTTCGTCACCGAACGGGCCATCGAGAAGGGCCTGGCCAAGGGCTCCAAGCTGAACAAGCAGTTCAAGGCGATCACCGACACGCGTGGCGTCAAGAAGGCCCACATGAAGGAGAACCACGCCACCCCGCACGTCCGGATCGATCCCGACACCTATGAAGTCATCATCGGCGGAGCAAAGGTGACCGACGTGACGACCTTCGTCGACGGCCACATCGTCGACCGCGCCTATGTAACCGAACTCCCCATGGCCCAGCGCTACTTCCTCTTCTGAGCTTCTCCGGAGCGCAGGAGCCGAGCCATCAAGCAGAGGAACGAAGAATGAACCGTGCCGCGCTGCTCGTCCTGGCCGACGGGCGGTTCCCCGCCGGAGGCCACGCCCACTCGGGCGGAGCCGAACCGGCGGTCGCCTCCGGCCGGATCAAGGACGCCGGCACGCTGGAGGAGTTCTGCCGCGGACGGCTGCACACCGCCGGCCTGGTCGCGGCGGCGCTCGCCGCCGCGGCCGCCGCCGGGCACGATCCACTGGTCCTGGACCAAGCCGCCGACGCCCGTACCCCCGTGGCCGCTCTGCGGAACACCGCCCGCAAGCTGGGCCGGCAGATGATGCGAGCGGCCCGCGCCACGTGGCCCACGGCCGAACTCGACGCGCTCGCGGCAGCCCGGCCGCGGGGCGCACACCAGCCGGTGGTGCTGGGCGTGGCCGCTCGGTCGGCCGGACTCGAACCGCTGGATGCCGCATACGCGGTGGTGTACGAATCCGTCGGCGGGCCGGCCACCGCGACGGTCCGTCTGCTGAGCCTGGACCCGTTCGACGCCACCGTCGTGCTCGCCCGCCTGGCACCGGAACTCGACCGCGTCGCCGCAGCCGCCACCGCCGCAGCACGACGCGTCCCCGAAGAAGGAGTCGACGCCCTGCCCGCGGCCTCCGCGCCGCTGCTGGACATCAGTGCCCAGCAGCACGCCACCCGGCCCGCACGCCTCTTCGCCTCCTGACCTGCACAGAGACACGACACAAGGAAACCGGATGCACCTCGACCACGACCTCGACGAGAAATACCCGCACCGACACACCTACAGCGCCCCCACCCCCAAGCGCCCCGACGGCACCCGCCGCGCGCTGCGCATCGGGCTCGGCGGCCCCGTCGGCTCCGGCAAGACCGCCACCGTCGCCGCCCTTTGCCGAGCCCTGCGCACCGAAGTGTCCATCGCCGTGGTCACCAACGACATCTACACCCGCGAGGACGCCGACTTCCTGCTCCGACAAGCGGTCCTGCCACCCGAGCGCATCCAGGCCGTCGAAACCGGCGCCTGCCCGCACACCGCGATCCGCGACGACATCTCCGCCAACCTCGAAGCCGTCGAGGAGCTGGAGGAGACGACCGGCCCCCTCGACCTCATCCTGGTCGAGTCCGGCGGGGACAACCTCACCGCCACCTTCTCCAAAGGGCTGGTCGACGCCCAGATCTTCATCATCGACGTGGCCGGCGGGGACGATATCCCCCGCAAGGGCGGCCCGGGCGTCACCACCGCCGACCTCCTCGTCGTCAACAAGACCGACCTCGCCCCCTACGTCGGCTCCGACGTGGAAGCCATGGCGCGCGACGCCAAGGCCCAGCGCGGCGACCTCCCGGTCGCCTTCACCTCACTCAAGGAGGAAGGCGGCGTCAAGCCCGTCGCCGACTGGGTCCGCGAACACCTCACCGACTGGGCCGCAGGCTCCGCATGACCCTCGCCACCGCACCCGCCACGCCGACGGGGCGCAGCACAGCCGCCATCGGCGTACGAGCCACGGCCCGCATCACGGCCGCCGCCAGGGGCGGCGCCACCGTCCTGCCCGTCCTCGACGGCGACGGCCCCTTCGAACTCCGGCGTCTGCGCCCACGGGGCGCGGAAGCGCGGGTGTGCGTCGTCGGAGCCATGAGCGCTCCCCTCGGCGGGGACCGTCTGCGCATCGAAGCCACCGCACAGCAGGGTGCCGCCCTCCACATCACCTCCGCGGCAGCGACCCTCGCCCTGCGCGGCCCCACCACCGCACACGCCACCTACGACGTGCACCTGACCGTGGAGGACCACGCGGAACTCCGCTGGCTGCCCAAACCCCTGATCAGCGCCACCGGCAGCAATCTGCGGCAGACATGGACCATCGACCTCGCCCCCACCGCACGGCTCGTCCTGCGCGAAGAGCAGGTACTCGGGCGCACCGGCGAACCACCCGGCCACGTCACCACCCGGCTAACCGTCCGTCGCGACGGACACGTGCTCCTCGACCAGGAAGCGGACTACGGGCCGGGAGCCGTCGGCTGGGACAGCCCGGCCGTCCTCGCCCACCACCGGGCGACCGGCCAGATCCTCATCGTCAACCCCGACTTCGACACGGAACCGCCCGCGGCCCAGGCCCTCACCGACACCCCACAAGACGGACTGGCGATCCTCACCCCCCTCGCAGGCCCCGCCGCACTCATCACCGCAGTCGCCCCCGACGGCCTGCGGCTGCGCACCCTCCTCAACGCCGCCCACACCACCCACTCGTCCCGCTGATCCGGCGCGAGTTGACGGACAGCGCCAACTGGCGTGCACAGTCACACCCACTGTGGTCGGGTAGCCGGATCGCGTTGCCGTGACCCGGCTACCCGACCACACCCGCTGACCGCCCAGGACGTCGAGCGGCTCAGGTGTGGGCGGTGCGGCGGCGGTCGGGGGTGCGGAGGTACGCGATCGCCATGTCGCTGAGCTCGTCCCCGTACCGACGCCTGGCGGCTGGCTCGTCAGCGGGGTCGGGGCGTACGGAGTTGTGGAAGCAGGCGCCGAGGATGGCGCGGGCCGCGGTGTCCAGCGCCGCCTGCGGATCGGAGCGCCGGACCTCGTCGGCGTACGGGGCTGCCGCGTCGAGCAGAAGGCGGTGGAGTTCGGTGATGGTGCGGGCCCCGCGGTCCAGTGACCTGCTTCCCCGCGCGCGCAGCAGCTCGGGGAAGAGGTTGTTGCTGTCGGCGAAGGACTGCAGCAGCGCGTGCGCGTAAGCGCCCATGACGCCTTCGAGCGAGGGCTCGGCCGCGTGCAGTTGCTCGGCGACGTACGCCTCGCGCCGTTCCAGCATCCGCTCGGTCAGGGCGGTGATCAGCTGTTCCTTGTCTTCGAAACGGCGGTAGATAGTACCGACCGAGACACCGGCGCGTTCTGCGACGCCGCTGATCGTCATCTCCTCCAGGCCGGACAAGGAGGCGATTTCCTCGGCCGCCTGCAGTACGCGAGCCAGTGTCGCGGCGCTGCGCGCCTGCTGGGGTTCTCGGTAGCGCAGGAGGCGGTCGGGCTCATCGGTCATGCCTCGCATCGTATCGGCGGCGGCTTCAGCACGATCTCTTGACAAGGGGCGCACCCCTCCGGATACCCTCAAAACGTGAATGTGAATTCGCATTCGCATTTTAACTGGAGGTTCGACCATGACCGACAACCGGTTCACCCCGCCCGTGACCGTGACGCTCGAGTCGGGGCCCACCGGCTTCGGGAGCATCGACGACTTCGAGCTGTTCTACGCCCGCCGCGCCCTGGACCGCTTCAGGACGCGGCTGGGGCGCCAGGGCCTGCTCGACCTGCTGGCCGCGGACATCGAGGAAGGCAACGCCTTCCTGCGAGACAGTGCGCGCGCCTCCGCCGGCGGCTTCACGGCAGGCACGACGGTTCTCGCGACGCAGGGCCTCACCTCGGGCGAATTCCTGGCCTGGATGGAGAATGCCTTCGCAGGCGACGAGAGCGCACTCCTGGAGGCGCACCCCGAGCACTACGTGATGGCTCCCGGCGCCGACGGATCGTTCAACGTGGTGGAGAACATCGGCCCCCACGTCTGTTCCTTCTACATGGGCGGCTGGGGAACGGACGCGATGGCCTGGGCCGCGGACGCGGCCGAGCTCCTCCCGGAGTCCGAGTTTCCGCACAAGATGTCGTCGAACCTCTTCCTGTCCGACGGCACGGTCGTCGGACGGGCACTGACCCAGTTCGGTGACACCGCCGACGGTTTCACCGCGAGCCTGACGGTCTACGTGCCCGCCAGTTGCCCGAAGGACGTCCTGGAGCATCACCTCCGGCACTACGCCGTCGAGTTCAGGAACTGGATCATCGCCGCCGCAGCGGCGCGCGCCTGAGGTCCTCGGCCGGACGTCGGGCGGCTTCGGCCCCGGCGGTCGATGCGACCGGCCCGACGTCCGGCCGCATCGGGATCTTCCGACGGAACAGCCCCATCCTTGTCCGCGCTCGGTAACAGGCGTACGAGGCCAACGGGTTGAGGGCAGTTCCTGGTGCACACTCGGCTCACGGTCGGGAGTCGAGAGCGACCGCGCTCGGTTGACCACGGGGGACCACCATGAACAGTGCTGCCGGCAAGAACACCAGGATCGCCAGGGGCTGGAAGTCCTACGCCCTCGGGGCCGCGACGGTCGCCGCGCTGCTCGCGTCCACGGCCTGCGAGCCGGGCGCGGCCGAGGACTCGGACGGCGCCCAGCCCTCGGACCGGCCGAGCGCGACGAGTTCGGCGAAGCCGGGCGGCGGTTCGGGCGACGTCGGCGCCGTCGCCGCCTGCACCCAGGAGGACCTCGCGGTCTCCGCGACGAAGGAGTCCCCGGACGACGAGGGCGCCCGGCATCTCCTCCTCACCGTCCAGAACGCCGGTGACAAGAAGTGCAACGTCTACCACCACCCCTGGGTGGAGATCGGTGACGCGCAGGCCCCGACCCCCGTGATCAAGGACAGCAGCCCGGACCCGGGCAAGCCCATGACCCTCGCTCCGGGCGAGGAGGCGCACGCCGCTCTGCTCGTCGCCGGAGGCGCCAGGGACGAGTACGAGGCGACCACCATCAGCCTGACCCTCCACGGCAACGAGGTCGGCAGCACGGCGGGCGAGCCGATCGACGTCCCCATGCCCGTCGCCACGCTGTACGCGGACGACGGTCAACTGGTCACCTACTGGACGACGGCCTCCGGCGCCGCCCTGGACTTCATCATGTCGAAGTGACGGACCGCGAGCACGCCGGTCCACAGGACGGTGCGTAGATCGGGTGAGCCGTGACCATCCTGCTGGGTGCCTCACCAGGGACCGCCCGGTGTCAGGTCGAGCGTCACGGAAATCGCCTTTCGCGCTGAGAAGTCGAGGGCTACTGTTCGGACACCGAGTGACCCACGAGGAGCAAGACATGGCCGGTCGTCCGAGCACGCGTTGACGCTGTAGGCCGTATTCGGCCAGTCATCGCGTGCTGCCCTTGAGGGTGCGGCACAGCGAGCCTTCCCCTGCCTGAATCGCAGGCGCACCTGGTGTGCGCCGGGTGATGGGTTTCGTCGTCGGCAATCCAAGGGATCTTCGTGCCGTCCACTTCCTCCGTGCCCGACTCCGGTCAATCCGTACCGCCTAGCCTGTGGCGAGATCGCGACTTCCGCAGGCTCTGGGTGGGTCAGACGGCCTCCCAACTCGGCGAACACACCACTCTGATCGTTCTCCCGCTCTTCGCCGTCCTGACGCTCAACGCCGGCGCCGGCGAGTTGGGCGTCCTCCGCGCGGTGGGGCAGGCGCCTATCCTGCTGCTCTCGCTCAGCGTCGGCGCCTGGGTGGACAGGTGGCGGACCCGCACGGTGATGGTCCTGACGGACGCCGGCCGGACCCTGACACTGGGCGCCGCCGCCGCGGCCGGTCTCCTCGGCTGGCTCGGCCTGCCCGCACTGCTCGTGGTCACCTTCGCCGTCGGCGCCCTGTCCGTGTTCTTCGACGTGGCCTACCAGGCATCTCTCGTACGACTGGTGGAACGCGATCAGCTGCTCCAGGGCAACAGCGCGCTCGAAGGCAGCCGGTCGGCGGCGCAGATGGGCGGCCCCGCCCTCGGCGGTACGTTGGTCTCACTGGTGTCGGCGCCGGTCGCAGCTGCCTCCAGCGCCGTGTTCTTCGCGCTGTCGTTCCTGTCGATCCGACGGATCCGTCGGACCGAACCGGTCCCGGAACGCTCGGAACGTCCCCCTCGGGTATGGCGACGGATCCACGAGGGCCTCCGCTTCGTCGTCAGCGACACCTCGCTGCGGACCGTTGGCCTCGCCTCGGCCGCCTTCCAGTTCTCCTTCGCGGCCATGATGACCGTCTATCTGCTCTTCCTGCCGCGGGAACTGCACCTGTCCGGCACCGCCGTCGGGCTGGCGCTCGCGGCCATGGGGCCGGGCGCGCTGCTGGGCTCAATGCTGGCCGCTCGCCTGCCGAGCAGGTTCGGTTACGGCACGGTGCTCGTGTCCGCGGCGGCACTCGGCGACGGCGTGTTCCTGTGTGTGCCCGCGCTGCACGGCTCCTCGGCGGTGACGGTTTCCGCGCTCCTGGCGATCAACCTCGTGTTCGGGGCCGCCGGCCAGTTGGTGAACGTCACGGTCATGGCGGTGCGGCAGGCCGTCACTCCGGATGGGATGCAGGGCCGCGCGGCGGCGACGATCACGTTCGTCGGCATGGGGATGGCCCCGCTCGGTTCCCTGCTCGGCGGGCTTCTCGCGAGGGGGTGGGGGTTGCGCACCAGCCTCCTGGTGACGGCCGCGGGCATGATGGCGTCCCCCGTGGTGATGGCCATGTCTCCGCTCGCACGCCTGGGGCGGGCACTTCCGGTCGTGCAGGACACGGCGCCGACGGTCGCCCGTTCCGAAGCCCACGGGACGGCCGCCCGCGAGACGGGCGCCTGCCCCCCAGACGATGTCGGGACCCCCTCGTATTGATCAAGAATGGGGCTTCACTGTGCCGCACCGGAGGCAACACCCCCGCGCGCAACCAGCGCATCTCCCCTGCCAGCATGACGCCCGTACGGATCGGTGCGGGAGAGGTGTGGGCGTGGAGACGCTGGTGGAAGAGGCCGTCGCAAAGGCATTGCGCGAGGAGGGCGGGACGGCGATCCGCCTGTACGTGGCAACGTGCACCGAAAGCATGGCGCCTCTGTTCGTGGGCCTGCGCGCGGGAACAGCGGATCGGACAGCCGACGTGGACTTCTACGTGCAGTCGGTCCGCGACCTCTGGCAGGCCGACCGGCCGCTCTCCGACGCCGCTGCGCGTGTACACAGACTGGAGCAGTTCCCCGAGTTGCAGCCGAGCGAGGAGGGGATCACGGACGTCGCCGACACCTACGCCTTCTTCGCCGCGCTCGTCCTGCGGCACGCCTTGTCGGCCAACGGCTCGGGGAGCGCCGCAGAAGCGGTGGCCTGCGGCCATGCGGCACTCACGGCGATGGGACTGCTGGACCAGAACGTGGCAGGTGCCGCCTTCCGCGCCCAGGAGCAGCGGCTTCAGTCCCTCTCGGTGTCCGGTGACGTCGCAGGACTGTGGGAGGCGAGCTTCGAGTCGGGGCGCGAACGGTTCCGTGCCGTACTGGCCCGCGTCGCCGGCAGTTCGGGCTGAGCGCGCGGCGCTCCGATCCGAGCGTGATCCGTCATGTGGAAGGCGCGCGGGTTGACGGGGCGCCGGTTACGGCTGGAAGTACTCCGACATCAGGTGGGTGACCCATTCCGGCTGCTTGACGTCCACCGTGCGGAACTCCTCCATGGCCGACTTCAGGTCGATGACCGGCGTGCCCGACACCGCGTCGAGGCCCACCACGGTCAGTTCGCGGCCGTGGACGGATTCGATGGTGCAGCACGTCACCCCGATGCGGTTCGGCTGCGGGGGCCGTCACTTCCACACGCTCGCCTCCACAGTGCGGCGATGGTCGAGCCACCGGGCCCGCAGATTTCATGGACAGGTGTCCATGTACATTGGACACCTGTCCATGAAATCGCAACGGCGGGAGCTCGCAGTGGAGACGACAGCAGACGTCCTGGTCGGCCTGGTGGCCGCCTTGCACGTATACATCCTGGTTCTGGAGATGTTCCTGTGGGAGAAGAAGCCGGGCCGCAAGCTCTCCGGCTTTGACGCCTCGCTGGCCCGGGCTACCGCGCCGTTGGCGGCGAATCAGGGCCTCTACAACGGGTTCCTGGCTGCCGGGCTCGTCTGGGGGCTGATCGCAGGCGACCCGGTGGGCTTTCAGGTCCAGGTCTTCTTCCTGGCCTGCGTGATCGTCGCCGGCCTGTACGGCGGCGCCACGGCGAGCCGGCGCATCCTGCTCGCCCAGGCCCTTCCGGGGGCGCTGGCGCTGGCTGCCGTACTGCTGGCCCGGTGACCGCCGCGCAAGGCGACCCCCGGGCCGCCCGGACCCGGGCCAAGCTGCGCCAAGCCCTCCTCGACGAGTGCACCCAGCGCCCGCTGGCCGAGGTCAGCGTCGCCGCGCTGGTGCGCCGGGCCGGCATCGGCCGCGCCACGTTCTACCTCCACTACACCGACCTGGAGGCACTGGCAGTCGACGCCTGCGCCGACGTGGTCAGCGACGCGGTCGACGCCCTGCACGCCTGGCGCGGCACACCCGACATCGCCGCCCCGCCGCCCGCACTGACCGCGTTCTTCATCGGCCTCGCCCCTCATGCCGGTCTCTACCGGCAACTGCTGCGCCCGGGCGGTGCGGGTCCACTCGGCCAGGTGCTCCACGCGGACCTCCGGGCCCGCAGCCGCACCGAACGCTCCCTGGTCGGCGCCCCTCAGCCCGACCTGATCGCCTCCGCCGTGACCGCCGTCTTCGCGGGCGTGCTCGCCGACTGGCTGCACGGCCTCATCGAGGGCGCTCCCGCCGAGATCGCGCAGTGGGTCTGGCGCCTCCTCGTCACCCTGCACCGCATGCCCCTGCCGTCGTAACCGTCCGGGCCACACCCACGCCGGCTTGCGCCCTTCACAACCCTGCCGGGGACTCGCCCTAAAACGCGTCACAGAAGGCTGCGATCTGGGCATTTCACCGGTATCCGTGGGGTGTTGCGGGTCGAGACGTTCGCGGGTCTGCGGATGGGCCAGTTCGAGCGGGGGTCACGCTGTCGCCGGTGCGACCCCAGCCTCTCGTCGCGGGGGCGCTCGTCGTCACCGAAGGTCAGTGATCTCTCCCGGAAAAAGATCAGGTCCACTCGGCGGCCACTGCGGCACAATCACGGGATGATCGGCAGACGCATCACCTATCGCACCGTGGACGGTGTCCGCATACCCGGCACCTGGCGGCACGCCTTCATCCACAACGGCAGCTACTTCCTCACCGACCTCTTCATCTATGCCGACGGACTCATCGACTGCTGGGGCCTGGTCACCATCGAGGAGTTCGAGGAGAAGCTCCGGACCGGCTGGGTGGCCACCACTCTCCCGGACGGCGCCAAGGCATCCGCGCACGGTCTGGCGCGCTGGAAGTTCAGCGAGCCGCGGAGCCCACTCACCCCTGAACTTCTGGTCGCCGAAGTCCGCGACACCATCGACCAGCTGAACCAGCGGCCCGACTCGACCGGCCGTTGCCTGGCCGCCGTCGACGCCTTCCTCGCAGATCGGACAGAGGAGAACCGGGTCGCGGCACACACCGCGTTCCTGGCCGTCCCGGCCTCGAAGCGCCGCTACGCGCTGGGCGACATGGACACAAAAGACTGGCCGCTACGGGTTCTGGTGGCAGGTCCCGGAGGCCGGACGTACCTGCCGAGTGACCCGCCGGTCTCACAGGCGAACTACGACAGGGCCCTCGCGTACTTCGAGGAGCGCGCCCGCTGGAGTGCGGAGCGCGACACGCGTGTCCGAGCAGACGGACCGGCGGCCCCGCATGCCCCGGCGGTCCAGCTCTGCCACTCGTATCCAAAGGAGCCGGTGGCCAATCCCGGCCACCTCGGATTGCGCAACGACTACCCCGCCCCCATCACCGTCGAAAAGGTCGTCTACCCCTCCGTCGCCCACGCCTACTGGGCCCTGTCGGTCACGCAGCCGGAGGTCCGCAGCGCGATCACGGCAGCGGACACCGCTGCCGCAGCACACGAACTCGCGGCTGCGACAGCTCGCCGCGAGGGCTGGGAGCACGTCCGCGCCGCCGTCATGACCAGTCTGCTGCGCACCAAATACGACCAGCATCCCGAGCTCGCCGAGACCCTGCTGGCGACGGACGACGCCACCTTGATCTACGACGACACGACCTCGGCCTTCTGGGGTGACAACGGCGGCCACGGCCGCAACTGGACAGGCCGTCTCCTTGAACTTGTCCGCTCCGAACTGCACATGAGGCGAAACGGGATCCCCGAACTGTGAGCGGGCCAGGCGTGCGACGGCCCAGCGCTCCGTGTAGCCCAAACGACAGGCCCTAGCCGGCCTTGGCCTTCCCGGCCTCGTCCGCGCGGAAGGCCCGCCGATATGCGGCAGGTGTCGTGCGCAGAGCCTCGTGGAAGCGTCGGCGCAGGTTGACGGCCGAGGAGAGACCGACCCGGCGCGCGATGGTTTCCACCGGCAGGTCGGTCTCCTCCAGCAGTGCCCGCGTGGCGGCGAGCCGTCGGTCGAGCAGCCAGCGTCCGGGGCTGATGCCCAGTTGTTCGGTGAAGCGCCGGGTCAGTGTGCGGGCAGAGACCTGGGAGCGGATCGCCATCTCGGCGACGCTGACCGGCTGGTCCAGCCGCCCGGACAGCCACTCCAGCAGCGGGGCCAGCGAGTCGGCGACCGGCCCGGAGGTGGGCAGCTCGGCGTACTGGAGTTGGCAGCCCTCGCGGTGCGGCGGCATCACCATCTGCCGGGCGATCCGCATCGCGTACGCGGTTCCCTGGTCGCAGCGCACGAGGTGCAGGCAAAGGTCCACGCCCGCTGCCGATCCGGCGCTGGTGGCGACGTCGCCGTGGTCGACGTAGAGCACCGCGGGGTCGACCCGGACCTGTGGGAACCGGGCGGCCAGCTCGGCGGCCCTCGCCCAGTGGGTGGCGGCCCGTCGGCCGTCCAGCAGTCCGGCGGCGGCGAGCACGAAGGCGCCCGAGCAGAGACCGACGATCCGTGCGCCGCGCTGGTGCGCCCCGCGGACCGCCGCGACGACGGTCGGGGGCACCTCGGTGCCGGGCGCCTGCTGCCAACCGGGAACCAGCACGGTGTCCGCCCGCTCCAGCGCGTCCAGGCCCGCCGTGACCAAGAGGTCGTAGCCGGCCTGGGTGCGCACCGGGCCGGGGTGCTCGGTGCAGATCTCGAACGCGTAGCGGGCCGGGATCGCCGGGCCGTGGTCGCCGAACACCTCGGTCGCACAGGCCAGCGGGAAGGTCGACTGCGGGGGCTGCAGGAGGGCCACCACCCGGTGCGGCGCCCGGGACTTCGGAAGCGAACGAAGCGTCATGGCGCGAAAGTACCCCATCATGTCGTTCCGGACACTGGGGTGTGCGATTGGTCCAAACCATTATCGGTGCTGTGACCACCTCGCAGACCCGAACCCAGCCCGCCCCCGCCGATCCGCCCACCCAACGTCCGCCCGCCCGGCCACAGTTGTGGGACCGGCGGTTCACGCTCTTCTTCACCGCCCGCACGATCTCGCTGCTCGGCGACGCCATGATGCCGGTGGCCGCCGCGCTCGCCGTGGGCGCGCTGTACGGGATCTCCGGGGTCGGCTTCGTCCTCGGCACCTGGACCGGCACGTTCGTCCTCCTGGTCCTGTTCGGCGGGGTGTTCGCCGACCGGTTCGGCGCGCGCCGCATGATGATCGGCGCGGACCTCGTCCGGGTGCTCACCCAAGGTGTGCTGGCTGCCGCGTTCTTCGTCGGGCCGCCGCCGTTCTGGCTGTTGGTGACCATGGCGGCCCTGGCCGGTGGGGCTGTCGCGATGTTCCTGCCGGGGGCGAACGGGATGGTCCCGCTGGTCGCCGCCGAGCCGCAACGGGCCAACGCCACGCTCAAGGTCGCCGAAGCGATCGCCCACCTGCTGGGCCCGGCCCTCGCGGGGCTGCTGATCGCGCTGACCGGTGCCGGAACCGTGTACGCGATCGACGCCGGCACCTTCCTGCTCAGCGCCCTGTGCCTGGTACTCATCAGGCTCGCCCCGGCCGACGGACCGGACACCCCGGCCGACACCGATTCCCCCACCCGCACCGGCAGTTCACTCCGCCGCGACCTGCGCCAGGGCTGGCAGGAGTTCCGCGCGCGTACCTGGATGTGGGCGGTGATCCTGATCTGGATGGTCTACGGCGTGCTGCTCTTCGGCCCGCTGGTGCCGCTCAGCTCCGCGCTGATCGACGCCCGGCTCGGCCCGAACGCCTACGGTCTCGCCGTCTCCTTCCTCGGCATCGGAACAGTCCTCGGCGGCCTGCTGGCACTGCGGCTGCGCCCTGCCCGGCCCCTGGCCGCCGGCGCGGTGGCGATGGCCCTGTACACCGCGCTGCCGCTCTGCGTGGCGCTGGACACCGGCCTGCCGGTGCTCCTGGCGGGCCACGTACTCGGCGGCGGCTCCCTGGCCTTCTGGTCGGTGATGTGGGCGACCAGCGTGCAGACCCACACCCCGCCCGCCGTACTCAACCGGGTCTCCGCGTACGAGCTCGCCGGCTCGGTGTCCGGCATCGCGCTCGGCCAGATACTGGCCGGCCCGGCCCTCGCGCTGGCCTCGCCGGAGAGGCTGCTGCTGATCTCGGCGGGCACCGGCCTCGCAGGCTGCGTGGCGCTCCTCGCGATCCCGGCGATCCGCACCCTGCGCCGAGCCGCACCTGCGGACGGCGGCACGGCGGGGGCACCGGGCGGCCCGCACGGAAAGTGAGCGGTCCGAGCCCGCCCTGGCCGTACCCGCGCCGTCCGTCGACCGTCACGCTTCTCGGACGCCATGGTGCGACGAACCTGTCTGTGGTTCTCTCAAGGATCGATCAACAGGGGGATGCCGCATGGACAGTGCCGGGAGCATGGTCTTAACCGCCGTACGGATCCTCACCGATGTGGCTTCGGGCGCGGCCACGGCGGTGGGGACCGAGGCCGGCGAGGCACTGGCCGGCCTCGTGCGGTCGCGGCTGGGGACCTCCGAGGGCGGTCGCGCCGCCCTCGCCGGGCTGGCGGCCGATCCGGCGGATCCTTCGGTGACACGGGAGTTGGAGGAGGCCGTCCGGGAGGCACTGGCTGCCGATCCCGACTTCGGCCGCCGCCTGACGGCAGTGCTCGCCGACCCTCCCGCGGTGGCACAGGTGTACACCGTGAGCCCCTCGAACACCGACAGCATCGTCATCGGAAGTGGCAGCACGGTCCGGCGCAGCCAGATCTCGCTGGGGCCGCTGACGATCAACAACACACGCTCCGTCCGAGGCACCCTGGTCGGAGCAGCCGCCGTCCTGCTCGTGCTGCTGGTCCTCGGTGGTTACGGCGCGGTCCAGTTGTTCACCGAGGACCGCTCCCCCGGCGGGTCCGGCGCGACGTCCGGGCGCAACCCCGACGACGCGGCTCCCTCCGGCGCGCCCGGCAGTTCGGACCCGGCAGCCCCCGGGGCGTCGGCCTCCGGTGCGCCCGACGGCTCGGCGCCGGTGCTCCTCGGAGTGGAGCAGGCATGGCAGATCCTGCCGGACCGGGCGAGCCTGCCCGACGGCTGGAAGCTCGCGAGCGACTCGCCCACGGCGGAACGGTGCCGCAGTACGCGCATCGGTGGCCTCGCCGGTGGGGAGCGCCACTACATCTGCCGGTCGAGTTCACAGCTCGACGTGCGGTCGGTGTACGAACCGGGGATCGCCGTGTCGTTCACCGAGGTGCAGATCGAGCTCCTGCCGTACACCGGCGTCGAGGAGGCGTCGGAGGCGTACATCGGGCTCAAGGAGGAACAGGCCGCCTTCGGGGGCGGCACCCAATCCGCCGATCTGGAGAAGCAGTTCGGCGACGAGTCGGCCGCCGTCACCGTGATGTACACCCGTTCCGACGGTGTGACCCGGGCGCAGGCGCGTTCGGTGGTCCGCGTCGGAACCGTGGTGGCCGCAGTGCTGGTGATCCACGAGAACGGCGGCGCCCCCGACCTCGGCTGGCTGAGTTTCCTCACCGAGGCCATGGCGGCGCGCACCCAGCAGGCCCTGGACGGTGAGGTTCCCACCGCGACCGTGGGGCCGTGACGCGGTGACTGACACCGTGACGCCGTACCCGATCATGTACAGCAGGCCACTTCGGCCCGAGCCGGACCCCCAGGAGTCTTCACGATGTCATCCGCCTTCCCTCCCGACAGCAGCTCCTGGGACGGGCTCTGGGCCCGGTCCCCCGGCCTTCCGCACGCTCCGCTCGACGAGGAGACCCGGACGCGCATGAACCTGCCGGGCACGCTGCTGCCCGCGCCCGAAGGGCTGACCCAGCCGGCGGTCTTCGATCCGGCGATGCAGCAGTTCTCCAACGCCTATCGGGCGGGTGAGCCACGCTTCGAGGACGAGGAGACGGCCCGGGCCTGGCGTGGGGCACGCCGCACCGTGCTGGACGTCGTGCTCGCCGCGATCGCCGACGGACCGTGGGCGACGCAGCTCGTCCTGCGCGGCAGCGTGCTCATGGCGACGTGGTTCCCGGGGGCCGCCCGTGACCCCGGCGACCTGGATTTCGTCGCCGTCCCGAAGGAGTGGGCCGTCACCGGGCCCGGTATCGCCGCACTCTTCGAGGGCATCGCGCGGGCTGCCGCGACGGCTGCTCCGGACGGTGTCGTCGCGATCGACGCGGACGGCGCGGTCACGGAGGACATCTGGACGTACGACCGGGTACCGGGGAGGCGCATGCTGCTGCCCTGGACGGCGCCGGGCACCGCGGGCGGCACCGTCCAGCTCGACGTGGTGTTCGACGAGACGCTGCCGGCACCTGCCGTCCTCACGGAACTCAGCCCGTTGGGGGCGGGCCCGGGCTGCCGGGTCCTCGCCGCCACCCCTCAGCTGTCCCTGGCCTGGAAGCTCCTGTGGCTGGTCAGTGACGCACATCCCCAGGGCAAGGACCTCTATGACGCGGTCCTGCTGGCCGAACACTCACCGCCTTCGTACGAGGGGCTTCGTGATGCCTTCGTCCTCGGAGGGCCGGACGGTCTCCGTCCCGGCGGCAGATGGTGGCTGGACGAGCTGCACATGGAGAACGGCTGGGCGCACTTCACGGCCGAGCATCCGTGGGTGGAGGGAACGGCGGAGAGCCACACGGCGCGACTCGAACGAGCCCTCGCACCGGTCCTCCAGGTGGCCGAGCCGCAGGGGGAACACGCCTACGACCGTTGGGCCCGGTGGCTGAGCCCCCTGGTGGACACCTGCCGCACGTCCGGCGCCGCACGTCCCGCCACTCCGCCGAGCCATCTCGCCGAGTCCGAGGGGAACGGCCTGACAGCGGCCGTCGTCGTCGTTCGCGAGGTGCTGGGCCGCGGAGCCGTCAGTACGGAGGAAGCCCTCGACGTCGTTCTGTCCCACGGCGCCTTCGACGGGTGGCGCAACCACCACGCCATCGCGCGTGCCCACGTCCTCGGACAACTGTCCTGACCACGCCGTGCGGGCGAGGGGTCCGCGCCGGTCGGCCGTCCCCTGTGCCGTTGAGGTCGCAGGAGTGCCGTCGCCGAAATAGGATTCAGGCACTTACGCACCGCGGAGCGGCCATGAACCGGCGTCGGACCCCCCGCTCAGCTAGCGCCGAAGAGCTCCTCAACACGCTTCACCACCTGACGGCGCGTGCCCGGCAGGAAGTGGAGCTGCACCGAGCCAGGGTGGAGCTCGCCCAGGCGCTGCAGCGCGGGATGCTGCCTGCCTCGTTGCCCGCCCTGCGCGGGTTGCAGACGGCCGCTCGGTACACGCCGGCGCACCACGGGCTGGACATCGGCGGCGACTGGTACGACGGTTTCGCGCTCCCCGACGGCTCGCTGGGCTTCGCCATCGGTGACGTCCAGGGGCACGACGTCGAGGCCGCCGCCTTCATGGGCCAGATCCGCATCGGCATGCGCGCCATCGCCGGAACCGAACCCGATCCGGGCGAGGTCATGGGGCGTACGAACGACCTGCTCGTCTCGGTGGGCTCGACGCTCTTCGCGACCTGTACGTTCTTCCGCCTCGACCCGCTGACCTGGGAGCTCCACAGTGCGCGCGCCGGTCATGTGCCGTGTGTGTGGGCCACTGCCGACGGGCGGTCGGGCGTGACGGCCGACGAGGGCGGAATGCCGCTGGGCATCGCCGCGCACGAGCGCTATCCCGTGACCCGGCACAGGCTCGACGCGGCGGGAGCCTTCGTCCTGCTCACCGACGGGGTGGTCGAGGGCCCGTCCCTGCGGATCGACGAGGGCCTGGACCGCGTGCGGCAGATCGTGAGTGCGCACGCGGATGCGTCGGCAGAGGAACTGGCCGACGAGATCCTCCGGGCGGCGGAGCTCACCGGTCACGAGGACGACGCCGCCGTACTCGTCCTGCGCCACGAGGCCGCGATCCGTCCCGAGGTGACGTAGGGCTCCCAAAGCGTGTCACGGCCGTGTGGCGTCACGGCCGGTGTCTCATGAGAGCCGTGATCCGTAGCAAGGAATCGAGACGTCGGACCGTAGCCGCCCTGCAGATGCTCGGTGTCGCCGCCGCCTACTACGCGTCCGCCCAGCTCGGCTTCCTCCAGGAGGTGGTGGTGGACGGTGCGGTCGTCACCCCGCTCTGGCCACCGACGGGCATCGCCCTGGGGGCACTGCTGTATCTGGGCACACGGATCTGGCCGGGCATCGCACTCGGTGCGCTGGTGACCATCATCGACATCAGCGGTTCGCTCACCCTGTACGGCGTCGTGATCGCCGCGGGCAACACCGTGGCTCCCCTGTGTGCCTTCCTCATGCTGCGCAGGATCGGATTCCGAGTCGAGCTGGACCGGCTGCGGGACGGTGTGGCGCTGGTATTCGTGGGCGCGCTGCTGGGGATGCTCATCAGTGCGACGGTGGGTGCCGGGGCGCTGCTGCTCAGCGACAAGCTGCCGCTCGACCGGTTCTGGCTCGTGTGGTCGGCCTGGTGGGTGGGGGACGCGATGGGCGTCCTCGTGGTCACACCGTTCCTGCTCGTGCTGCGCCGGGCTCGGATGCCCCGGCGGACGGACCGGTGGGCGGAAGCGGCGTTACTGCTGGTCACCGCGCTGGCGGTGACGCTGGTGGCGACCAGGGGCACGCTGTCCATGATCTATCTGGTCTTCCCGGTCCTCATCTGGGCGGCTCTCCGGTTCGAGCTGCCCGGCAGCGCACCATGCGCCCTGCTCGTCTCCGTGGCCGCGGTGACCGCCGGGAGGGAAGCCGTCGGACCGTTCGAGGACCACACCGTCCTGGAGGTCATGGTGAACCTCAACATCCTCAACGGCTGTGTGGCCCTGACGGCGCTGCTGCTGGCCGCGATCGTCACCGAGCACCAGAACATACGGCGGGAGACGGAGCTGGCCTGCGAGGAACTGGCCGCGCTGGTGGACCAGCTCGCCCCCCTGCCCCCGATTCCGCGGCCGGGCACCGGAATCGGCTCCGACACCGGCCCATGGGACGAGGACGACCGCTGATCCCGCCCGGCCGGGCCCGCTCAGTACGGAAGCGGGCGACCGGACGGCGTGCGCAGGTCGAGCGGTGGCGGGCCCGACGGAGGCGCGGGACGTCGGACGATCTGGATGCGGCCCATGGCCACCACCCCCTCCTGGTTAACCGGTATGTGCCCACCGTGGCGACCTTCACACGTCCCGGATGCGAAGACCACCGGGTGCGGTGACCCTGGACGGGTGGGGGTGCCGATTCGAGGAGGGTCATCCATGTCCGCGATGGACAAGATCAAGAACATGCTCAAGGGTCACGAGGACCAGGCGGCGAAGGGCGTCGACAAGGCCGGCGACATGGTCGACGACCGCACGCAGGGCAAGTACAGCGACAAGGTCGACATCGCGCAGGACAAGATCAAGCAACAGCTCGGCACCGACCGCGACCAGGACGTGCCGCCCGCCTCCTGACCGGGCTGCCCCGGGCGGCCGACGGGCCGCCCCGGGCATTCCCCACCCGCCCCACGCCGGATCCCGGCGGGCTCCGCGCCCGCACGGTTCCGGCGTGCGGTGTGTTCTCAGGGTTTTCTTGTTATCTTCCCGGCCTCACCGCATCTCCCGGGTGTGGGACGTGACGGAACAGGACACCGAAAGAGTGAGCGCAGCATGGGCGAGGCATACGAGACGGCGTTGATCAGGGCGGCGCAGAGTGGTGACGAGCAGGCGCAGGACCAGCTCGTCACCGCGTACCTGCCGCTGATGTACAACATCGTCGGCCGTGCACTCAACGGCCACGCCGACGTCGACGACGTGGTGCAGGAGAGCGTGCTGCGCATGCTCCGCGCGCTGCCTTCGCTGCGTACGCCGGACAGCTTCCGCTCCTGGCTCGTGGCCATCACCATGAACGAGATACGGACGCACTGGCGTGAGCGCCGTGCGGATCGGATACCGGCCGGCGGGCTGGACGACGCGCATGACGTGGTCGACCCCGGTGCGGACTTCGTCGACGTGACCATCATCCGGCTGGGTCTCACCGGTCAGCGCCGCGAGGTCGCTCAGGCGACGCGGTGGCTGGACGAGGACGACCGCGCCCTGTTGTCCCTCTGGTGGCTGGAGACCGCCGGGGAGCTGACGAGGTCCGATGTGGCGCTCGCGCTCGAACTGTCCCCGCAGCACACCGCGGTGCGGGTCCAGCGGATGAAGGCCCAGCTGGAAGCGGCCCGGCTGGTGGTCCGGGCCCTGGCGGCTGAGCCGCGGTGTGCCCTGCTGGAGTCCATCACCGCCGAGTGGGACGGAGTCCCTTCCGCCCTCTGGCGGAAGCGGCTCGCCCGGCACGCCCGCGACTGCACGGTCTGCTCGGGGCACCGGGTGGGACTGGTCCCGGCGGAGGGACTGCTCGTCGGACTGGCGCTGGTTCCCCTCGCCCTGTCCGCCGCCGGCGGTGCGACGCCGGACCTGATCCCGACCGCTGCCGTGTCGCACTCGGCGTCGCACTCGGCGCAGCCGGGACGCGCGGAACGCAGACGCAGTCAGTCCCGGCGGCGTCGGCGCAGCACGGTGCTGGCGGCGCTGGTCGCCGTGGCGGTCCTGGGTACCGGCGGCGGCGCGGTGCACCTGTACGCGGACGACCAAGGCCGGGACGAGGAGAGCCAGGACGAGGTTCCCGCGTCGGCCGCGGCACCGGCGGAACTCCCGACGGCCTCGACTCCCTCCCCGCCGCCTTCCCCTTCGCCCTCGCCGACCCCGTCACGGACGCGGAGCGCCTCCCCCACGCCCACCCCGAAGGCCACTCCCAAGGCCACGCCGACCACGCGGAAGCCGTCCCCGCGTCCCGCACCGCCGAAGCCCACGCAGGCGGCTCCGTCCGGCATGTCCGAGCAGGTGACCGCACTCGTCAACTCCGAGCGTACGAAAGAGGGGTGCGGGACCGTCCGGAGCAACGACAAGCTCGCGACGGCCGCTTCGCGGCACTCCGCCGACATGGCCGCCCGCGACTACTTCTCGCACACCGCCCCCGACGGCTCGGACCCCGGCGACCGCATCACCGCGGCCGGATACCGGTGGAGCACGTACGGAGAGAACATCGCGAAGGGCCAGCGCACCGCGGCCGACGTGATGAATTCCTGGATGCAGAGCCCGGGACACCGTGCGAACATCCTCAACTGCTCGTTCAAGGAGATCGGCGTCGGTGTCCAGGACACCTCCGCAGGCCCTGTGTGGACCCAGAACTTCGGCACGGCACTCTGAGGGTCGCGCCGTCCGGCGGTGGGCGGCGCGGTCACGCGGTGGGGCAGCGCGGTTCGAGCGCTCGGCGGTTCGGCGGCGCGAGGCCGACACCTTGCGGAAATCGGCAGGAAGCATCCCCTCCACATCGGGGCTCTAGGCTGGCGTCATCAGCGCTCAGGCCGAAGGTGTCCAGGCGAATTCCGATTCCCCGCGCACCACTGGAGCCCGGTGTTCACACCCGCCTTTCCCCGCCAGTCGCCTCCCCTCCCGCCGTGGCTCGGCCATGTGCTGCGCACCCAGCGGGGGCCCGTGCGGTGGAGTGCCGTCGTTCGGGGCGCGCTCGCCGCGGTGCCGTTGCTCGCTGCCGTGCTCGCCGGTCACCCGACGGCCGGCGTTCCCGTGGCGCTGGGGGCGATGTTCGCCGGCATCAACGACAGGCCGGGCGGCCGGCGGGCTTCCGTCACGCGGCTGGGGGTTCCGGCCCTGGCGGGCGCCGCAGGTCTCCTGCTGGGCACCGTGACGGCGACGACCGTCGGTCCGGATCGCTCCGTGTTCGTACTGCCGCTCGTGTTCGGGCTGCTCGGGCTGGTCGCGGGAGCGATCAGTTCGGTCGGGCCGGTGGCCTCGGCCTGCGGTACGCAGTTGATGGTGGCGGCCGTGATCGGGGCCGGCATGCCCTTGCCGGAACCAGGATGGCTGCGTGCCCTGTTGTTCCTGGCCGGGGCCGGCTGGCTCACCTCGCTCCGTCTGGCGCTGCCCTCTCCCGGGACGTCCGGCAGCGGACCGTACCGCTTCGACGGCGAGCGGGAAGCGGTGGCAGCCGTGTACACGGCGGTGGCCGGCCTTCTCGGCGCGGCGGGCGGTCCGCGGGCTCTGGCTCGGCGCGCCGCGCTGACCGCCGCCCTCGACCACGCCCAGGACGCCCTGTCGGGTCCCCGCCTGCGGCGCCATGCGAGTTCCGCGGCCGAGCGGCGGCTGCACGCCCAGTACGCGGCGGCGTTGCCCCTGGCCGAGGCGGCGACTGCGCTGGCCTGGGCGGGCGACCCGCTGCCCGCCCGTATCGCGGAGGGCCCCCGCCGTCTGGCCACCGCCGTACGCACGGGTGGGCCTTCCGGTCCTCTTCCCGCGCCGGCTCGGGGCGATGCCGGGCTGCGGGCGCTGGACGAGGCCCTGCTGCAGGCGGCCGCGGCTTTCGACTGCCGTACCGGACAGCGGCTGCGTACCCGGGGCAAGGGCTCGTACGTCTCCGTGCTGCGCAGGGCCTTCGGCGCCGCGGGCCGCGAGTACGGCATCCGCGTCGCGCTGTGCTGCGCGACGAGTACGGCGGTGGCGCAGAGCCTGCACCACGAGCACTGGTACTGGCTGCCCGCGACCACCGTGTTCCTCGTCAAGCCCGACCTGGGACCCCTCGTCTCCCGGGTGCTGTGCCGGGCCGTGGGGACGGTCGCGGGCGCCGCGTTCTTCGCCGCCCTCGTGGCGGCGGCTTCCGGCCGGTTCGCGCTGGTGGGCGTGGTGGCCCTCTGCGGGGCGCTGATCCCGGTGGCCACCCGGCACTTCGCGGCGCAGACGGCGGTGGTCACCGTGCTCGTCCTCTCCCTGGTGCTGCTGGCCGGCGAACCGCAGGCGGCCTGGGACCGGATCGTGGAGTCGCTGCTCGCCTGCGCGACGGTTCTGCTGGTCGGCCACCTTCCGCTGCCGGGACAGCGCGGCCACACCGTCAGGGCCGCTCTCGATACGGCGGTGAGCGCGGCACACCGCTATCTCGGGCACGTGCTGGAATCTCCCGAGGACCGGACGGGACGTGGTGCGCTGCGGCGCGACGCCTACCGCTCGCTGGCGGAGGCCAGGACGGCCATCGACCTGTCGGCGGCCGAACTCCCCACGGTCGCCCGGCGGACGGCGGGCTCGGAGGACGTCGCGGGTGCGCTGGAACGCCTCATCGACACCACGACGGCCTGCGCGGTACATCTTCACCACGAGACCGCCGAACTGCCCGCCGCTCACGCCGAGCGGCTCGCGGAACAGTTGTCGGCACTCAGCGAGGCCCGGGACAGGGAGTGCCGGAGGACGGTACCGGCGCTCTGACGTTCCCTACGGCGAACGCCTCGTGGGGGTCGGCCGATTCGACGTCTTCCTAAGATGTAGCCATGATCGCAGAAATGCAGTGCATCGTGCTGGACTGCCCGGACCCGCTGCGTCTCGCCGGGTTCTACGGGGCCCTGCTCGGCGGGACCGTCAACCAACCCGACCGCCGGTGGGCGGTCGACGAGAGCTGGGCGACCGTCCACACCACGGACGGGGCGGTGTACGCGTTCCAGCGCGCGGCGGAGTACCAGGCACCGCAGTGGCCGGACCCGGCCCGGCCCCAGCAGTTCCACCTGGACTTCACCGTCGCGGATCTGGACCGGGCCCAGGCGGACGTGCTGGCCCTGGGCGCGCGCCTGCTCGACGAGGGGCCCGACGGGCGTGGCTGGCGGGTCTACGCGGACCCGGCGGGGCATCCTTTCTGTCTGGTACGCCACTGAGAGCGGCTCGCTCCCGGCACGCCGGCCCTCCTCCCGCGCAGGTCGCCCCGACCGACCCGTGCGCCCTGGCGTGGGTCTCCGACAACCCTGAGGATCGATGGCTTCATGAGTGACCACACGCCCCACGGAGCCGGTCACGGCCGTCCTGCGGCGCCCCTGCTCCGGATGAAGTCCCGCGACCCCGACGAGGCGCATCGCGCGGCGACACCGCTGGAGCTGTTCTTCGACCTCTGCTTCGTCGTCGCGGTCGCCCAGGCAGGCGCGCGGCTGGTGCACGCCGTGGCCGAAGGCGATCCCGGCCACGGCATCACCGGATACCTCTTCGTCTTCTTCGCCATCTGGTGGGCCTGGGTCAACTTCACCTGGTTCGCCTCCGCGTACGACTGCGACGACGTGCCGTACCGGCTCGCCACGCTCGTACAGATCTCGGGCGTGCTCGTCCTGGCCGCCGGAGTACCCCGGGCCTTCGAACACTCCGACTACACCGTGGCCATCGTCGGCTACCTGATCATGCGGGTGGCGCTCACCTTCCAGTGGCTGCGCGCCGCTCGCGGGGAAACGGGTGCGGCCAGGGTCACGGCGCTGCATTACGCGGCCGGGCTGGTGATCGTTCAGGCCGCGTGGGTGGTGCTGCTGTTGCTGCCCGACGGCGCGTGGGCGTGGGGCTTCGTGATCCTGGTCGCCGCCGAACTGGCGGTGCCCGCCATCGCCGAGCGCCATCGGCGCACGAGCTGGCATCCGCACCACATCGCGGAGCGCTACGGGCTGTTCACCATCATCATGCTCGGAGAGACGATCGCTGCCGCGACGGTCGCAGTGCAGTCGGCGCTCGACGATTCCGCGGCTCTCGACGAACTGCTCCCGATCGCTGCCGGTGGACTGGTCATCGTCTTCGCCGCGTACTGGATCTACTTCTCCGTCCCCATTCATCTGCACCTGTCCGCCAGCCGCCAGGCGTTCGTATGGGGTTACGGCCACTATCTGATCTTCGGCTCGGCCGCGGCGATCGGTGCGGGCATCGAGGTGACGGTGGAGCAGGTGACGCACCACGCGCACATCTCCGCGAACGCCGCAGCCGCGGCGGTGACGGTGCCCACGGCGCTCTTCATGTTCATGGTGTGGGCCCTGCACGCCCGCCACTTCAAGGAGGGCAGTCTCCAGCAACTCGTCCTTCCCGTCGGCGCGGTGCTGGTGCTCGTCACCACGTTCGCGGGGCACTGGGCCGTGCCGCTGGCCGGGCTGGTCTGCGCGCTCACCGTCGCCACCGGTGTCTACATGTCGACGGACCGCTCCGAGGCGGTGTGAGGGTTCGGGGCACGCAGGTCCGCCCGGGCGCCTCGAAGGCGCCCGGGCGGAGGGTCAGCGGGTGAGCAGGGTCAGTGCGGCGCAGGTTCCGCTCGCCGCGCCGACGGCCAGGAGCACGGCTGCGAGGCAGCGCTTCTTGAGCAGCCGATAGCGGTCGGAGTATTCACCGCGGAGTTCGGCCGCACGCTCCGAGACGCGGACGAGCGACTCCCGGCAGGAGGCCACCCGGTCCGCAATGTAGACGCGTTCTACGTCCTCCCGCTGCGCCCGGGTGAGCCAGGGCAGCTGGTCGGTGAAGCGGCCGGCGCGTCGGCGCGCGTCTTCCACCTCGGCGTTCCACAACAGGTAGCCCTCCAGCTGGGCCAGGCCCCTGGCACTGTCCTTGTCGTGCTCCACGGCGTCCCCTTCTCGTCGGGCCGTCCTCGTCCTGAGCGGGCTGACTCACGTCCACCGGTCCCCCGGCAGCACGGGCTTGTTGGCGGCGTCGTCGAGGTTGCGGACCGCGGGGTGGTGCAGGTCGAACGCCGGGGATTCGGAACGGATCCGGGGCAGCGTGAGGAAGTTGTGCCGCGGCGGCGGGCAGGACGTGGCCCACTCCAGCGAACGGCCGTAACCCCACGGGTCGTCGACCTCGACCTTCTTGCCGTACTTCGCGGTCTTCCACACGTTGTAGAGGAACGGGAGGATCGACAGGCCGAGCAGGAACGAGGAGATCGTCGAGATCGTGTTCAGAGCGGTGAAGCCGTCCGCCGCGAGGTAGTCCGCGTAGCGTCGCGGCATGCCCTCGGCGCCGAGCCAGTGCTGCACCAGGAACGTGCCGTGGAAGCCCACGAACAGCGTCCAGAACGACATCTTGCCGAGCCGCTCGTCCAGCATCTTGCCCGTGAACTTCGGCCACCAGAAATGGAATCCGGAGAACATCGCGAAGACCACGGTGCCGAAGACGACGTAGTGGAAGTGCGCGACGACGAAGTACGAGTCGGAGACCTGGAAGTCCATCGGCGGCGAGGCCAGGATGACGCCGGTCAGACCACCGAAGAGGAAGGTGACCAGGAAGCCGATCGACCAGAGCATCGGGGTCTCGAACGACAACGACCCCTTCCACATGGTCCCGATCCAGTTGAAGAACTTCACACCGGTCGGTACGGCGATGAGGAAGGTCATGAACGAGAAGAACGGCAGCAGCACGCTCCCGGTGACGTACATGTGGTGCGCCCACACCGTCGCCGAAAGGCCCGCGATCGAGATGGTGGCCGCGATCAGACCGATGTAGCCGAAGACCGGCTTGCGGCTGAAGACCGGGATGACCTCGGTGACGATCCCGAAGAACGGCAGGGCGATGATGTACACCTCTGGATGGCCGAAGAACCAGAAGAGGTGCTGCCAGAGCAGTGCTCCCCCGTTCGCCGCATTGAATACCTGCGCACCGAACTTGCGGTCGGCCTCCAGGACCAGCAGGGCCGCGGCGAGTACGGGGAAGGCGAGCAGGACCAGCACACCGGTCAGCAGCACGTTCCAGGTGAAGATCGGCATGCGGAACATCGTCATGCCGGGCGCGCGCATGCAGACGATCGTGGTGATGAAGTTGACCGAACCGAGGATCGTGCCGAAGCCGGAGAAGGCCAGACCCATGATCCACATGTCGGAGCCGATGCCGGGCGAGCGGATGGCGTCGTTGAGCGGGGCGTACGCGAACCAGCCGAAGTCGGCCGCGCCCTGCGGGGTGAGGAAACCGGCCACGACGATGAGCGAGCCGAAGAGGTACAGCCAGTACGCGAACATGTTCAGCCGCGGGAACGCCACGTCGGGCGCGCCGATCTGCAGCGGCATGATCCAGTTCGTGAAGCCTGCGAACAGCGGGGTCGCGAACATCAGCAGCATGATCGTGCCGTGGATCGTGAACGCCTGATTGAACTGCTCGTTCGAGATGAGCTGGGTGCCCGGACGTGCCAGTTCGGCGCGCATGACCAGGGCGAGGACACCGCCGACGATGAAGAAGGCGAAGGACGTGACCAGATAGAGCGTGCCGATCGTCTTGTGGTCGGTGGTGGTCAGCCACTTCACGACCACATTGCCCGGCTCCTTGCTCGCTACCGGCAGCTCGTTCTGGTAGACATCGGCATCAGCCGATTCTGAGGTGTCCCTCGTCGTCACTGCGACACTCCTTCGGTCGACGGCCGTTCGCGGACTCGGCGACCAGAATGGACCCGCAGTGATCCGTGCTGTGGGACATCCTTCTCAGCGCAACGACGGCAGCCGCCAAGGACACTCCTTTGGCCGACGGCGGCGGCTTCGCGGGGGTCGGGGGCGGGATGATGAACAGACTGCCGCCCTGGCCCGACGCAGGTCAGCGCATGTCGAAGACGAGACGGCCCGACACCTTCCCGGCCAGCACCTCGTCGATCGAGGTGTTGATGTCACCGAGGGCGCGGGTCTCCCGGACGACCCGGGTGCGGCCGAGCGCGTGCAGGCGGAAGACCTCGGCCAGGTCTTCGCGGGTGCCGACGATCGACCCGACGACCTTCGTCCCGTTCAGGACGGTGTCGAACACGGGGAGTTCGAGTGCGCCCTCGGCGGGGAGCGCGACAAGGACGAGCGTGCCGCCGCGGCGCAGCGCACCGTAGGCCGCACCGAACGACTCGTTGCTCACCGCGAGGGAGATCGCCGCGTCGACACCGCCGAGCCGCCGGGCCTCTTCGGCCACGTCCTGGACGCGGGCGTCGATGACGTGGTCCGCGCCCAGCTCCTCGGCGAGTGCGAGCTTCTCGTCGGTGACGTCGACCGCGATGGTCTCCGCGCCGAAGATCCGCGCGTACTGGAGGGCGAGGTGGCCCAGGCCGCCGATGCCGGAGATCAGCGCGCGGGTGCCCGGCCTGGCCCCGGACACCTTCACCGCCTTGTACGTGGTCACGCCCGCGCAGGTCAGCGGGGCGGCGTCCAGCGGGTCGATGCCCTCGGGGACCGGCACCACGTACGTACCGTGCGCCAGCGCGTACTCGGTATGGCTGCCATCCACGGAGTAGCCACTGTTCTGCTGCTGGAGGCAGAGCGTCTCCCAGCCGGAGACACAGTGGTCGCAGTGTCCGCACGCCTCGCCGAGCCAGGGAATCGCCACGCGGTCCCCCACGGCGAGGTGTCCCACCTGGTCGCCCACGGCCTCCACGATGCCGATGCCCTCGTGCCCCGGAACGAACGGCGGACTCGGCTTGACCGGCCAGTCACCCCGCGCCGCGTGGATGTCCGTGTGGCACAGTCCCGAGGTCTCCATCCGCACGAGGACCTGGTGTGCGGCGGGGGTCGGGACGGGCCGGTCCTCCAGGACCAGAGGCTCGGTGAAGCTGCGCACGACGGCGGCCTTCATGGGGCGGCTCCTCTGCTTCGATCGGATGCGAGGGGCCCGTCGTGGCGTGACAGACCCCCTGACAAACCAGGGCAAATTTCCACAGCAGAGTATGTCGAATACGCGCCATTCGCTTCCCGGTCCGGCCCGGCCTGATCGAAACGAAAGACCCTGCGGACACGACCTAGGCGCCGCCCCATGTGCGCATGGCCCGGCGTGAAGGGAAGTCCGCGACGTCCCTGTCCAGGGGCTGGTCGGTGTACTGGTGGATGAGCCAGGGCGCCTTGATACGGGGCTTGCCCGCGGTGACGTAATCCGCGATCCACAGTCCGTCGCCCGCGTACGAGGTCGTGTCGTGGTTGAGCCAGAAGTGGCGGTTGCAGTAGAGCAGCACGCGGTGACCGGGCCGCAGGCGCTTCACCGCACGGATGAAACGGTCCTTGTCGGCGTTGCCGGCGTGCGTACCCTCGCCGGTCTGCTCCCAGTCGACGGCGAGCAGGTCACCGGCACGCTCAGGAGCTCTGCTCACGAAGTACTCCGCCTGGTCGGCGACGTTCCCCGGCCAGAGGAAGTGGTAGAAGCCGACCACGAGGCCGGCGCCCCGCGCACGCTCGGTCTGCGCCGCGAGACGTGGATTGACGTAGGAGCGGCCTTCGGTGGCCTTGATGAAGACGAAGTCGAGACCGTCGGTGTCGAAGGACGTCTGGTACGCGCTGACGTCGACGCCGTGCAGCATGGGGCCACCTCCGTTGGGGGCAAGAGGCTTCCGCTCTTCTCCCCTACGTGCCCGGGCCGCCGGCCTTCCATCCGCCGCAGGGACGAAGAACCGATCCGGCGCCGCCGGAATAGTGCCGGGCCACTCACAGTTGGTGACCGAACGAGGCTTGGTCACAGCACGCACTCTGGATCGGAAGGTCGGAGCCATGAAGATCGGCATCATCGGAGCGGGCAACATCGGCGGCAACCTGACCCGCCGCCTCACCGCCCTCGGGCACGACGTATCCGTAGCGAACTCGCGCGGCCCGGAAACCCTCACGGCGCTGGCCGAGGAGACGGGCGCCCGCCCGGTCTCCGCGACCGAGGCGGCGCGGGGCGCGGAAGTCGTCGTCGTGACGGTCCCGCTGAAGGCCGTCCCCGCCCTGCCGAAGGGCATCCTCGACGGAGCGGCACCGGGCGCCGCGGTCATCGACACGGGCAACTACTACCCACAGCAGCGCGACGGCCGCATCGAGGCGATCGAGGACGGGCTGCCCGAGAGCCGCTGGACGGAGCAGCAGATCGGCCGCCCCGTCATCAAGGCGTTCAACGGTACGTACGCCCAGGACATCCTCGACCGGGGGCTGCCCCAGGGCTCGCCCGGCCGGCAGGCGCTGCCCGTCGCGGGTGACGACCCGGCGGCCAAGCAGACCGTGCGGGACCTCATCGACGAGCTGGGCTTCGACACCGTGGACGCGGGCGGCCTGGACGACTCGTGGCGCCAGCAGCCCGGCACGCCGGTGTACGGCAGTCAGGGCGACGTGGACACCATCGTGAAGGCCCTCGCGGAGGCGTCGCCGGAACGTACCGCGGAGTGGCGCGCCTGAACCCCTGTCACGACGGGAAGGCGGCCGGAAGTGCTTCCGGCCGCCTTCCGCACGCCGCGGGGCAACCCTGGCCGACGGCGCGCGGGGATCCCGGACGCCGGGGCGCGAAGCGCCGTAGAACTTTGACGCTACCGGTGAGTAAGGTGTGGCTCCGGAGCGCCGGTTCCACGGCCCCAGCGGCTCCCGGCAGGTGTCCAGGACGGCCGTGGAGAAGGAGTCGCCGCATGCCCCGCACCATGTCCGTCTCGGACAGCATCGTGATCAACGCCGCCCCGTCGGCCGTGTACGAGCAGCTCAGCGACCCTACGGCGATGGGGCGCTGGAGCCCGGAGAACACCGGTGCGACGGTGGTCGGGGAACGCCGGGAGGCGTACGTCGGCATGGTCTTCGAAGGGCGCAACAAACGCGGTTCCCTGCGCTGGACCACGAAGTGCACGGTGACGGCCGCCGACCCCGGCAGCCGTTTCGCCTTCCGCGTCCACGCGATCGGGGCACGGCGCCCGCGGCTCCCCGGGGCGATAGCCACCTGGGACTACCGCTTCGAGGCGGTCGACGGCGCCACGCGGGTCACCGAGATCTGGACCGACAACCGGCGCGCGTGGCCCGATTTCGTGGCCAACGCCTTCGACCGGATCGCGACCCGGGGGCACACCTTCGCCGAGTTCCAGGCCGGCAACATCCGCACCACGCTGGAGCGGCTGAAGGCGGCGCTGGAGCCGAGTGCCGAGCAGCCCGCGGAGCACGGAAACGGCTGAGGCGGCGCGCACGGTGCGGGATCCGTACCGTCGCCGTCACACGCGGGGCGCCGTACGGCGACGGGCGCCCGCTCGACTCACGAGGCCCGGTGCGCTCATGAGGCCCAGTGCGAGGGACAGTTCAGCGAGGGCGGCAGCCGGGTGCTGGCGTCGCCCCGAGCGGCGTTGAGCTGGGCCTGCGTGAGGAACAGACTCCCGGTGAGGTCGGCGCCCGCCAGTTCGGCGTCACGGAAATCGGCGCCGATGAGATCGGCCTTGCGCAGGTCGGCGCCCGTGAGGTCGGCCGCGATGAGATACGCGCCGCGCAGGTCGGCCCCCTGCAGGTCGGCGCCCCTGAGCCGGGCTCCGATGAGGTCGGCGCCGCGGTGATTGCGCTTCTTGCGCCGGGACACGGTGGCCCGCACGAGTTCACTGGTCCGCAGCAGCAGAGCGGCCACACCCTCGCGATGCGCCGATACATCCAGTTCCGCCAGGGAGCCCGCGGGCTGGTTCGTCAGACGCTCCGTGGCATCGATGGCCCGCTCGATCTCCGCGTGGAGCGGCTTCGCCGCGGACAGTGCGTGCGCTTCCGTGAGATACCAGAGCAGTTCGTGGAGCTGACGCATCACCGGGAACACTTGGAACATCTCCTGCGCGGTACCTGGTTCCCGCCGCCAGTCCCTGCCTCCGTACGTCTCCTGGGAGACCTTCTGACCGGCTCCGAAGCAGTCGTACACGGTGCAGCCGGAGAATCCCTCGGACCGCAGCCGGGTGTGGATCCCGCAGCGGAAGTCGTCCCGCAGGTTACGACAGGGCTCTCCTGCCTGCTTGTTGACGGCGAAGTCGGCCGAGGCGGTGAGGGTCAGCGCGACGCAGCACAGCCCGAAGCACTTCGCACAGTCGGCGCGCAGAGCGGGGCGCTCGCCGGCGGGGACGGCAGTCGGAACGTTCTCGGGCACGGGCGCGCTTCCTCCGGTGCGACGGACAAGCCGTCGCGTGACGTACAAGCTTCTTGTGTGATCTACGAGCGGGACGAGCTTAACGAGGTGTCACCCATACGCGCCGCCTCATGATCATCACCGGGTCGGGTAGCCGCCGTAACGTCCAGTTTCGCCCTATTCCCCAGGCGAAAGAGCCCTCCTTCATGCATGTACCTCCGATGACTGCCCCCGGCTCCCCCTCCGGCGGCGGCCCCCGTCACAGCCCCCTCGCCCGCCGGCTGGTCGTGTCCCTGCTGCTCCCGCTGCTGACCGTGGCGGGCGGCGCACTGTTCGCGCCCGGAGTCTCGGTCGCCGCTCCCGTAGCGGCCTCGTCGCTCTCCATCACCCTCGCCCCGTCCGCCGACGGGCCGTGCACCAGCAGCGATCCGGTCGTCTGCGCGATCCGGGAGATGACGCCGGAGGAGCGGGCGGAAGCGCGCGAGGTCCGGATGCGGTACCACGAGCTCCTGGACCAGATGGAACAGGTCGAGCAGCAGATGCGCGACGAGGGCCGGTCGGACGAAGAGATCGCCAGGGTCCTGGTGAACATGCGCAACGAGGCCAAGGACATCACCAGGGCCGGGATGTCGCCGGAGGCGGTCGCACTTCTGGAGGCCCGCAACATGGTCAAGTACGGCAACCCGCTGGGCCCGACGGCCGACCAGCAGTTCGCCAGGTACGGCAGCTGGGACAAGGTCATCGACGCGGCGACGCGCAGCAGCGCCGCCGTCGACGAGGAGCTCGGGCTGGAGCCGCGCCGCTGATGACGCCCGTCGTGCTGCAGGACTACGACCGCCATGGCGAAGTACGGGTGCTCGACCCGGATTCCGGCCGCCTCTCCCCCGGCGCGACCCGTAGCACCGACGATGCGAACGCGACGCCCCTCTGCCACGGCTTCGTCCATGTCCTGCCGCACGATGCCTCCTCTCCGAGCGAGGCCGCCGAAGGCGCCGCCCTGTACGCCGAGTCGTCGAGACTCTGGCTGCAACTCGGCGCGGACCGCTGGGACTGCGAGGTCGTGGAGGTGCGGTACGCCCGGCGGCCGGACGGCTCCCGCCTCGTCACGCTCGCACCTCCGGACGCCCCTGCCCGGGAGGTGCCCCTGCCCGCCCCGGACACCGGCCCGTTCGATCCGTCCTACGACTGGACGGACGCCGTCGCGGACGACTTCTTCCTGTGGGCGGCCGATCAGCTCTCCGAGCCCGCGCACCGGGCCGTACTGCGCGCCCACTATCTGCGGGGCTTCGAGCCCGTGTGACCGGGGCTTCCGATCTCCGTCCCCGGGCACTGTCAGTGGGGTGACGCAGACTGGTGCTCACGCAGGTCACGCCGAATGGGGGCACCGATGAGCACGGGGGACGACGCGGGGTTCGAACCCGCCACCGGAGACGGCCCGCCACTTCCCGACGCGGGGGAGAAACGCGCCGGATCGGTCAGGACCGCCTACGAGGGAATGCTGCAGATCCGGCGGCTGACCAACGCGGAACACGCGAATCCGGAAGGGGTGCCCGCTCCTTGGGAGCTCCATCGGACGGTCCGGGCCGTGGCGCTCGGCCTGGAAGCCGCAGGAATACCCGCCTCCGCAGTCGACGCGTCCGGTGAACGGCTCGCCCTCGGATATCGCGTGATTTCGGGAGAGTCCCCGGGTTCCGTCCGCGTGGAGTGGCTCGGCCCGCCGGGCAGCGGGGCCGCCCATGACGAGGACGAAGCGCTGCCCCGGTGCGCGGTGGTGCTCCAGCAGCTGGGCTGGACGGCGCTGCTGTACCGGGGGCCGCGTCGAAGACGCTTCCTGGAGGTCGAGCCACCGGCGGGTGGTCCCCGCGGGCGTGGCGCCTGAGCGGCCGGCATGTGTGCGCCGACGCCGGGAGGGCACTGTCAGACCCATGGTGAATGCTTGACGGTCCGACACCTCTGACCGGGAGATGCTGAGATGCACAACGACGAGATCGCCGCGGCCCAGGCGTATGTCCGCCTACTGGAGGCCACCCGCGCCGCGCTCACCGACCCGGATGAAGCCCCGCTCTACATACCGCTGCTCGCCTCGCCGATCGCGGAGGCCGACGCAGCGCTTCGGAGCGCGGGGCTCTCGGGAAACGAGGAGCGTCTGTTCTCCCTCGTACGGGCGCTTCGACCCAGCCTGACCGCGTCCGAGCGCTGACAGGCCGTCGGGGGCACCGTGTTCCGGCGCCCCCGGCGTGCCTCACCACCGTGTCTACGAGGTGCCGTACAGGAGCGAGCCCGGGGTGGTGAGGAGCTCGCCTGTCTCCAGCCAGGTCTTGAGGCCGGACAGGATCATCGGCCAACCGCCGTACAGCTCCTCGGGGGCGCCCTCGCGCAGTTCGTCGTGGGTGACCGTCAGCCGGCAGGAATCGCCGACGGGCTCGATCTCCCAGGTGACACGCGTCGTCCCTTCGCGCTTCGCCTCCTCGCTCCAGAGCGCCACCATGCTCTGCACGAGCTTGCGCGGCGGGTCGACCTCCAGATTCCGGCCTTCGCCCAGCGGGCCGGGCGCTCCGGGCGCGCTCATCTCGAAGCGTGACCCCGGAGTCCAGTCGGAGGCGATACCGGCGCCGAAGTTGTACTTGCCCCTGATTCCGGGATCGGTGATCGCCTCCCAGAGACGCTCGGGCGTGGTGCGGATGTAGATTTCGAAGACCTTCTCCATGGGATTCTCCAGCCGGCTCTTGAGGCCGCTGAGCCCTGCGGCCCAGGGCTCCGCATACTTGCTCACCCACCGGTCGTGGACGAGCCGAATGGGCACCGGGTTCAGGAAGTGCAGTTTCTCCCGGCCACGTCGCCTGGTGACGACCAGGCCGGCCGCCTCCAGCAGCTTGAGGTGCTTCATCACGGCGAACCGGGTGACGTCGAAGCGGGCCTCCAACGCACCCAGTGTCTGCCCGTCCTCACGAAAGAGCGCGTCGAGCAGGCTGCGCCGGGTCGGGTCCGCCAAGGCTTTGAACACCGCGTCCATGCCTTCAAAAATATGTGACCTTTTGGTCACCTGTCAATCGGTGGAGCGCCGCACGAGGGAATCGAGGGCGCACGCCTTCCACCAGGGATGAATTGTTTCAAGTCAGAAAGAACCTTGACCGAGCTGCTTGACTGGTAGAGCCATCGAAACCTAGCGTACGTTCCGGATGAAACGATTCACATCCTTCGATCGCAACGGGTCGCCGGATGACTCTGCTTACGAGGTGTTCATGTCTGATGTGTCGGCCGTCAAGGCAGCTCTGCAGTCTCAGGTGATCGAGACGCCGTCCTGGGGTTACGGCAACTCCGGGACCCGTTTCAAGGTGTTCGCCCAGCCCGGAGTCCCGCGCGATCCCTTCGAGAAGCTGGAGGACGCCGCCCAGGTCCACACCTTCACCGGCGTCGCCCCCAAGGTCTCGCTGCACATCCCGTGGGACAAGGTCGAGGACTACGCGGCACTGACCCGGCACGCCGAGAACCTCGGACTGCGGATCGGGGCCATCAACTCCAACGTGTTCCAGGACGACGACTTCAAGCTGGGCTCGGTGACCCATCCCGACCCGAAGGTCCGCCGCAAGGCCACGGACCATCTGCTGGAGTGCGTCGACATCATGGACGCCACCGGCTCCCCGGACCTGAAGCTGTGGTTCTCCGACGGCACCAACTACCCCGGCCAGGACGACATCGTGGGACGCCAGGACAGGCTGGCCGAGGCCCTGACCGAGGTGTACGCGCGACTGGGCGACGACCAGCGGATGCTGCTGGAGTACAAGCTCTTCGAGCCGGCGTTCTACACGACGGACGTGCCGGACTGGGGCACGTCGTACGCCCACTGCCTCAAGCTCGGGCCGAAGGCACAGGTCGTGGTGGACACCGGTCACCACGCCCCCGGCACCAACATCGAGTTCATCGTGGCGTTCCTGCTCCGCGAGGGAAAGCTCGGCGCCTTCGACTTCAACTCCCGCTTCTACGCGGACGACGATCTGATGGCGGGCGCGGCCGACCCCTTCCAGCTGTTCCGGATCATGCACGAGGTGGTCAAGAACGGCGGTCTCGACGCGGAGACGAACGTCAACTTCATGCTCGACCAGTGTCACAACATCGAGGCGAAGATCCCGGCGGTCATCCGCTCGGTCACCAACGTGCAGGAAGCGACCGCGAAGGCGCTCATGATCGACGCCGGCGCCCTGGCGCGCGCTCAGCGCTCCGGTGACGTCCTGGCGTCGAACGGTGTGCTGATGGACGCCTACAACACCGACGTACGGCCGCTGCTCGCCGAGCTGCGCGAGGAGGCGGGGCTGGCCCCGGACCCGTTCGCGGCGTACCTCGCCTCCGGCAACCAGGAGCGGATCGCCGCCGCCCGGGTCGGCGGCGAGCAGGCCGGCTGGGGTGCCTGAGCTCCTGACGTCCGTTCGTCACCGCATCCGCCCGCCCGGCCCCACCACGAAGGAACTCTCATGACGTCCGCGACACATGCCGAAGTCGCCGCGCTTCTGGAGCGCGCCCACCGGATCGGCTCGGACCCCCGCAACACCAACTACGCCGGCGGCAACACGTCGGCCAAGGTCTCCGCGGCCGATCCGGTCACCGGAGGCGAGACCGAGCTGCTCTGGGTGAAGGGCTCGGGCGGTGATCTCGGCACGCTCACCGAGTCCGGCCTCGCCGTGCTCCGCCTGGACCGGGTCCGCGCGCTCAAGGACGTGTACCCGGGCGTGGAACGCGAGGACGAGATGGTCTCCGCGTTCGACTACTGCCTGCACGGCAAGGGCGGCGCCGCTCCCTCGATCGACACGGCGATGCACGCGCTGGTCGAGGCCGCGCACGTCGACCATCTGCACCCGGACTCGGGCATCGCGCTGGCGTGCTCCGCGGACGGCGAGAAGCTCACTGCCGAGTGTTTCGGGGACAAGGTGGCCTGGGTGGGCTGGCGCAGGCCGGGCTTCCAGCTCGGTCTGGACATCGCCGCGGTCAAGGAGGCCAACCCGGCGGCCGTCGGCGTGATCCTGGGCGGCCACGGCATCACCGCCTGGGGCGACACGTCCGAGGAGTGCGAGCGCAACGCCCTGTGGATGATCCGGACTGCCGAGGAGTTCCTCCAGGGGCGGGGCAGGGCCGAACCGTTCGGCGCCGTGCTCGCCGGCCGGGAGGCGCTGCCGGACGTGCTCCGGCGCGCGCGTGCCGCCGCACTCGCCCCGGTGATCCGCGGTCTCGCTTCCACCGATCGCGCCCAGGTGGGGCACTTCACGGACGCGGAACCGGTCCTGGACTTCCTGTCCCGCGCGGAGCACCCCCGGCTCGCGGCCCTCGGCACCTCGTGCCCCGACCATTTCCTGCGTACGAAGGTGAGCCCCCTCGTCCTCGACCTGCCCGCCGACGCGCCGCTGGACGAGGCGGTCACACGCCTGAAGGAACTGCACGCGGAGTACCGGGAGGCGTACCGCGCCTATTACGAGCGGCACGCCACCGCCGAGTCCCCCGCCATGCGGGGCGCAGACCCGGCGATCGTCCTCGTGCCGGGTGTCGGGATGTTCTCGTTCGGCAAGGACAAGCAGACCGCCCGGGTCGCCGGGGAGTTCTATCTCAACGCCATCAACGTCATGCGGGGCGCCGAGTCCGTCTCCTCGTACGCGCCGATCGAGGAGTCCGAGAAGTTCCGCATCGAGTACTGGGAGCTGGAGGAGGCCAAGCTGCGCCGGATGCCTAAGGCGAAGGCGCTCGCCACCCGGGTCGCTCTCGTCACCGGCGCGGGCTCAGGAATCGGCAGGGCCATCGCTCGGCGGCTGGTCGCCGAGGGTGCGTGCGTCGTCGTCGCGGATCTCGACGCGGAGAACGCGGTAGCCGTCGCGGAGGAGCTCGGGGGGCCCGACAAGGCCGTCGCGGTGACGGTCGACGTCACGGGCGAGGAGCAGATCGCCGAGGCGTTCGCGTCTGCCGTGCTGGCGTTCGGTGGTGTGGACCTCGTCGTGAACAACGCCGGGATCTCGATCTCGAAGCCCCTCCTGGAGACCACGGCGCGTGACTGGGACCTCCAGCACGACATCATGGCGCGCGGTTCGTTCCTCGTCTCGCGCGAGGCGGCCCGGGTGATGCTGGCGCAGAACCTCGGCGGGGACATCATCTACATCGCGTCCAAGAACGCCGTGTTCGCGGGCCCCAACAACATCGCCTACTCGGCCACCAAGGCCGACCAGGCCCACCAGGTCCGCCTGTTGGCCGCGGAACTCGGAGAGCACGGCATCCGGGTCAACGGGATCAACCCCGATGGCGTGGTGCGTGGTTCGGGCATCTTCGCTGCGGGCTGGGGTGCCCAGCGCGCGGCGACGTACGGCATCGAGGAGGACAAGCTCGGGGAGTTCTACGCCCAGCGGACCCTGCTCAAGCGCGAGGTTCTTCCCGAGCACGTCGCCAACGCCGTCTTCGCCCTGACCGGCGGCGACCTCACCCACACCACCGGCCTCCACATTCCCGTCGACGCCGGTGTGGCGGCGGCCTTCCTGCGCTGAACACGTACGGGACCACCACGCCCTGTCCGCCGGGCCCCGGCATGCCGCTCGGCGTGCCGGGGCCCGGCGACGATCGTGCGCGGACCCGCCCGGATCGGATGAGTAACTCAATGCCTGCGACTTCACGACACAACGCGGTCTTCGCCGCCGTGGACCTCGGTGCCACCAGCGGCCGGGTCATCACGGGCAGGGCCGGCCCCGGCACGCTGGAACTGACCGAGGCACACCGCTTCCCCAACACCCCGGTGCGACTGCCGGACGGTCTGCGCTGGGACGTACTCGCCCTGTACCAGGGGGTGCTGGACGGGCTGCGCGCAGCCGGGCGCCTGGGCCCGGTCACGTCCATCGGCATCGACACGTGGGCCGTGGACTACGGGCTGCTCGACGCCGACGGCTCGCTGCTCGGGCTACCGTTCCACTACCGGGACAGCCGCAACGGCGACGCCGCCGCGCGGGTGCTCGCGCGCTGCGGAGCGCAGGAGCTGTATGCCATCGGCGGTCTCCAGCATCTGCCGTTCAACACGGTGTTCCAACTGGCCGCACACCGCTCGACGGCCCAGTGGCGAGCGGCGCGGAAGCTGTTGCTGATGCCCGATCTGCTGGTGCACTGGCTGACCGGCTCGATGGGCGCGGAGATCACCAACGCGTCGACGACCGGTTTCCTGGACGCGCGCGGCGGCACGTGGTCGGACGCGCTGATCGGGCGGCTGGGGCTGGATCGGTCCCTGTTTCCGCCGCTGCGGGAACCCGGTGACCCGGCGGGGACTCTGCTGCCGCATGTCACCGAGTTCACCGGACTGCCCGCGGGTACTGCGGTGACGACGGTCGCCTCCCACGACACGGCGTCGGCGGTCGCCGCCGTGCCTGCCACGGAGCCCGGGTTCGCCTATGTCTCGTGCGGCACCTGGTCGTTGGCCGGGCTCGAACTCGATGGCCCGGTGCTGTCCGACCGGTCCCGGGCGGCGAACTTCACCAATGAGCGCGGGGTCGACGGAACGGTCCGCTATCTCCGCAACATCATGGGCATGTGGTTGCTGGAGGAGTGCCGTCGTTCCTGGGAGCGGGAGGGCAGCGCTCCGAGCCTGGCCGATCTCCTCGCCGACGCGGCCAGGGCACGGCCGTTCGCCGCGATCCTGGACCCCGACGACGAGGAGTTCCTGGCGCCGGGTGACATGCCCGCACGGATCGACGCCTTCCTCGTACGGACCGGGCAGACTCCGCCGGACAGTCCGGGTGGCTATGTGCGGTGCGTACTGGAGAGCCTGGCCCTTGCTCATCGCCGGACCCTGCGGGAGGCGGCGGAGCTGGCGGACCGGGAACTGACCCGCATCCATCTGGTCGGTGGCGGTTCACGCAACGAGCTGCTGTGCCAGTGGACGGCCGACGCGACCGGTCTGCCGGTGACGGCGGGACCGGCCGAGGCGACGGCACTCGGCAACATCCTGGTCCAGGCGCGGGCCCACGGCCTGGTGGGCGACCTCGCCGACATGCGCCGGCTGGTCGCCGAAACTCAGGACCTCCGCCACTACAGCCCCCAGCCGGACCGGACGGGCTGGGACCGCGCGGCGGCACGGCTGCGGCACGACTGACCCACCGGGCGCACCGGATCCGCACCTGGCCGCTTTCCGGCCGTCGGGGGATCCGGGCACGCCCGGGTGGTCTGCGGGGTCGACGCGTTCGGCTCGTTCTACAGGGGCGAGCCGAGGCCCAGCTCCTGATCACCGAGCGGGGCGAAGTATCGCGCGACCGCGGCCTCGGAGACGTCCGCGAGTTCGGCCGGCCGCCACTTGGGGGCGCGGTCCTTGTCGATGATCTGTGCGCGTACGCCCTCGACCAGATCGTGCCCGGTGAAGGCACGGCAGGAGACGCGGTACTCCTGGTCGAGCACCGCTTCCAGGCCGTCGAGGCGGCGCGCCCGGCGAACGGCGGCGAGCGTGACCTTGAGCGAGGTGGGCGACTTGGCGAGGAGTGCTTCGGCGGTCTCCTTCGCCGCGGTCACGCCCGTGGCGTTGAGCCGGTCGATGATCTCCTCGACGCTGTCGGCCTCGTAGCAGGCATCGATCCACGCACGCTGCGTGGCGAGCTCGCCTTCGGGCGCCTCACCCGCGTACCCGAGCACCGTCCTCTCCACGTCGGCGGGACCGGTGCACCCGGCGAGCGCCGCGGTGAGGTCCGCCAGCCGCTCCGAGGGGACGAAGTGGTCGGCCAGCCCGCACAGCACGGCATCCGCGGCACCGACCGCTTGCCCGGTGAGCGCCAGATGGGTGCCGAGCTCGCCGGGCGCCGACGCCAGCAGGTGGGTGCCACCGACATCGGGAACGAATCCGATTCCGGTCTCGGGCATGGCGACGCGGGAGCGCTCCGTGACGATGCGGACATCACCATGGGCCGACACTCCTACCCCGCCGCCCATGACGATGCCGTCCATCAGCGCGACGTACGGCTTGGGGAATCGGGCGATACGGGCGTTGAGCCGGTACTCGTCGCGCCAGAACGCCAAGGACGCCTCGCCCCCGGCGCGCGCGTCGTCATGGATGGAACGGATGTCCCCGCCGGCGCACAGTCCCCGCTCCCCCGCCCCACTGATCACGACGGCGACGACCGAGTCGTCCTGCTCGGCGGTCGCGAGCCCTTCGTCGATGCGCCGCACCATGGCGTGGGTCAGCGCGTTGAGAGCCCGCGGCCGGTTGAGCGTGATGTGAAGGGTGCGGCCTTCGGTGTGCAGCAGGACGGTGTCGTCGTTCATCTATGCGCTCCGGTCAGGGCCTGGGCGTGTCTTCCGCCGGTCGTGGACGATCTTTCACTGCCATTCTGCGACGGCGGACGCCCGGCCCGGACAGCGGGCGCCCCGTTCAGAGAGCCTTGTGCATGACGTGCAGCCCGACGTAGCCCTCGACCGGATGGTTGAAGCCCTCGGGCAGGGTCCCCACCACCTCGAACCCGAGCGACCGGTACAGCCGCACCGCGTACACGTTCGTCTCCACCACGGCGTTGAACTGCATCGCCCGGAACCCGGCGGTGCGGGCCCAGTCCACGCTGTACTGGCACAGCGCCCGGCCCACGCCCTTGCCCGAGTGGGCGGGGTCGACCATGTAACTCGCGCTGGCGATGTGCGAGCTGTTGCCCATGTGGTTCCGGTTCATCTTGGCCGTCCCCAGCACCGTGCCGGAGTCGTCGACCGCGACAACCGCCAGGCTCGGCGCGGGCACGAGCCACCACTCCCGCGCCTCGTCCCTGGAAAGGTCGACGGGATAGGTGAACGAATCGCCCGCGGCGACGATTTCGTGGAAGAACGGCCAGATCGCGGGCCAGTCCTCGGTGGTGGCTTCTCTGATCAACATGGGCATCAGGATGCCTTCTGCCTCAGCAGCCCGCGAATTCTTTGCCCACGACGCCGGCCAGGACCTCGACGGCAGGTACCCCCGGGTCCCCCGGTCAGCGGCCGAGCACCTATGGAGCGGTCGCCCTCCTGCGCAGTCCGAGTCGGGCCAACAGCCCCGGCCCCGCTCCCCGTTCGCCGTTCTGCTCAGGCTCCCCGACCGCGGCCGTGGCGTCCGGCCGCACCCCGCCCGCCCGCTCCGGTGCGACCGGGCGGCCTCGGGCCTCGCCCGGACGCGGGGCGGGCCTGGTCTCACGTGCCCGGTCCAGCTCCAGGGTCAGATTGACCCGCCGCCACAGAATCTCGTCCGGATCGTCGGCGAGCATCAACCGCTCCATGATCTCCCTCCCGCTCACTGACCCTGGTCGGCCGAAGATCGGTTCCGGCCTGACCCTGGCCAGGTAGGCACGCTCGTACGGATCGTCGACCACCTCCGCGAGCTGGACCGGATCCAGCGCGGACGCCTGCACGGCAGCGCGCACCCACGCGTCCCCGGTGCCGCCGAGCAAGCGGTCGATCCTGCCCGAACGCCAGTTGCGCGCCCGCCAGTCGGTGCCCGCTTCCAGCATCGTGCGCATGCCCACCGGGCTCTTCCCGGCGAGCAGCCCGGGTTCACGCGTGGCGAACCGGGCCAGCTCCTCGGCAAGATAGAGCCAGACCACCGCGCGGTAGCGATTGAGATAGAAGGAGACCGGGGAGACGCACCCCACGCGGGCCAGCCGCGTGAACCTGACCGGGCTGATCCCGAGCAGTGCGGCCCCCTCCGCCGTCCCCACGGTGCGCACCCGCTCCCGCAGAGCTTCCGGGAATCCGGCCTGAGCCCGCAGCCGGTCGATCTCCTCGACGGGAACCCTCGGCCGCCCGCCACCCTGCCCCGCAGTGACCCCGATCAGCCCGAGGTGCACGGCCAGCTCGAACTCACCACGCCTGAGCTCCAGTTCCTGTGCGGCGCGGCCCGCCGCCACCGTGGCCCCGCCGCCCGTTCCGACGGCGTGTACGCGCGTCGCTTCCGTAACAGCCATGACTGTCCTCCCCCGTGAGGCTCGATTACTCCGTGTCATCACGGTAGCCCGGAGGAGGCTCTCCCCGTTCGGCCTGTGGATAACGTCGCAGCCGAACGAAAGACGCAGGTCAGAGGCGGCTTGGTCCGTCGCTTCCGCCGTTGCGTATCCCGACGCCGAGATGTTCGCCCACTCGGTTCACGAGCAGAGTCATCTCGTAGGCGACCTGGCCGACATCGGCCTCGGCCGCACTCAGCACACAGAGGCAGCTGCCTTCGCCCGCGGCCGTCACGAACAGCAGTGCCTCGTCGAACTCCACCATGGTCTGCCGTGCCCGTCCGGCCCTGAAGTGCCGCCCCGATCCACGGGCCAGGCTGTGCAGACCCGACGACACCGCGGCGAGGTGCTCCGCGTCCTCGCGCGCCAGGCCCGTGCTCGCCCCCGTCACGAGGCCGTCGTTCGACAGCACCAAGGCGTGCCGTACGTGCTCCACCCGACCGGTCAGATCGTCAAGGAGCCAGTCAAGTCCCCGGTCCAACGCCATGCGCTCGTCCTCCCCGCTCATACGTTCCCCACATCGCGCGTAAGCCTCGCGTACCGCTCCCGCAGGGGCAAGCGCCTCTCGTCCGTCGGGGCGCCGCTTCGCGCCACGCCCCTTCCTCGTCCGAGCCCGGCTTCATGGCACACCACATGGCGCAGGGCGCACAGCGTTTCTTCGTTTCGGAGGGCACACGCACAGGCAAGGTGCCGATCGGCTGGGGAGGGCCGCCGCTGGCAGCCGACGGCGATCGGCGCTGTCACCTGTCAGCGGCGGCCCTCCCCGCCGGTCTCAGCTCACGGAGTCGAGAAGCCGGGCCGTGTGCATGCGCCCCGCGTACTCGACCATGCGGATCAGGACTTCCTTTCCGGAGTCGCGGTCGCGCGCGTCGCACAGCACGACCGGCGTGCCCTCATCGAGGTCCAGGGCCCGGGACACGTCCTGCGCCCCGTAGGTGCGGGCGCCCGGGAAGCAGTTCACTGCGACGACGAAGGGAATGTGGCGGTGCTCGAAGTAGTCGACGGCCGGGAAGCAGTCCTCCAGGCGCCGGGTGTCGGCGAGAACCACCGCCCCGAGTGCGCCCTGGGACAGTTCGTCCCAGAGGAACCAGAAGCGGTCCTGCCCCGGCGTGCCGAACAGGTACAACGACAGCCCGGACCTGATGGTGATGCGGCCGAAGTCCATGGCCACGGTCGTGGTGGTCTTCTGGTCGACTCCGCCGGTGTCGTCGACCGTCTGTCCGGCCTCGCTGAGAAGCTCCTCGGTGCGCAATGGCCTGATTTCACTCACGGCACCGACCAGGGTCGTTTTCCCGACCCCGAAGCCGCCGGCGACCAAAATCTTCAGAGCGAGGGCGGTGGACTCGCCGCCTTCCTCCCCGCCCACGGTGTCGGCGTTTCCCACGTGCTCGGAGGGCATCGATCACTTCTCTCACGCATGAGCCTCAAGATGTATGAGCGCAGGTCAGAGCCATCTTGTCGAGCTCGGTCGAGTATCTTCGGGCATCGTTGCGGCATCGGTGGGACAAGGAGGGGCATCAGTACGGGGACAGCATGACAAGCACGGAGCCCACCCCGAGGGGTGTGATCACTTTTGACCGATGCGACCGAACGCAGGTCGTCAATTGCCCGTATGTGGTCGCGATTCGAAACGCGATGTTCGAAACGGGATGGTTGATTTTTCGCCAGCAGGACGTCGTCACGCGGGGCCGGGACGTCGTCGTCACAGTGCCCGGAGACCGTCGATCACCTCACGCAGAATCCGCTCGTTGGGCAACTGGGCGGGCGGGACCGGCCGGCTGACCCTTACATGGCCCGCTTCGAGCAGATCGCCGAGCAGTACCCGCACGACGCCCACCGGAAGGTCCGCGTCCGCGGCGAGTTCCGCGACCGACTGCGTCTCGCAGCGGCACAGGGTGAGCAGCGCCCGGTGTTCGGGGCCGAGCAGGGACTCGTCGGCGTCGACGGGTGCCGGGTCGGCGACGTCGACGAGCGCGATCAGGTCGAAGCGCACCCCGTTGGGCCCGGGTTGGGTCCGTCCGCCCGTCATCGCGTAGGGACGCACCAGCGGCCCGGCTTCGGCGTCGTACCACTGACTGCCCGGCAGAGCCTCCTCGTCCGCCTTCTCCCGTGCCGGGTAGCGGGCGTGTGCTCCGGAGGGGCCTCGGGGCGTGTTCGGGTGCTCGGGTTGTTCCTCGGTCATGCGCACGGCTCCGTCCCGTCAGCCCGCCGTCTGGGGTCCGACGAGCCGCGGAGGGGTCCGCAGATGCTCGCCGACACGCTTCACGAGGCGCGCCATCTCGTACGCCACCAGGCCGATGTCGGCGGCGGCGGTGCTGAGCACCGCGAGGCACGAACCGTCCCCGGCCGCGGCGACGAAGAGGAAGCCGTCGTCCATCTCGACCATGGTCTGACGCACTCCCCCCGCCCTGAAGTGCCGGCCCGCCCCCTTGGCGAGGCTGTGGAAGCCGGATGCCACCGCGGCCAGGTGCTCGGCGTCCTCCCGGCTGAGCGCGCTGGAGGCGCCGACGGCCAGACCGTCGCTGGAGAGCACGACGACGTGCCGCACCTCGCCGACCCGCGTCACCAGGTCGTCCAACAACCAGTCGAGTTCGCCGGAGCGACGCGCCCCCGCCGTCCATTCGTTCACGGTCATGCCTGGTCTCCTTCGATGGGCCGACGGGGCCCGCTGTTCGGCCGGTGGCTTGTGGGGGCTGCCTGCGGGGGCGTACGCCCGGGCGCCGGGCCGCCACCGCGGACCCAGCCGTTGCGGTAGGCGGTCATGCGGTCGCGGGCCTGTTCCGGGGTGCGTTCGGCGGGCGGCGAAGCGCCGTCGGCGCTGCCCCGGGGAGCCGGTTCGGGGCGTGGTTCCTCGCGCAACTGGGGTACGAGGCTGGCCTGCCGGACGCGACGGGGCAGGTCGCTGTCGTCACCGCTGTCCGGGTGGTCCGGCGCGGGGGTGGTGGGCGTCCGGACCGTGCGGTCCGGCCGGTCCGAAAGGCGGGGGCGGCCCGGCTTGGCGTCGTCCCCGGGGCGCGGACGCTGACGTTGGCGCAGGCTCGTGACGGGTGCGGAACCGGGGCCGGGCGCCGACTCGATGGCGGGGACCGCGACCGGGGCGGGGAACGCGGTGGGACGCCTGCGACCCGGGCCGGAGCGCGGGTCCGGCCTGTCGGTGTCGTCCCGGTCCGTCGTCGCCGTAGCGGGGCCGGTGCCCGCCGCGCGGGGTGTCTCGGCCGCGGGCAGTCCGCTCGGCAGCAACGCGGTCGGTACGAGGACGACCGCGGTCGTCCCCCCGTAGGGCGAGGTGCGGAGCTTGACCTTGATCTGGTGGCGGGCGGAGAGGCGGCTCACGACGAAGAGCCCGAGCCGGTCGCTGTCGAAGAGGTCGAGCGTCTCGGACTGTTCGATCCTCCGGTTGGCCTGGGCGAGGAGTTCCCCACCCATGCCCAGCCCCCGGTCCTCGATCTCCAGCGCGTAGCCGTTGCCCACGGGTTCTCCGCTGATGCGCACCTTGGTGTGCGGCGGGGAGAACTGCGCGGCGTTCTCGATGAGTTCGGCGAGCAGATGGGTCAGGTCGGCGACCGCGTCGCCCTTGACCGCCGCGTCGGGCAGTTGGCGCACCTCGACCCGTGCGTAGTCCTCGATCTCCGAGACGGCCGCGCGTACGACGTTGGTCAGCGGTACGGGCATCCGCCAGGCCCGCCCGGGAGCCGATCCGGACAGGATGATCAGGCTTTCGGCGTGGCGGCGCATGCGGGTGGTCAGGTGGTCGAGCCGGAAGAGGTCACCCAGCTCGTTGGGGTCCTCGGCGCGGCGCTCCATGCCGTCCAGCAGGTTGAGCTGGCGGTGGACCAGCACCTGACTGCGGCGGGCCAGGTTGACGAAGACGCCGGAGATGCCGCTGGCGAGCTCGGCGCGCTCGACGGCAGCGCTGAGCGCGGCCCGGTGGACGGTGTCGAGTGCCTCGCCCACCTGGCCGATCTCGTCGTGCGAGGACCGGCCGGGAGGTGCCTCGGACTCGATGTCGAGCTCCTCCCCCTCCCGCAGACGCTGCATGGCGTGGGGCAGTTTGTGCCGGGCGATCTGCAGGGCGCTGTTGCGGAGGCTCACGAGCTCGACGACGAGCGCGCGGCCGATGCGTACGGAGATGACGAGCGAGGCGGCCACGGCGAGGAAGCCGAAGAGGACTGCCGCCCCGGCCGGACTCAGCAGCCCACCGGCCAGCGGATCGGCACGGTCCGCCGCGTCCCGGGCGGCGCCCGTCTCGATCGCGCGCAGCTCGGCACGTACGCTCGCGGCGTCCCGGCCCCATACGGCGGCGGGGACCGCCCGCGCTGCCTTGCGGCCGGGCGTCGCGGCGAGGACCTTCTCCTCGGCTGCCTGAATCCCCCGGTAGGCGCCCCCGCCGGTGAGGGCTCGCCATGTCCTTCCCTCGGCTGCGGGGAGGTCGGCGCCGGCCGTTTCGGCGAGGCCGCGGCGGCTCTCCACGGCACCCGTGAACCGGCGGAGTCCGGGGCCTTCGAGGGTTCCGGTGAGCGCGGCCGTGGCGAGCAGCGCGTCTTCCCGGGAGAGCATCTCGCCGGCCCGGTTCAGTTCGAGCAGGACGCGGGCGTCGGATCCGCGTTCGGCGTCCTGGATGCCGGTGAGCGCACCGGAGACGCCGAACGCCGCCGTGATGGCCTCGGTGTACTGCGTGTACGCGGCGTCCTGGCCGGCTTTCGTGTCCCGGTCCACGGCTTCGCCGGCCGGCGGCTCCAGCAGACGGGTGCGCAGCGCGGCGAGCGGCCGGGTGCGGTCCAGGAAGGTGGTGAGGCGGTCCGCGACCCCGGCCGGCAGACCGCCCGCGTCGGCGACCGTGTGGTTCTCGCCGAGCCTGAGCGCGGCCAGGGCGGTGTCGGTGCGCTTGGCGTCCTGCCGCAGTTCGGCGGCGTGTCCGCGGTCGGGGGCGACGAGTTGGCGCAGCGCCGCCTTGCGTTCGGCCTGGAGCGCGTCGACGGCGCCCGAGACCGGTCCCCGCACGGTGGAGTCCACGCGCTGCAACTGGCGCAGGCGGGCCACGTCCTGGGCCGTGGTGACGGTGGCGAACCCCCACAGGGCGAGCAGCGAGACGACGGGCACCATGAGCAAGGAGATGATCTTGGCCCGTACGGTCCTGGGGCGCAGGGACAGGCGGCGCGGCTCGGGCTGTTCGTCCGGCGCGGGTGCCCATGTCTCGCGCTCTTGTCGTTCGTCGGCCGGCGGCCCCGCGTGCGCGCGCCGTCCGCGTGTCGGAGGTGCGGGCCGGGCGGCGGGCGCGCCGGGCTCCGGGGTCGTGCGGGGTGGGCGCATGGCCTCCTCGTTCCGGTGTGGGCTCTGGGTGTGTCAGGGGGCCGGGGCGGCTTGGACGTCCGCGGGGTTCCGTACGGGTTCGGCGGGCGCCCGGCCGGGACGTTGGGCCGAGGCGTAGGCGGCCTGCTCCCGGGCCGTGGGCGACAGGGCGACGAAGGCCGAGGTGAGGAAGAGGTAGGAGCCGAGGCCGACGGCGAGCGGGAAGATGAACTGCATGACCGTGGCCCCGGACAACTGGCTTCCGGACGGGACGACCTCCACGTCGACGGCGAGCATGCCGGTGTAGTGCATGCTGCTGACCGCCGCTCCCATGACGAGGGAGGCGAGGGCGACGGCACCCGGGGTCTTGATGTTGAGCGCGGCCCAGAGCGCGGCGGTCGCGGCGACGACCGCGATGACCACGGAGAGCGTCACCAGGAGCGGGTCGTACCGGATCGTGCCGTGCAACCGCAGGGCGAGCATGCCGATGTAGTGCATGCTCGCGACGCCGAGTCCGGTGGTGAGCCCTCCGATCAGCAGGGCCTGGGGCTTGCCTCGGCCGTATCCGACGGCGAAGACCCCGGCCCCGACCACCACCATGGCGACGAGCAGGCTGAGCAGGGTGAGTGGCACGTTGTACCGGATGTCGGTGCCCGTGACACCGAACCCGAGCATGGCGACGAAGTGCATCGTCCAGATGCCGGTGCCGATGGCGGAGGCGGCGGTGAGCAGCCAGTTGCGACGCGATCGGCCGCTCGTGTTGAGCGCGCGCACGGTGCAGCGCAGTCCGAGCGCGGCTCCGATGCATGCCATCGCGTACGACAGTGCGGGTGTAAGCCAGCCGAAAGTGGCGTGGTCCAGGTGTCCCATGACTCGGGGACGCTAGTCCGCCCTGGGGCGCACGCCAGGGGCGCAGTTCGAAAGCTGATGAAATATGACAGAGAGATGTTCCCGAACGATCGCCCAGCGCTCGAACATGCACACCGTTTCTGACCGTTTCGTTCACTTGAGGACTGCGCGATCATGTGCGTATGACTGACGACCGCACACACGTGCAGGACTTCTTCTCCGTTCGCGCCGCCGACTGGGACAGTCGCTTTCCCGATGACGGGCCGGCGTACACGGCCGCCGTGGAAGACCTCCGGCTGCGGCGCGGTGACGCCGTGCTCGACGCTGGCTGCGGAACGGGCCGCGCGCTGGACGCCCTGCGCGCGGCGGTCGGCCCCGAGGGCACGGTCCTGGGCGCGGATCTCACCCCCGCCATGCTGGAGACGGCGGTACGGGCCGGCCGCGACCGCAGCGGTGCGCTGCTCCTCACCGACGTGGCACGGCTGCCGTTGCGGGACCGGTCGCTCGATGCCGTGTTCGCGGCCGGCCTGATCTCGCATCTCGCGCACCCCGGGCCGGCGCTGCGGGAGCTGGCGCGCGTGGTGCGGCTGGGCGGGCAGCTGGCCCTGTTCCACCCGGTCGGCCGGGCCGCACTCGCGGCCCGCCACGGCCGGGCGATCACCGATGACGACCTGCGGGCCGAACCCCGGCTCGGCCCCCTGCTGGCCGCTTCGGGGTGGCGCATGGACGCGTACGTCGACGAGGACCACCGCTTCCTCGTCCGCGCCGAACGCGTCGGCTGACCCGAAGCGTCACACGCACCGCGTCACACGCACCGCGTCACACGCACCGCGTCACTCGAAGCGTCCGGCGATGGCTCCCACCAGGGCGTCGGGCCGGTCGAACATGATGTTGTGCCCCGCGCCGGGAACGGTGAGTACGCGAACCCCCGAAGCCACGAGCCCGTCCGCGCCCGGGAGTTCACCACTCAGGGCTCCCTGGAGATAGGTCCGCTCCGCGGTCGACTCCATGAGCATCCGCCGCATGGTGGGGTCGGTGCCACGCATCAGCCCGATCGCGGTGCGGTGCAGCGCCAGCGGGTCCGCCAGCCGCATCGTCGCCGCCCAGGTCGGGCCGACGCGCTCCAGCACACGGTCGAAACCGCCTCCGTGGACAAAGGTCTCCTCGGTCCACGACGCGATCCCGCTGCTTCCGGTCGGCGGCGAGGTGTACGGATCGAGATTGCCCTCGGCGAGCACCAGGCGCGCGACCAGCTCGGGTCGGCGGTAAGCGAGTACGACGGCGACCGCGCCGCCCATGCTGTGTCCGACGAGCTCCGCCCCGCGCACCCCTGCTCCGTCCAGCACGGCGGCCAGCGCGCCGGCATGGTCCTCCAGGGTGTACCCGAAGTCCGCGGGACGGTCGCTGATGCCGTGCCCCGGCAGGTCGACGAAGAGCGAGCGCCGCCCCGCGAGCGCCGGGGCGGCGGCGATATGGGCGTGATAGGCGGCCGACATCGCCCCCAGCCCGTGCACATAGACGGTTGCCTCTCCGCCGCCCTCCGTCCTCGTTCCCGATTCCGTCCACCGGATCCTGCTGCCCTGCTCGTCGAACTTCGCCTCGTACATCGACCCACTCCTCCACCGCCGCCGCAGCGCTCCACCGCATGCCTCGCACACCATCGGACCCGCACGATACATCGGCGCCGATGTATAGCGCCAGCGAAGTATGACGTCGCCGCTGTACCCGCCGTGCGGCAGAATGCGGGCATGCTGGAGCTCGCCATCCTTGGATTCCTGTACGCCGCCCCGCTGCACGGCTACGAGCTGCGCAAACGCATCACTGCCCTCACCGGACATGTGCGGCCGGTCGCGGAGAGCACGCTCTATCCGGCGATCAAACGGCTGGAGAAGGCGGGGCTGCTGGCCCGGGAAACGCAGCCGGGTGCCACGGCGGCCCCGCGCCACGTACTCACCCTGACCGACGAGGGCAGGGCTGAGCTGCTTCGGCGCCTCACCCTCCCCGCACGGGGGGACATCACCGACGAGAACCGCTGGTTCGTACTCCTGGCGTTCCTCCGGCACCTGCCGGACCCGGCGGCTCAGGCCGATGTACTGCGGCAGCGACTGGCGTTCCTCGAAGAGCCTGCGAGCTTCTTCTACGAGGGGGACCGGCCGGTGCGCGCGGAGGAACTGGACGATCCGTTCCGCCGGGGCATTCTCACGATCGCCCGGGCCACCACGGAAGCGGAACTGCGCTGGCTGCACACCACGCTGGAGTCACTCGACGGGCGCCTCTGACCCTCGCACGTGCGCGACCGGGCAGCCACGCACACCCGGGGTCGGGAACGTACCGAGCGACGCGACCTCGTAGCCGTTCCGGTATCCCTTGATCTCAGGATTCAGGCGTGCGTAGTGCGCGGTGGAACGGGGCGGCAGGAGGCGTACCGCTCGGGCACGCAGACGCAGCGCCGTGCGGGTCAGCCCGCGGGCGACGGGCCCCGGCCGTTCGTAACGGAAGGCCCGCAGCAACGAGTCGTCCAGCAGCGCGAGGCTGGCCCCGCGTGCGATGCGGTCGAGGGGCTTCGGATACCAGGAGGCCATCAGCGCGAGCGTGGCGTCGGACACCTCGCGCGCACCCTCGTCCCAGCCGAAATGCGCGTCCTCGTAGGCGTCGAGGGTGTGCTCGAACTCCTCGTACGTCTGCGGCACGCCCTTGATGCCCATGTGGGCGCCCAGCGTGCGGTAGTAGGCCGCGAAGGCCCTCAGCTCGTGGCTGGAGAGCCGCCGCCATCCGTAGGTGTCCAGCCAGCGTTTCGGCGTGACGACGAAGGTGCACAGCACGTAGCGCATGTCGTCGTTGCTGATGCCGTAACTGCGATGCATCTGGTTGATCCGCCGGACGGCGGTGCGGCCGGCCTCGCTGGAGAAGCCGTGCTCGACGACGGTGTCCAGAAGGAGGGCGGTGTCGTCGTATCTCTTCTGCGAACGGTCCGTCAGTTCCGCGGTCTCCGCCAGCAGTCGTCCGATGCTGGGAACGGCATAGGTGCGGTACAGGGCGAGTTCGAGGGCGCGTGCGATGTCCCAGGGGAACTCGTACGCCGCCGTCAGCCGGTAGATCTCCAGGAACTCCCGTTCCGGGTCCAGCTGCTGAATCTCCTTCAGCCGGTCGAACCGCTTCGCCATGCTGTCCCCCATCGCCGTCCGGACGTCCTCCCTTACGAGGATAAGGACGGATCGGCTGTTCGCGCGAGACCGTCGTCCGGGCGCTCCCGGAGTGTCTGCCCCGGCCCGGGCGACGCATTCGGACGGGCGGCCGGCGGTACGCCCCCGGCCGCGACCTCCCTTGTCAGGGCCTCGACGATGGGGTTACCGACTGGTTAAGGTGCGCCGACGGACAAGCCGTGACGAGAACGAGGAGGGCGCTGTGGCCGGGACGCACGACACGGTCGCCGACGACGACGCACTGTATGTGCTGACCGCGGTGCTGTTGACGCCCGCGCAGTTCCCGAGTGTGCTGGGCGACGACTACGTGGCCGCGTGTGGCGCGCTGGCCCTCGAGCCCTACGCCGAGGGGTACGGTCTCGTGCTGGGCCAGGACGGTGGCGGAGCCCGTTGGACCGTGGTCGTCGACGACGTCTCCCTGGTCGCGGTGGCCATCGCCTCCTGGGACTGCGGTATGGAGTACGACCTCTCGCCCGACGACCGTTCGGTGGTCTGCGCCCTGCCGGGCTGGCCGCTCGCGGTCGCGGTCGCGGCGCCCGGCGTACCCGCTCCGCACGATCCGCTGCCGGACCCGGACGCGGAGGGCGAAGAACCCCTCCCGCTGACTTCGCCGGACACGGAGACGTGGGGGCCCGCGCAGCGGCGCCTGGGCGCGGACGAGATCGCCTCGCAGTGGGAGGCGTGGCGCGAGCAGGTCGACGACGAGACGGCCTTCGGCCGGGCGCCTGAGAAGGCCGGCGCCCCGGACACCCAGGAAGACACGGAGGCGGGGCAGGAAGACGCTGCCGAGCCCCAGGCGGACGCCGGGAACGCGCAAGAAGACGCTGCCGACTCCCAGGAGGGCGCCGGCGAGGCCGAGGCGGAGGTCAGCGGCTCCGCAGCCGATCCCTCCGGCCGGCATCCCGGCATACGGAGGGTTCTCGACGAAGCCCGCGCCTACGCCGACGCGCCGCCACCGCCCGGCCGCATCCGGTCCGCCTTCGCCCCGGGCGGCGCCCGCACCCTGCGCGTCGACGGTCCCGGCTGGTCCCTGGTCGCCAGGACCGACGACATCGCGTTCGTCCTGCTGGACGAGGAGCCGGGCGAGGTGCTGCCGATCGGGCGCGGGCCGGAGCTGCCCGGCCTGCTGAAGGCGCTGGACGACATGGCCGTCCGGCCGGCCTGAGCGCGCCCGAGCGCCGCCCGCGGGGCGGGCGGCGCTGCGGCGCGGCAGGGGGCTATCGGCGCCGGGTCAGCGGCCTATCTCCTTGCGGCCGACCCTGCGGAGCCTGCGTCGCTGGGACGGGTCCAGCATCAGATATCCCACTGCCGGCACCCCGATGAGCACGAGCAGGGTCCACCAGAATCCGATGAGCGGCCACAGGATGGCTGCCGCGACAACTCCCCCGATGGCGATCTTTGCACCGTTGGACATGGTCCACGCCTCCTTCGCGGCCGGAGCCGCTCCTGCTGTGTGAACGCTTGTACGCGTCCATCGGTTCCTGGGAACCGCCACCCTTATCGGAGCGGTTCGCCGACCTCGTGCATGTGTGTCAGCGCCTGCCGGTAGGACTCGATGAGTCCAGTCTCCGCGTACGGCATGCCGATCGCCTGGCAGTGGGCCTTGACCAGCGGCTGGGCGCGACGGAGGTGGGGTCGGGGCATGCTCGGGAAGAGGTGGTGCTCGATCTGGTAGTTCAGCCCGCCCAGGAACCAGTCGGTGAGGACTGCGCCCCGGACGTTGCGCGAGGTGAGGACCTGGCGCTGGAGGTGGCCCCAGCGTTCGCCGTCGGGGTCGGGCATCTCCATGCCCTTGTGGTTCGGCGCGAAGGCCATGCCCAGGTGGAGACCGAACAGCGCGTGGTGCACAAGGGCGAACACGACGGCCTTGCCGATCGACATGGTGGTCAGGAGCAGCGTCGCGTACAGCGCGAGGTGGCCGACCATCAGGAGGCCCGAGACGGCCCTGTCACGCACGGGCTGGTTGCGCAGGAACTGGAAGCCGGAGACCTTGAGGGCGATGCCTTCGAGGAGCAGCATCGGGAAGAAGAGCCGGGCCTGGTTGCGCGTGAGCCAGCGTGCGAAGCCTTCGCGCTGCGCCGCCTGCTTCTGCGTCCACACCAGCGCCCCGACGCCGACGTCGGGGTCCTTGTCGATGTGGTTGGGGTTCGCGTGGTGGCGGTTGTGCTTGTCGTTCCACCACGCCTCGTTCATCCCGAGGAGCAGGTTGGAATGGACCAGCCCGATGTTCCGGCTCGTCCTGCGGTTGCTCGATATCTGGGAGTGCCCCGCGTCGTGCCCGACGAAGGCCATCCGGGACCACACCAGGGCGAGCGGCAGGGCGAGGAGCAGGGACCACCAGGTGTTGCCGAGGAGGACCAGGCCGGTGATCACGGCTCCGAGAGCGACGAAGTTGACCGCGATGCCCGCCGCGTACCAGCCGGCGCGACGCTCCAGGAGCCCTTCGCTCCTGACGGCCCGCAGGAGGGGCGCGAAATCGCTCCCGGCGTTACCGGAACCAGTGGAGCTGCCGAGGCTCTCGGAGTCGCCGGGTACCTCCGATCCGTCGCGAGTGTGTTCAGCAACGGTGGCTACCGCCTGGGGCATGACGTCTCCGGTCTCTGGGCATCTGCGCTGACCTCATGAAACGTACGGATGGGAGGCACGCGGCAGCCATGGCGCCACCACCCGGCCTTTCCGGGGGCATGCCCCCAGCACGGTTGGTGGTGCTGGCTACACCACGAGTCCCTGAAGGCAGAAATGAGTGACCTGAATCACAGCGCATTTCTCCCGGAAGGAGCGTCGGGTGGAGTACCCTCGGCGACCCCGGCCCCACTAGTCAAATTTGAGGAATCTGACATCGCTGTGCACAGGCTTCCTGCGGCAACGCTTTCCGAGATCTCTGAACTGTCCCGCTGCTCCGCAGTCTTCCTCCCCGCGGATCCGGCCCGTACCGGCCTGATCGCGTTCTGGAACCCGGACGGTAGCACCCCTCCCGAGGCCCCCGGGATTCAGCGGGAACTGACCGTCGTCGGGGCGGACGGCCTGCCGTACGTGGTACCGGCTCTGCTCCTGTCCGTAAGGGAAGCCCTGCCGGTTCTCACACGGGCGCGCGCGGGCGCGAACGCCTCCCCCGCCACCGCGTTCTGGGGCGCCGCGGGACTGCTCGCACTGCAACTCGCCGCTCGCGGACTGCTCCTGCCGGGACTGAGTGCCACCGATCACGACGCCTGGCGGGCCGGCCCGCTCACGGCCGAGGACTTCGAAAGGATCCGGACGCTCGCGGCGGCGATGCCGCCCACCGCCCACGCGGTCCCGCTCGACGAGGCGGCCGAGCCCGCCCTGCTGGCCGAACCGGAAGCGCTTCTGCGCGCATTCCTGGACGCCGTTGCCGACAGCCTCCCGCGCACCCCAGCCGCGGGGATCGCCACCGGAACCCCCGCCTTCGCTGCCAAAGAACCGCAGAAGATTGCTGATCAGCGCGGGTGGGCAGCTGATGTGGCAGCCGGCCACGACGCCGGGGTACGGCTCTCTCTCCGGATCGAGGTCTCCGGTATCGGGGAGTCGACGGAGAGCACAACCGGAATGGAGAGTGAGGCTCCTGCAGGGCCGACTTTCCGGGCCGTTCTGCAGATCCACAGTGTCAGCGACCCGACGCTCGTCGCCGATGCGGCCGACGTCTGGGCGGGCACCGCTCCGACGACTGCGGCTTTCGGCCCGCGGGCCCGGATGGACGCCCTGCTCGCGCTGCGCCGCGCCGCACGCGCCTGGCCTCCGCTGACACCTCTCCTGTCGGCCGCCGTGCCGGACTCCGTCGACCCCGCGGACGAGGAGATCGCCGAACTTCTGGGTCCCGCGGCGCGGGCGCTCGCCGCCACCGGCGTCCAGGTCCACTGGCCCAAGGAGCTGGCCCGGAAGCTCACCGCTCGCGCGGTGATCGGCCCGGTGGACCCGCATGAGACCGACGACGGCCAGGACGGCCCCAAGGGGCCCGACCGCACCGCGTCGGACACGCCGTCCTTCCTCTCCGCCGACGCGCTGCTCGCCTTCAACTGGTGGTTCGCACTCGGCGACCAGAAGCTCACCCGCGAAGAGCTCGACCGCCTCGCGGAAGCCGGCAGGCCGGTGGTGCGCCTTCGCGACCAGTGGGTGCTCATCGACCCGGAGGAAGCGCGCCGGGCTCGCGAGACGCAGGACCGCAAGGTCACACCCATCGACGCGCTCGGCGCCGCACTGACCGGGTCCACCGAGGTCGACGGCCGCCGCGTCGAGGTGGCGGCGACGGGCTGGCTCCAGCAGCTGCGGGACCGGCTGGCCGATCCGGAGGCGGGCGGGAACCGGACGGTCCCCCAGCCCACCGCGCTCACCGCGACGTTGCGCGACTACCAGCTGCGCGGTCTGAACTGGCTCAACACCATGACCTCGCTCGGCCTCGGCGGCTGTCTCGCCGACGACATGGGGCTGGGCAAGACCATCACGCTGATCGCGCTGCACCTGCACCGCCAGGGCGTCGACTCCGCCGCGGGACCGACGCTGGTGGTGTGCCCCACCTCCCTCATGGGCAACTGGCAGCGGGAGATCGAGAAGTTCGCGCCCGGCACTCCCGTACGCCGCTTCCACGGCGCGTCGCGCTCCCTGGAAGGACTCGCCGACGGAGAGTTCGTCCTCACCACGTACGGGACGATGCGGCTGGACGCCCCCCGGCTCGCCGGGGCCGACTGGGGCATGGTCGTCGCGGACGAGGCCCAGCACGTCAAGAACCCGTACTCGGCGACCGCCAAACAGCTGCGGACCATCGGAGCGCGGGCACGCGTCGCGCTCACCGGAACCCCGGTGGAGAACAACCTCTCCGAGCTGTGGGCCATCCTCGACTGGACGACCCCCGGCCTGCTCGGGCGGCTGGGCACCTTCCGTACCCGCTACGCCAGCGCGGTCGAGGGCGGCAACGATCCTGGAGCCGCCGAACGGCTCGCCGCACTGGTGCGCCCGTTCCTCCTGCGCCGCCGCAAGTCGGACCCGGGCATCGCGCCGGAGCTGCCGCCCAAGACCGAGACCGACCGCGCGGTGTCGCTGACCGCCGAACAGACCGGCCTGTACGAGGCGGTGGTGCGGGAGACCATGGCCGAGATCTCCGGCGCCGAGGGCTTCGCGCGCCGTGGACTGGTCGTGAAACTGCTGACCGCGCTCAAACAGATCTGCAACCACCCGGCCCAGTACCTCAAGGAGGAACGGCCCCGCATCGCGGACCGGTCGGGCAAGGTCGAGCTGCTCGACGAACTCCTCGACACGATCCTGGCCGAGGACGCGAGCGTGCTGGTGTTCACCCAGTACGTCCAGATGGCCCGGCTGCTGGAACAGCACCTGGCCGTACGCGGCGTCCGTACCCAGTTCCTGCACGGTGGTACGCCGGTCGCGGAGCGCGAGGCCATGGTCAACCGGTTCCAGGCGGGCGAGGCGCCGGTCTTCCTGCTGTCGCTGAAGGCGGCCGGAACCGGGCTCAACCTCACCCGCGCCGGCCATGTCGTGCACTTCGACCGCTGGTGGAACCCCGCCGTCGAGGCCCAGGCCACGGACCGCGCGTACCGGATCGGCCAGACCCAGCCCGTGCAGGTGCACCGGCTGATCGCCGAGGGGACCATCGAGGACCGGATCGCCGACATGCTGGCCCGCAAGCAGGGCCTCGCGGACTCGGTGCTCGGTTCCGGCGAGACGGCGCTCACCGAACTGACCGATGCGGAACTGGCCGATCTGGTGGAACTGCGAGGGGGCGCCCGATGAACGACCGATACGAGACGGACGACGACTACGAGGAGCAGGGCCTCCCGGCGGGACAGGAGCCGGAGCGCACCTTTTCCGCCCTGCCGCCCGCCAAGGGCCGCGGCTTCGCGACGTCCTGGTGGGGCCAGGCGTGGCTGAAGGCGCTCGAGGACACGGCGCTCGACGGCGAGCAGCTCAAGAAGGGACGCCGGCTGGCCCGCGACGGCAGGGTCGGCGCGGTCTCGGTACGGCCCGGCCGGATCACCGCGGTCGTCCAGGACCGGGACTCGGCCGCGTACCGCGGTGATGTGCTGCTCCAGCAGCTGAGCGAGGAGGAGTGGGACCGCTTCCTGGACATGGCGGTCGACCGTGCCGGGCACATCGCAGCGCTGCTCGACCGGGAGATGCCGCCGCATCTGGTGGAGGACGCGGCAGCTGCCGGGGTGGATCTGCTGCCGGGGATCGGGGACCTGGAGCCGGAGTGCACCTGCGAGGCGTGGGACCACTGCCCGCACACGGGCGCGCTCTGCTACCAGGTGGCGCGGCTGCTGGACCAGGACCCGTTCGTCCTGCTCCTGCTGCGTGGGCGCGACGAACGCCGGCTGCTCGACGAGCTCCAGGCCCGCAGCGCCGCCCGGGCCGTTCGGCAGGCCCCCGCGGCCGACGAGCAGGATAGGCCCGGTCCGGGTGCGCGAACCGGTGTCGAGGCACGGGAGGCGTTCGCGGCGCGGGACATCCTGCCGCCGCTGCCCGCCGTTCCCGTACTGCCCCCGGAGCCGGGGCAGGCACCGTCACTGGACACGGAGTCCGGCCCGGCACCGGGCATCGACCCGGCGGCGCTCGAGTTCCTGGTGACCGACAGCGCCGTACGTGCCTACCGGATGCTGGCGGAGGCACTGACCGAAGGCCATGAACAGCAGCCCGTTCCACGGGAGTTGACGGTCGCCGAGGACGCGGTGCGACTGGCTGCCGATACCCGGCCCGAGCCGTGGATCGCGGCCCGGATCGCCGCGGGAGCCGGGCGGCAGCGGGCCGATCTCGACGCGGCCGTGCGCGCGTGGCAGTACGGCGGGCCCGCAGCGCTGACCGTCCTCGACGAGGAGTGGGATCCGGACGCGGAGTCCCTGGCACGGGCCCGCACCCAGCTCGCCGAGGCGTGGGAGGAGGGCGAGAGGCCACGTCTGCGGGCCGGCCGCAGCCGCTGGACTGTCGCGGGTGCGGATGTCCAGCTCAGGTACGGGCGGGACGGGCGCTGGTGGCCGTACCGCAAGGAGCGGGGGCGCTGGATGCCGGTGGGCCCGGCGGACAACGATCCGTCGGGTGCGCTGGCGGGTGCACTGCCCGAGGCGTAGCCGGCGACCGGCCCGGCCCGGTCCGCTGGAGCGGCCGGGCCGGTCGCCGGCAGGGGACGATCCCGGTCGGCGGCCCTTCGCCGACCGTGCCTACGGGGCGATGGGCAGACGGCGCTTGTGGTCGGTGAGGCGGTAGCGGCCGACGATCGTCTCGAAGACCCGCTCGTCGACCGGCTTGCCTTCCAGGAAGTCGTCGATGTCGTCGTAGGTGACCCCGAGGGCGTCCTCGTCGGTCTTGCCCGGGTCGAGCGACTCCAGGTCGGCCGTCGGGGCCTTCCACACCAGCTCGGCGGGGGCACCCAGGGCGTCCGCGACGGCGCGCACCCGGCGCTTGGTCAGGCCGGTCAGCGGGACCAGGTCGGCCGCACCGTCACCGAATTTGGTGAAGAAGCCGGAGACCGCCTCGGCCGCGTGGTCGGTGCCGACGACCAGGCCGCCGTGCGCGCCGGCCACCGCGTACTGGGCGATCATGCGCTGCCTGGCCTTGATGTTGCCGTGCACGAAGTCCTGGTGGTGGGCGTCGCTGAAGCTCACCCCGGCGGACAGCGAGGCTTCGAGCGCGGCGTCGCTCGCGGGCTTGATGTCCACGGTCAGCACGTGGTCCGCCCGGATGAAGGTGAGCGCCAGCTGGGCGTCGTGCTCGTCGGCCTGGACTCCGTAGGGCAGCCGCATCGCATAGAACCGCGCCTCGTGTCCCGCGGCCCGGGCCCGCTCGACGGCGAGCTGGCAGAGGCGGCCGGTGGTGGTGGAGTCGACACCACCACTGATGCCGAGCACCAGGGAGCGCAGACCGGTGGAGGTCAGCCGCTCGGCGAGGAAGGCCACCCGGCGTTCGATCTCCCGCTCGGCCTCGAAGGTCTCGGCGACCTCGAGATCCCGGGCGATCTCCTGCTGCAGGGCGATGGACGCCGGCTCGCTCACGTCTGCTCCTTGGTTCCGGTTCACGGTGTGCTGTCGCAGCCACCCTATCCAGGGGGTGTCGGGGCGGATCCGGGGTGGTCGGGCCCAGGTGGGGACGGTGACGAGGAGTGCGCCGGAACCAGGGGCCGGGCAGCGGTACACATCGGGCAGCAGCGCGTCTCCCGACCAGGGCCGGCGAGCGGGCCGCGCCCGCGTTCGTCACGTGCTGTCCTCACGTTCAACTCGATGTCACCACGCGTTGAGGGCGACGGCGGAACCTGACGCTCGTCCGAGCGTCAGTGCATCAGGAGGCCCCATGTCCGCGCGTACCGTCCGTCGTTCTCTCACCGCCGGGCTGCCGCTCGCCCTGCTGGGGACGCTCTGCGTGGCCACCACGGCGACCGGTGCACAGGACCGCGCCGGACATCACGACAACGCCGCGGTACCGACCGCGGAGGTCACCGGGAGCGCCGTCCTCGGCGACATTCCGCTTGCCGGGTTCAGCAACGGCCTGCTGGCCGGTTCGGTCTCCGACGACCGCGGCGTGATGCTCGGGGGCATCGGCAGTGACATCTACCCGGCGGGCCGCAAGGGTGAGTACTGGACGGTCACGGACCGGGGCCCCAACGGCCAGATCAAGATCGACGGCAAGAAGCGGCGTACGTTCCCCGTGCCCGGCTTCGACCCCGCGATCGTGAAGATCCGCGTCAGCGGCAAGCGGATCGACGTGCTCCAGGCCCTTCCCCTGACGACATCGTCCGGTGCCGCCGTCACCGGCCTGCCGAACCAGCAGGGACGTGACGAGGCCCCGTACGGCCATGACGCGCGGACACCACTCGCGTACGACCCGAACGGCCTCGACACCGAGGGCATCGTGCGCGCGGCGGACGGAACCTTCTGGCTGGTCGACGAGTACGGGCCCTCCCTCGTCCACGTCTCCTCGCGCGGCCGGGTGCTCGCCCGCTACGTCCCCGAGGGGCTCCGGCTGGAAGGGGCCGGCTACCCGGTGGTCGAGGCACTGCCGGGCATCCTGCTGAACCGCAAGATCAACCGTGGGTTCGAAGGGCTCGCCCTGCTGCCCGGCGGCGATCTGGTGCTGGCCGTGCAGAGCCCGCTCTCCCTCCCCGACGAGGACGCGGGCGAGAGCTCGCGCAATGTCCGGCTGCTGCGCTTCTCGACGAAGAGGCACGCGGTCACCGCCGAGTACGCCTACCGCTTCGACCCGGTCGAGGTCGTCGATCCCAGCGAGGACGACACCTCCGAGCTGAAGATCTCCTCGGTGGTCGCGCTCGGCCGCAACACCCTGCTCGTGGAGGAGCGCACCGACAAGGCCGCGCGGCTGCACCGTGTGACCCTCCCCCACGGCTCCGGCATCCTGGGCTCGGCCTGGGACGACCCGGCGTCCTCGCCTTCGTACGAGGAACTCGCCGACCCCTCGGCGGCGGGCGTTCCCGTCCTGCACAAGAGTCTCGTCGTCGACCTCGGCACGATCGAGGGAATCCCCGGCAAGATCGAGGGCGTGGCGGTCACGGGCCGTGACACCCTCGCGCTGATCAACGACAACGACTTCGGGATGACGGACGGCGCCGAAGCCTTCGACGCGAACGGCCGGCTGGTCGACAGCGGCATCGAGACCTCGGTGACGCTGCTGAAACTGCCTCGCCCGCTCCGCGGCTGATTCCTAGGGCCTGTCGTCAAACTGCCGTCGTTCGGCCGAAGGCCGGGCCGTACCGTGATCCTGCTGTCGTCGCGTCAGGGCGAATCGACGAGGTTCGCTCAACGCACCTTCCAGGTAACCCTGTTGAGGATGCCCCTCCGCGCGATGAGATGCATGCCATCAACTGCGCCCGCATGGCCGGGAATCGCAAGGAGCGACGGCGGCCGGGGAACCGAACCGAGGGCTCCGTCGTCCTGTGCGGGAGAAGTCCCACCTGTTCCCGCACAGCCGACCCGCCCCCCGTTTCCTGCCCCCTGGAGTGCCGATGGACCGCAGAAGAATCCTTCAGGGCGCCGCGGTCACCGCCGCCGCGGCTCTCCTCCCCGCCTCCGCACGCGCGGTCGCCGCGTCCACCGGCGAGACGGACTATCCCCTCGCGACCTGGGCGCCTGCCTCCACCTCCAACTACACGGTCTCGAACCGCCCTTCCTCCTCTCCGGTCGACTTCGTCGTCATCCACGTCGCCCAGGAGACGTTCGGCGACACCGTCGGCATCTTCCAGAATCCGGCGAAGCAGGTCTCGGCCCACTACGTGGTGCGTTCGGCGGACGGCTACATCGCCCAGTGCGTACGGGAGAAGGACATCGCCTGGCACGCCGGGAACTGGGACTACAACACGCGCAGCATCGGAATCGAGCACGAGGGGTGGGTGGACCAGCCCGCGTACTTCACCCACGTCATGTACGAGCGTTCCGCGAAGCTCACGGCGAACGTGTGCGACCGCTACGGCATCCCGAAGGACCGCGCGCACATCATCGGCCACCACCAGGTCCCGGGCAGCGACCACACCGACCCGGGGAGCAACTGGGACTGGGTCCGCTACATACGCCTCGTCAACCTCTCCTGACCCCCGCCTGCCGTCGCTGCCGATTACTCTCCGCACCGAGGTTGTCGCGGGCGCCGACTGCGGCGACGATGGGGAGGCACGACACCCCTGGACGGGAGGGTGAGTTGACGGACCCCTGGGTGGCCCTGGCAGCCGATGCCGATCCCGGTGAACGGCTCCACGAACTGCGCCACGCACACGAGGTGTTCACCTCCGCGGGGCGGCTGGAGCGGCCGGTACGCACCGTGGTCGGCGAATCCTGGCGGCGCTCCGCGCGGGCGCGGGTCAGCCCGGACGGCGCGGCGCTGGTGGATCTGGACGCCGAGGACCTGGAGCCGTACCGTGCCGGCCATCCGCTGGCGCGCGTGATGCCGGTGATCCGCGAACTGATGGGCGCGTACGCGACGGACGGGGAACATCTGCTCGCCGTGTGCGACGCGCACGGCCGGCTCCTGTGGGTCGAGGGGCATGCGGCGGCCCGGCGACGAGCGGGGCTGATGAACTTCGTGGAGGGTGCCCGCTGGGCGGAGTCCGTGGCGGGGACGAACGCACCCGGCACCGCGATCGCCGTGGACCGCCCGGTCCAGGTGTTCGCCGCGGAGCACTTCCTCCGGCCGGTCCAGCAATGGACGTGTGCGGCAGCCCCGTTGCACGACCCGCACACCGGGCGGGTGCTGGGTGCGGTCGACATCACGGGCGGCGACCGGCTCGCGCACCCGCACAGCCTCGCCTTCGTACAGGCCGTGGCACGCGCCGCGGAGAGCCAGCTCGCCCTGCTCGCACCACAGCCGGCCGAGGACTGCGTGCAGCTCAGCGCGCTCGGCCGGGACGAGGCCCTGCTCGTCGCGGGGGGACGTAAGGTCCGGCTCAGCAGACGGCACAGCGAGATCCTCGTGGCACTGGCCCGCCACCCCGAGGGCATCGGCGGCGAGGAACTGCTCCTGGAGCTGTACGAGGACGAGTCGGTGACCCCGGTGACCCTGCGCGCCGAACTCTCCAGGCTCCGGCGGCTGTTGGGACCCGGACTGCTGCATTCGCGTCCGTACCGGCTGGCCGCACCGGTCGACGCGGACTTCGACACGGTGGCACGAAGGCTGGCCTCGGGAGCGGTGGCCGCCGCTCTCGGCGCGTACGCCGGACCTCTGCTCCCCGGCTCGCAGTCGCCTGCCGTCGTCCGCCTGCGCCACCGGATCGACGACCAGTTGCGCGCGGCGCTGATCGCCCGGAACGACCCGGGACTCCTTGCCGACTGGGCCTACAGCCCATGGGGCGAGGACGATCTCCCGGTGTGGCAGGCGCTGGCACGGGCGGTCCCGGCGGGCCGACAGGCAGCCCTCCTGGCGAGGGTGCGGAGGCTGGACGCGGAGCAGCGCGCCTGAGGTCCACGCGTGCGGGCGAGAGGCTCCGACGGGGCGGTGACGCAACGAGGTTGCAACGTTACGTTCCCTAGCCTCGCGCCGAGGGCCGTCCAACGGCGGGCGGCACCGGATCCGGGAGGCCACAGAGATGACCCGTTACGCTGCGCCGGGCACCGAGGGCGCGATCGTCTCGTACGAGTCGCGCTACGACCACTGGATCGGCGGCGCCTACGTCCCACCGGCGCGCGGTCAGTACTTCGAGAACCCGAGCCCCGTCAACGGACGCCCCTTCACCGAGATCGCGCGAGGTACGTCCGAGGACGTCGAACGCGCCCTGGACGCCGCGCACGCGGCGGCACCCGCATGGGGAGCGACCGCGGCGGGCGACCGGGCCAACATCCTCAACAAGATCGCCGACCGGATGGAGGCGCATCTGGAGGAGCTGGCGGTCGCCGAGAGCTGGGAGAACGGCAAGCCGGTACGGGAGACTCTTGCCGCCGACATCCCGCTCGCCATCGACCACTTCCGGTACTTCGCGGGTGCGTTGCGCGCCCAGGAGGGTTCGCTCAGCGAGATCGACGACGACACCGTCGCGTACCACTTCCACGAGCCGCTGGGCGTGGTCGCCCAGATCATTCCGTGGAACTTCCCGATCCTGATGGCCACGTGGAAACTCGCTCCGGCGCTCGCCGCAGGCAACGCGGTCGTGCTCAAGCCGGCCGAACAGACCCCGGCGTCCATCCACGTCTGGCTCAAGCTGGTGGCCGACCTGCTGCCGCCCGGCGTGGTCAACATCGTCAACGGCTTCGGCGTGGAGGCGGGCAAGCCGCTCGCGTCGAGTCCGCGCGTCGCGAAGATCGCCTTCACCGGCGAGACGACGACGGGCCGGCTGATCATGCAGTACGCCTCCGAGAACATCAAGCCGGTGACGCTGGAGTTGGGCGGCAAGTCCCCGAACATCTTCTTCGACGACGTGTGGTCCGCGGACGACGACTTCCGGGACAAGGCCCTCGAAGGATTCACCATGTTCGCCCTCAACCAGGGCGAGGTGTGTACCTGCCCCTCGCGCGCGCTGATCCAGCGGGGGCACTACGCCGAGTTCCTGGAGGCGGCCGTCGCCCGCACGGAACAGATCGTGCCTGGTCATCCTCTGGACACGGACACGATGATCGGCGCGCAGGCGTCCAACGACCAGTTGCAGAAGATCCTTTCGTACCTGGACATCGGCCAGCAGGAGGGCGCGAAGATCCTGACCGGCGGTCAGCGGATCGAACACGGCGGCGACCTGGAGGGCGGCTACTACGTCCAGCCGACGATCTTCGAGGGCGACAACCGGATGCGGGTCTTCCAGGAGGAGATCTTCGGCCCTGTGGTGGCGGTGACCTCGTTCTCGGACTTCGACGACGCCATCAGCACGGCCAACGACACGCTGTACGGCCTCGGCGCGGGCGTCTGGACCCGCGACGTCAACACGGCCTACCGCGCCGGGCGCGCCATCAAGGCGGGCCGCGTCTGGACGAACTGCTACCACGCCTACCCGGCCCATGCGGCCTTCGGCGGATACAAGCAGTCGGGTATCGGCAGGGAGAACCACAAGATGATGCTGGAGCACTACCAGCAGACGAAGAACCTTCTGGTGTCGTACTCGCCGAAGAAGCTGGGCTTCTTCTAGACACCCAAGAAGGGCGCCTGAGCAGGTGATTTACCTGCCAGGCGCCCTTAAGCGCCAGGCATCTAGGCTGTGCAGCGAGATACGCGGTAACTCCCGATATCGCCCAGTCCTATCCCACTTCCGACCAGCTGTTCCGGGGCATTTCCGGGCCAAGGCCCGCCCTACGTGTTGTCCTGCGCGGAGTCGTCCGATCCCTCCCATCTCCGCATCGACTCCTCTATCAAGCTGTTGGCATGATTCCGCGCCTCGGCCAGGAGCTTGGCGTCGTAGCGGAAGAGGACCTGGATACTCTGTCCGGCCCTGCGCGCACACTCAGCGGGGTCGACACCCGAGGCAAGCCAGAAAGAGATTCCTGCATGGCGCAGGTCGTAGGGGCGCCTCACCAGCTCAAGGGCAAGCTCGTCGAGGGTGAGCACCGCCTCGCGTGCCCGTCGCCATGTAATGCAGTACGCAGCGGGGCCTATGTAGTTGCCCGCAGCATTGCGGAACAGGCGACCGTCGGGTGGGACACCGAAGCTGTCGCCAAGAGACCATCATCCGTCAGGCGCCTCTCGCTCGCCCTACCTAGGGCGGAGCCAGGTTTGCGCTAAAACTCCCAGTTTCGCCCACCGCTGCCCACTCCTGACCAGCCTTTCCAAAAGAGGACCCCGATGCCCTGGCCCTCACGGCGGGCGCATTCGGCCGGGTCCACACCGGAGTACAGCGAGAACGCCATAAGCAGTTGCGTCCACGTAGTTTCCACCTGGTTCCGGAACAGCCGACCGTCCGGCGCCACACCGAGCACCCCTGCCGGCCGCAAGGCTTCCTGAATCCCTGCTCCGCCCTCGGGTGCGGCGTCGGCCGCACCCGACTCTCCAGTCGAGTGACATCCCGGGAGGGCTGTGCATTTCGCTCGGTCAAGAGGGTTTCGCCCCTTCTAGGGTGGGCCGGTGCAGCCCACTTCTCTGACGCGGCGGCTGGCCGCCAGTCCGCTCGCGCCCATCGCCGCCTTTCCCCTCCGGTTCGCCACCGTCGCAAGACACAACGCGTCCGTCCTACGCCGCTCCGGCAGTTGGCTGGTCCGGTCCCGTGAGAACGCCTGCTTCACCTACGACCTCACCCCGGTCAACCGTGAGCACCTCGCCTGGTTCACCGCCACCGTCACCGGGCGGCCAGTCGAGGAGCTACGCGGCTACCTCGACGAAGTCGAGGCCGACGTGGCGTTGCGCACCCACATGCGAAAGGTGCTCGCCGCCGGACCCCGGCGGCGGACCTGCGATCATCTGGTGCGCTATGCGCGGCGGGCCGCCGCCTACGCCGTGGTGCGGGCTCTGCGACCCGAGCATGTCGTCGAGGCAGGGGTGCATCGCGGCATCACCAGTTGTCTGATCGCTGCCGCTCTGCTGCGCAACGGCCACGGGCGGCTGACGGCCGTGGACTTCGATCCGCAGTCCGGGGAGCTGATCCAGGACGGCCCGTACGCCCCTGTCGTCGACCGGGTCGTAGGCGATTCGGTCGCCGCCCTGGGCAGTGCGCGCGTGCAGGAACAGGGCATCGACCTGCTCGTGCTCGACACGTACGTCGACAGCCGGCACGAGACCGCCGAGCTCACGGCCGCGCTGCCCGCGCTCGGCGAACGGGCCGTGGTGCTGTCGACGACGAGCCACTTCCTGGGCTCGCTGGCGGAGTGGTCCGAGCGCCACCACCGCGCCTTCCTGCATTTCCGCGAGGACCCGGCCCAGCACTGGCATCCCGGCGAGGGGTACGGCGCGTCCTTCCCCTGCGCGTCACCCGACCTCTTCACCCATGTCTCCCCCGACGCCGCGACTCCCGGGCGCCCCGGATGAGCCTCACCACGGACGCGGCCCGCCGCACGGCCTGGTACGAACGCTACGAACGGTGGCACGGCCTCGACCGGGCGCTGCGCCGCTCCCCCGCCCAGCTGTGGTTCCGTCACCGCGCCGTCGGCCGCCTCGCCGTGCTGGGTTATCACGGCGTCGAGGATCCGGCCGCCTTCGCCGCCCAGCTCGACCGGCTCATCAGGACCGCCCGTCCGGTCTCCCTCGGCCAGGTCGAGGCGGCGGTGCGCGACGGCGTCCCACTGCCGCCCCGCAGTGTGTTGGTCACCTTCGACGACGGCGACCCGTCCGTACTCGAGCACGGGCTGCCGCTGCTGACCGAGCGGGGCATCCCCGCCGTGTGCTTCGTCATCGCAGGGCTCATCGGCACCGACGAACCCTTCTGGTGGGACGAGTTGGAGCATCTGCTCGCACACGGCGGAACGTATCGCGGCCTGTCACGGGACATCCCTCCGCACGCGGCGGCCTACGCCCTCAAGCAGCTTCCCGACGCCCAACGCCTGCACTCCTTCGCGGAGTTGCGGAAGACAGCCTCCGTGACCGCGCCCCGCAGGCGTCAACTCACCGCCGCCGACCTGCGTACGCTCGAAGCGGGTGGCGTCACGATCGGCAGCCACACCCTCACGCATCCGTGCCTCGACCGCTGCGACGAGACGACGGTCCTGGACGAAGTGCACGAGTCACACCGGCTACTGACGGCACATCTGGGGCACGCACCGACCGCCTTCGCCTACCCCAACGGCGACTTCGACGCACGCGCCGACGCCGTGCTGCGCGAGCTGGGCTACCGCTCCGGCTTCCTCTACGACCATGCGCTGAGTGACCCGGCAGCCCAGCACCCGCTGCGCCTCAGCCGCCTGAGGGTATCGACGCGTACCTCGCCGGCCCGGTTCGCGACGGTGTTGTCAGGCCTGCAGCCCGCCGTGTACCGGACCGGTCTCGGTGTGGTCAGAGCCGTACGACAGGTCCGCGCTCGGCGCTGAGCAGGGCGGCGAGCCGGACGGCCACCGCGTCGATGTCCTCGCCGCAGCGCCGCAGCACGTCGTAGGACTCGCGCCAGGGGTCGGCGATGTCGTCGTCCGCGGGACGGGGTGCGCACACCGTGCCGCGGCGGGCGACGGCTCGCGCGACGACGTCGATCCCCTGCCCGGGTCCGGCGTCGCCCTCGGCGAGCCGGACGAACTCCTTGAGCGTGAAGCAGCGGCGCAGCGCCACCGGGACCAGCCGCACCGCGGCTTCCCGGTGTTGGCGCTCCAGACCCAGCACCAGTGAGGCGCCCGCCACCAGTTCCGCCGTGAGGAGCCGGGGCCGGAAGCCCCTGGCATCGCCGCCAAGACCCGTCAGCACGGACCGGGTGGCCCGGTCCATCTTGTCGCCCCACGGCGCCTCGGTGCCCGCGCTACCGACCCGCACTCTCGTGTCCGGTCCGAGTCTGGCGGCGAGAAGGCGTTCGGCGAGCGGCGACCGGTAGGTGTTTCCCGTGCACACGAAGAGCACGGTGAAGGTCGCACGCGGATCGGTCAGCCCATCGGACGAACCCGCCGACGGGGACAGGCCGGGCTCGGTCGCGGGCCGGGCGGACACGGAGCGTGCCGTCGGCGCGGGTTCGGGAATCATCGGCGGGCTCCTCTGCCGGCGCCGTTCCGCCGCGTCATCCGCGCGCCTCGGCGTCCTGCGGGTCGCCCGCGGCCCGTCGTCGCACCGCGGGGCGGGGCGCGGGCAGTTCGCCGTACGTGCCGTAGCTGCCGTACCCGCCCTTGGCGACATCCGCCATGTTGAAGACCACGCCCAGCGGGCGGGCGCCGACGTTGCGCAGCGAGTCCACGGCGGTGCGGACCTGCTCGCGCGAGGTCTTCGAGGCCCGAACGACGAGGAGGGTGCCCTGGGTGAGCGGGGCGAGGCCGACGGTGTCCGCAACGGGGAGCAGCGGCGCGGTGTCGACGATGACGACCTCATAGGCGGCGGCGAGCTCCTGCAGCACCTCGCCCATCTGGGCCGAGGAGAGCAGCTCGGTGGGGTTGGGCGGCATCGGTCCGCTGGTGAGGACGGCGAGTCCGGCGTTCGCCTGCTGCATCACGTCCGCGGCCGACGCCTGCCCGATCAGGACGCTCGTCAGTCCCGCGTCCTGGACGAGTCCGAAGGTGCGGGCCAAGCAGGGCCGGCGCAGGTCGGCGTCGACGAGGCAGGTGGCGATGCCCGCCCGGGCCAGGGAGACCGCCAGGTTGGCCGCGGTGTTGGTCTTGCCCTCGCCGGGCAGGGAGCTGGTCACCGAGATGATCCGGGGCCGCTCGCCGACCTGGGCGAACTGCAGGTTGGTGCGCAGTCTGCGGAAGGCCTCGGCGCGCGGCGAGTGTGCCGCCTCGCCCACGGTGATCGGGTGGAGCGGGGCGTCGTTGTCGAAGGGGATCGTGGCCAGCGGCGCCAGCGCGGTCAGCTCGCTCAGCGCCTCGGCGGTCTTGAAGGTCGTGTCGAGGGTCTCCCGCAGGGCGGCGAGTGCGACGCCGAGCAGGAGTCCGCCAAGCAGCCCGACCGCGAGGTTGAGCAGCGGCCTCGGCGAGACGGGGACACTCGGCACGGTTGCTCGCTGGGTCACTCCGAGGGTCACCGGGGAGACCGGCGCGGCATCGACAATCTCGGGGTCGAGGTCGGAGACGACGGTGCGGGGGGTTTCCAGTCGCTCGACGACCCGGCCGAAGCGGACGGCGACGGCGTTGGCGGTGCGGGCGGCGCGCTGCCGGTCGGTGTCGGACACCGTGATGTCGATGAGGACGGTGTTGACGGGCGCCTCGGCCCGGATGCGTCCGGCGAGCTCGTCCGGCGTAGTGGGCAGCCGCAGCTCCTTGACCACCGCTTCGGTCACCTGACGAGTGTTCACGATGTTCGCATACGAAAGGACTCGGGCCTGCGAGAAGCTCTGCCCCTGGTTGAGCTGCATGGTGTCGGACCCGGCGTGGGTGGCGACGAACAACTGCGTGCGGGCCTCGTACACGGGAGTGGTCAGCGCGTTCACCGCCCAGGCCGCGAGGGCTCCGAGCAGCAGGCACGCGGCGCAGGACGGCCAGCGTCTGACGACGACGGTCAGGAAACCGCGGAGATCCAAGGAATACCCCTCAGCCATGCCAGGACGAGACGCCTGACTTTTCCGATTCATCCATACTTGCGTGTTGAGCATAGGCATTCGCTCCACGGCATCACACGCAGCCGAGCCGCACGTTCAGCCGTGCGTGGGCCGGCCCCCGGGGCTGTACGGCCAAGCGGGCGGTCGACGGCGCCCTCTTGAGTGTGGTCCGGCGATTCTCCCGGCACCGTGTTCAAGACTCGTGCGGCACGTATCCGCAGAACGCAACCCGAGGGCCGTATGCCGCCAACTCCGCACGTAGCCGTCCTGATGACCAGTCACAACCGGTGCGCCAAGACCCTGTCGGCGCTGGCCGCGCTGGACCGGCAGCGTGCGCTGCCCGCCGGGACCGTGGTGCGCACCCACCTGGTCGACGCGGGCAGCAGGGACGGTACGCCGGATGCCGTACGGCGCATCCACCCCGAGGTGCGGCTGCGGAGTGTCGGCACGGACGTCTTCTGGGGTGAGGGCATGCGCATCGCCAGCCGTGAGAGCTGTGCCGCCGGCGCCGCCGCCTGGACGCACCAGCTGTGGCTCAACGACGACGTCGAACTCGCTGACGACGCCCTGGCGGTGCTCCTCGCCACCGCGCAAGAGGTCGGCGAGGACGCGGTGGTCGTCGGCGCCGTGCGCTCCCGTGAGAACTTCGGCGCAGGCACCGGCACCACGTACTCCGGCCGCCGGGGCCGCGCCCTGGACCTGGTCGAACCGACCGGCCGCCCCGAGCCCTGCGACACATACAACGGCAATGTCGTCCTGCTGCCGCACGCCGTACGCGAGCGCGTGGGGGACATCGACCGGCCCTTCAAGCACGGCATGGGCGATTACGACCACGGGTTCCGCGCGCGGAAAGCGGGCTTCCGGATCTATGTGGCACCGCACCACGTGGGCGTGTGCGAGGCCAATCCGCCACACGCCGGCTCCCGTGAACCCGGCATCGATGTACGCACGGCGCTGCGCCGGGTCACCTCGCAGCGCGAACTGCCGCCCCGCCAGTGGTGGGTCTACTGCCTGCGGCACAACTGGCCCTGGGCGCCACTGCTGATGGTCTCGCCCTATGTGCGGACCGTTCTGCGGGCGACGGCCGCCCGGTGACCCCCACGCTCCTGCTCTTCGCCCTCACCAGCCTGCTCACCCTCGGCATGCTGACCGTCCTCTACGTACGAGCGCCCGTCGTCGGTGTCGCGCTGCTGCTGACCGCCGGGCTGTGGCCCGCAGCACGTTCCGAGACCGTGGTCCACCTGGGCGTGAGCCTGACGCCGCAGGACCTCCTGGTGTGCTGCGCGCTGGCGGCGGCCGCCGTCAATCTGCTGCGGCGCCCGCCCCGCGCGCACCGTGTCCTGCTGCTCCTGGCGGTCATCCTGCTGCTGACGGCGGGATCGTTCCTCGTCGGAGCGGCCACGTTCGGGCCGCAGGCCGCGGGCAACGACATGCGGATGCCGTTCCTGTACGTCTTCGGGCTCGCCCTCTACGGCCTCACGCTGCCGTACACCGAACGGCTGGTGCACCGCCTGGCCGCCCTCTGGGTGGCAGCGGCCTGCGTCGAGACCCTGCGGGCCGTGCTGTGGTGGGCAGAGCACGGTATCGGCTCGGCCGTGGGACAGATCCTGATCGACGGACTGGCGACCGAGTCCCGCGCGCTGTCGGCCCCCGAGGCACTGCTGATCGCTCAGGCGGGGGTGATCCTGCTGTACGCGACCCCGCTCGGCGCCCGCCGCCATCTTCTCGCCGCTCCCCTGCTGCTCGCCGTGGTCCTGCTGCAGCACCGGACGGTGTGGTTGGTGGCCGCCGTGATGCTGGCCGGCTGGCTGTTCACCGGCCCCGGAGCGGGCAACGCCTCGGCCCACGGCCGACGCGTGCTGCGCCTCGGGCTCGCGGCGGCCGGACTCTGTCTCGCCGTGTTCGCCGTCTCGGCCGGGCTGCTCGGCCGCTTCGGCACCGGCCTGACCGTCTCCGCCTCCGAGAGCGGCACGCTCGCCTGGCGGGCGACGGGCTGGTACGAACTGCTCGGCACACTCGACGGCCCGGGAGAGTGGCTGATCGGCCGGCCCTTCGGCTCGGGGTTCGACCGGGTGGTCGAGGGCCTGATCGTCGGCGTCTCCCCGCACAACTACTTTCTTCATCTACTTTTGCGCATCGGGCTGTTGGGCCTCTTCGCCTTTCTCGCCCTGTACGCGGCGGTACTGGCGCCCGCCCTTCGGCGCGGCGCCGACCTCACCTCCCGGGCCCTGGGCATCCTCGCCTGCGGCCAGCTCGTCTTCGCGCTGACCTATCAGGTCCACCCCGAACAAGGCCTTGTCCTCGGCGTGCTCTGCACTCTCGCCGTCGGCGTCGCACCGCACCCCGCGCAGTCCGGGCCGGCTCGTCCGCCCGCACATCAAGAGATCCGCCCCGCGCTCCCCGTACCGAACAGTTGAGGTGACCTCATGCCGCCGAAGGTTGCACTGATCACAGGAATCACCGGACAGGACGGCTCGTACCTCGCCGAGCTGCTGCTCTCCAAGGGCTATCTGGTGCACGGTCTCATCCGCCGCTCGTCGTCCTTCTCCACCGGCCGGATCGACCACCTCTACAAGGATCCGCACGAGCCCGACGCCCGGCTGCGGCTGCACTACGGCGACCTCGCCGACGGCTCCCGCGTCAGCACCCTGCTGGAGGCGATCCAGCCCGACGAGGTCTACCACCTGGCCGCCCAGTCCCATGTCCGGGTCTCCTTCGACGAGCCCGAGTTCACCGGCTCCACCACGGGCCTCGGCACCACCCGTCTCCTCGAGGCGATCCGGATGACCGGCCTGCCCTGCCGCTTCTACCAGGCGTCGAGCTCGGAGATGTACGGCATCTCGCCCGCGCCGCAGTCGGAGACCACGCCGTTCCACCCGCGTTCGCCCTATGCCTGCGCCAAGGTGTACGCGTACTGGATCACGCGCAACTACCGTGAGGCGTACGGCGTTCACGCCGTCAACGGCATCCTCTTCAACCATGAGTCCCCGCGTCGCGGCGAGACCTTCGTGACCCGCAAGATCGCGATGGCCGCTGCCCGCATCGCCCGGGGCGAGCAGAAGGAACTGCACCTCGGCAACCTGGAGGCACGCCGCGACTGGGGGTACGCGCCCGAGTTCGTGGAGGCCATGTGGCGGATGCTCCAGCGCGACGAGCCGGACGACTATGTCGTGGCCACCGGCACGAGCTACAGCGTGCACGACTTCCTCACGCTGTGCTTCGAGCACGCGGGTCTCGACTGGGAGCGGCACGTCCGCTTCGACGAGCGGTACCTGCGGCCTTCGGAGGTGCCGGACCTGATCGGCGACGCCTCGAAGGCGGAGCGGCTCCTCGGCTGGCGGGCCTCGGTCCGTACACCGGAGCTCGCCCGCATCATGGTCGACTCGGAGCTCGGCAGAAACACCTCCGCGGTACCCGGCCCGACGGCGCCCGCGGCCTCCGCCGGTCTGCCGACCGCCGCCGCCCTCCCCGTACCGCCCCGATGACGCGGCCTCTGGTCCTGCAGATCGCCAACGAGCCGGTCCTGGAACCCAGTTCGCGTTTCGTACGGGTCTTCGGCCGGCTCGCCGCAGACGGGCTGCTGCGACACGCCGTGGTCTCCCCGCTCGCCCTGCTCGGGGGCGGGCGGGAGGCGGCGCTGCGGCAACTCCACGCAGAGGTCGGCGAGTTGCGTCCCGCAGCGGTCTTTGTCCAGACGCCCGGCGCGTTCCCCTGGACCGACGACGACGTCCGGGCCCTGCTCGCCCTGCTCGGAGACCCACCCGTGGTCTTCTGGGAGGGAGATGCCTGGGGAGGCCACAAGCAGCTGACGCCGGGGTCCGTGGCCTGGCTCGAGGCCGCCGCCCGCGTCTACTCCGTGGCACTCGGCCCCCAGGCGGCCCTGCTGCGACGGCGCTCCCACGCGTCCGTGCGCTATGTCCCCCATGTGCTACCACTGTCGTTCGACGACACCCCCGCGCCGCCGCTCGGCGAGGCCTTCGACGATGTCGTCGCCATGGGCAACTGCTATGTGCGTTTCGGCTGTTGGGGCGGAGTGGAGGGCAGTCTGGACCGTTCCCGTATGGTCCGCGGACTGCTCCGGCTGCCCGGCTGCCGGTTCGCGGTGTACGGGGCACGCTGGCGTGGCCGCGGCGCGCGGGGTCCGGCGCCCTTTCCCCGTCAGGTCGAGGTCCTGCGTCAGGGGCGGATCACGGCGGGCTGGGATCACTACACCGAATACCCGGGCTACTTCTCCGACAGGCTGCCCATCGCGCTGTCCGCGGGGCGCCCCCATGTCACCTCCCGGCAGCCGGGACTGGACTGGCTGCCCGGCCCGCGCACCGGCCTGCACCTCGCCGCGACACCCGCCGAGGCGGTGAGTATCGTGCGCCGGCTCCTCGCCGCGGACGACGACGACCTGCACGGCCATGCCTGGGTGCGCGAGCGGCTCACCGACCAGGAGGCGCTGCTGCACATGCTGGGCGGCCTGGTGACGCCCCCGTCGCCTCCCGCGGATCCGTGGCATGCCTTCATCCAGCCCCTTGTCCCCGCATGAGCCGCACGCCCGACGACTCCCCCGCCTCCGTGGAACACCCCGCTGCACAGCACGCCTCCGCGGTCCATCCGTCGGGGAACCGGGCCCGCCACGCCCTGCAGGGGCTGCTGTGGAACTACGCGGGCTCCGCCGCCACCATCGTGATGCAGCTCGTGTACACCGCCTGCACGTCCCGGATGGTGCCGCCCGCCGCGTTCGGCGCCTTCGCCACGGCATCCACCGTGGCCGGGGTGCTCGGATACTTCTCCAACAGTGGCGTCGCCACCTGTTTGCTGACCGCCGAGCGGCTCACCGCGCCTCTCACCGCTCTGGCCCTGCGCATCGGCGCGGTGAGCGGCACCCTGTGCTTCCTGGTGGCACAGGCGGTCGCCTTCGCCGTGACCGCCCTGTGGGACATGCCCGAGGCAGGGCCGATGCTGCGGCTGGCCATCTTCCAGTTCCTGACACTGCCTGCGGCCCTCACGGCGGTGGCCGCGCTGCGACGCTGCGGGCGCACACCCCAGGTCGTACGGCTGGAACTGGTGGGCCACACCACCGGAGCCGCCACCTCGCTCGGACTCCTCGCCGCCGGGTGGCCCCCCATGGCCCTGGCGGTCGCCGCCCCCATGAGCTCGGCCGTCCTCCTGGCGGGTGCGCTGTGGCTGCTGCGCGGACAGGACCTGCCCGACGGTCCCCGCCCCACGGTCCGCGGGCTCGTGGACGCCTCCGGATTCTTCAGCGGATACAGCCTCGCGCAGTACGTGTTCAACAGCGCGCCGCTGTGGCTGGCCGGCCGGCTCGGCGCGAGCGCCGCCGGGCACTACTCGCGCGCGAGTCTGTTCACCGGCCTTCCGCTGACGGTACTGGTACAGGGCATCAGACTCACGACCACCCCGGTCCTCGCCGCCGACCGCGGCCAGTCCCCGCAGGCGGTGTCCGACGTGCTGTGTCTGGCCTCCGCGATCGCCTTCATCGGTTTCGGCACCGTCGCCGGTCTGGGGCCCGCCGCGCTGAACCTGCTGCTCGGGCCGGGCTGGGACACGGCGGCAGCGCTCGTCCCGCTGCTGGCGGTGGCCTCGGCCCTGTCTCTGCTGACCTCGGTCGGCGACAGCGTCAACCAGGCGCGGGACGACCGGCGTTCCCTGCTGGTCACGCAAGGCTGGGCTGCCTCCGCGATCGCCGTCACGCTGGCCGCGGTCGTCGCCCGGCACTCGCTCACGCTGCTCGCCGCGGCCACCGTCACCGGTCCGCTCGTCGCCCACGCGGCGCAGTTGCTCCGCTGGCGCGCCCACGGCGTCATCGCCCTCGCCCCGCTGCTGCGCGTCCATGCCGCGCACCTCACGGCCGGGGCGGCGCTGGCGCTGGCCGCGTACTGGGGGGCGACGGCCGGTGACACCCCATTCCACGGGCTGTTGCTCGGCACCGCTGCGGCGCTCGCCGTCCTCGTGTGCGCAATGCCGCTGCGCGCCCGAATTCCGCTGTACGCCGTGGCCGATCGCCACGGTCTGCTCCCTCGTCCGTCCACCTGGAGTGTCCGTGGCCAGTCCGCCGCTCGTCCTGCACGTCAGCAATGAGCACCCACCCGTCAGCCCCGACTACGGCTTCCTGCGCGCCTTTCGCGAGCTGTCCGCAGATGGCGTGCTCCGCCACGAGTGGATCGCTCCGGCCGCCGCTCCGGAGCGGATCGCCGGGCTGGCGGCCGGCACCCGGCCCGACCTCGTCTTCGTCCAGTCGCCGCAGCCGCACCGCTGGACGGAACGGGGCGTCGCCGGTCTACTGCGGGCGCTCGGCTCGCCGCAGGTCGTCGTCTGGGAGGGCGACGCCTGGGGCGGACGCAAACGGCTGAAGGCGCGGAACGTGGCGTGGCTGCGACACGCCGACGCGGTGTACAGCGTGGCGCTCGGCGCGCAGGCCGAGCTGCTGCGGCGGGCCGGCGGGCGTCCGGTGCATTACGTCCCGCACGTGACGCCGCTCTGCTTCGCCGAGTCCCCCGCAGAGGCGGCCGAGCCGCGCGGCGTCGCCCTGGTGGGCTCCCGGCTCACTTACTGCGGCATCGAACTCATCGCGGACGACGGTGAACGCGCGCGGCTGGCACGTGAGCTGGCGCGCGTCCCGGGCTGCGAGCTGTCGATCTACGGGCGGGGCTGGCGCGGCTCGCACGCCCGCGGCCCCGTCCCGTACGACGACCAGGTGGCGGTGATGCGGCGGGCGCTGATCACCGTCGGCTGGGACCGCTTCCGCGGCCACTCGGGGTACTTCTCGGACCGGCTGCCCATCGCGCTGAGCGCGGGCCGGGTGCATGTTTCCTCCCGGCAGCCCGACCTGGGCTGGCTGCCGGGGCCGGAGACCGGGCTGCATCTCACGGACACACCACGGGAGGCCGCCGACCGGGTGCGGGACCTGCTCGCCGCCGAGCCCGGCCGGCTGCTCGCCGACGGTGTCCGGGCCGCCACGTGGGCCCGCGCCCATCTGACCGAGCTGCACGCGCTGCGGCACATGCTCTCCGGCCACCTCCCAGTGCCCGCTCCCCGGTCGGGTCCCTGGCCGGCGATCTCCGCGCTCGGCTCCGTGTAGCCGCTTCCATCAGACCTTGGGGCGGCCGTCCGGCTGGTAGGCGTTGTAGAGGTGGTCCGGAAGCGGCTTGTCCTCGCGGAGCGCCCTGAGCAGCGCCTGCCCCTGCCCCTTGACCATTTGGTAGTTGCCCCAGCGGTCCGGGTCCTCCACGCACGGAAGCGTGACGATCTTCACCTGGTCGGAGGGGATGTTGCCGGCGCTGCTCATCAGCTCGAACAACTCTCCCGGCGATTCGAGCCCGGGGTCGGCCGTCAGCGCGGAGGTGGCGGCGTCGAGGAGCGGCCACAGCCGTGTGGGGTTCCTGAGCGTGCCCGTGTCGCTGAGCTTGTCGTAGAGCGAGCGGACGAACTGCTTCTGCCGCTCGATGCGCTGGAGGTCGCTGCCGTCGCTGACGCCGACCCGGGTCCGTACGAACGTCAGCGCCTCCTTGCCCTTCACGAGCTGGTGCCCGGGCTGCAGCGTCACCCCGTACTCCGGTTCGCTCACCGGTTCCGTCACATCGACCTCGACCCCGCCGATGGCGTCGATCACCTCCTCGAACCCCGTGAAGCTGACGACCAGATGGTGGTCGACCCGGATGCCGGTCAGGTTCTCAAAGGTGCGGATGGCGCAGGCCGCGCCGCCGAACTGGAAGGCCCAGTTGAACTGGGAGTACTGGGCCCGGCTGCGGCCGCCGTCCGACTGCAGGCAGCTGGGGATCTTCACCATGAGGTCGCGCGGCACGCTCACGGCGGCGGCGCTCCTGCGGTCCGCGGACAGGTGCAGCAGGATCGTGGTGTCGCTGCGCTCGCTGTCCTTCACCGACTCCAGGTCGGATCCGAGCAGCAGGATGTTCTGGGCCTTCGGGACCAGCGCCTTGGGGCGGGAGGCGTGGTCGGCGGCGAGGGCACGAGCGGCCTCCTCGTCGGTGCGGATGTTTCCGTCGAGACGCGCGTACAGCAGCGAAGCCGCGGCTGCCGTCGTCACCACGAGCAGCGCCAGTCCGAGTCGTGTCAGGAACAGGATCCGCCGGGTTCGGGTCGGGGGTCCCGGGCGCGGTGCGTCCGGCTGGTCAGGTTCTGCCTTGCGTCGTGCCATGGATAAGTCCTTCCACGCCACACGCGAACCTGGCGGCCATTCCCTCGACCGTGTAGCGCTTCGCGTCCGCCTGGCAGGCACGGCGCAGCCGGGAGAGCTCGCCCGGCTCGGTGAGGAGTCCGACGACGGCCTCCGCGTACGCCTCGGTGTCGTCGGGTGCGACCAGCGCGTTGCGTCCGCTTTCCAGGTATTCGAACTCCGGTCCGTGGTACGGCCACGGACAGGTGATCACGGGGGTGCCGAGCGCGAAGGAGTCGACGGCACACAGCCCGACCGCGCCGGGCACCAGGAGGACGTCCGAGGCGGCGCCGATCAGCGCCTTTTCGCGCTCGCCGACAGTCCCGAGGTAGACGACGGGACAGCCGGATGCCTGGGCGGCCTGCACCAGCGGCCGGTGCGCGCCGTCGCCGGCGACGATCAGCCGGAAGCCGGGCAGTTGCCGGGCGACGTGCTCGGCGGCCTCGATCAGAAACGGAACCCGCTTGAGCTTGTCGAGCCCGCCGACGTACAGGGCGGTGCGGCCCTGGGTGAGGCCGTGGCGGTCGCGCAGGGCCGCGACGTCGGCGTCGGTGACGGCATCGCGGGCGGCGGCGAGCGCGGTCGTGTCCAGCGAGTTGTGGACGACGGTGACTCGGGGGCGCGGCAGCCCGGCCTGTACGGCGTAGGCCCCGCCCGCCTCGGTGTAGGCGAAGAACCAGTCGGCGCGGCGGGTCAGCGCGGCCTTGACCCAGCGGGCCGCCGGCCCGTGGGCCGACACATGTGTCCTGCCGTGCCCCCAGAGCCCGATCCGGGGCGGGCCCGTGGCGGTCAGGAGGGGAAAGGTCCGTAGGTGGTGCATGGACTGGGGCAGGACCAGAGCGTCGCAGGTGCGGGCGAGTTCGCCGAGCCCGAGCCAGATCAGGTCGCGGCCCGCGACCTTCCACACCCGCTGGCGCAGCGCGACGGAACCGGGCAGTTCGACGGTGTCGCGCCGCGCCGCGGACAGTCCGGTCGGCAGGCCGTGGGCCACGACCAGTTCGATGTTCCGTGCGTCGAGTTCGCCCCGGAGCCGCGCGAAGAAGGGCAGCCGGTACGCGGTGAGGTACGGCACGACCAGGCCCACCCGGGCCGCGGTCACGCCGTCAACTCCTGGTAGAGCCCGACCATGCGCTCCGTCCAGGCCCGCTCGCCGTACTGCCGCGCGTACACCTCCCGGCAGTGCTCCCGCAGTGCGGGGAAGATGCGGTCGGCCGCGTGCAGGGCGTCCGTGAGCGGGGCGTCCCACGAGGTGACCGCTCCGGTGCCTTCGGCTCTGACCGCGAGCGGCACCGACGAGCCTTCGAAGGCGAGGACCGGCAGGCCGGCCGCGAGGGCCTCGACGTAGACGAGCGGCACGGCTCCCTCGTAACAGCGGCTGGTGAAGACCGCGCCGCGGTATCCGGGGAGCAGCTCGCGCAACGCGGCGCGGTCCAGGGCCCCGAGGAAGCGTACGGAGGCGGGGGCGACGGCGCGGCAGTCCTCCTCCAGCGTTCCGTTGCCGATGACGTCGAGCCGTGCGCCGGCGGGCCAGCGACGGAGCAGCTCGAGGATGCCCTTCTCCTCGCTGAGCCGGCCGACGTAGACCCAGGCGGGGACCGGGGAGGCCGTCGCGGCGTCCGGCGCGGGCACGAAGTTGGGGACCAGCGCCATGCGACGGGGCGGGATCCCGGCTCGCTCGTACGTGGCGCGGCTCAGATCCGACAGCACGACGACACGGTCGGCGCGGCGCAGCAGCGGATCTCCGGACACCCCGTCGCGGGACGCCCAGGCCAGCGGGAGCGTGGCGAGCCGGGAGCCGCGGTAGCAGCCGTTGCGCAGCCCCGCCCAGCGGTCTCCGTCCGGGCACCGGGTGCAGGCGGCTCCGTCCCGGTAGAGGACGGCCGAGGCGCACAGGGGGCGGTAGTTGTGCAAGGTCGCGACGAGGGGGCCAGGCCACTGGGCCGCCCAGGCGCGGCCGAAGTTGGGGAAGAGGTTGTGGACATGGACCACGTCGGGGGCGATCGCCCGCAGTTCGGGGAGCGGGGTGCGGCCCCGGCCGCTCGCGACGGTCACGGCGCAGCGCAGCGGGTGCAGCGGGCGGGTGGCCAGCTCGTCGGTGCGGGCGGCGACGAGATGGACGTCGTGGCCGGCCCGGCGCAGCGCCTCTGCCTGGTCGAGCGGCACCATGTTCTCGCCGCCGGGGACCGAGCCTCCGTAGAAGCTGTGGACGAGGGCGATGCGCAGTTTCCGCGGACGGATCATGCGCGGGCCCCCTTCCACGCCGCCCAGATGAATCGCGGATGCCCCCACAGCACCCTGCGGGCCAGGCGTCGCGGTTCGCTGCACAGCCGGAACAGCCATTCCACGCCGTGGCGCTGCATCCACAGCGGGGCCTGCGGCTTGTTGCCCGAGACGAAGTCGAAGGCGGCGCCCACGGCCACGTACACGGCGGGGTGAAGGGCGGCGAGGCGTGCCGCCTCGTGGTCCTGTTTCGGCGTGCCGAGGCCCACCCAGACGATCTGTGCGCCACTCGCGGCGATCCGGTCGGCCTGGGCCCGGCGCTGCTCGTCGGTGACGTCGCAGAAGGGCGGGGCCTCCGAGCCGACGATACGGGCGCGGGGGAAGCGAGCGAGGAGTTCGGCGGTGAGGCGGTCCAGTACGTCTCGGGTGGAGCCCAGGAGGTAGTGGGTGAGGTTCGCCTCCTGTCCGGTGCGGACGACGTCGAGGAAGAGGTCGGGGCCGTAGACGCGGACGCGCGGCACCTCACGGCCCCGGTGCGCGAGCCGGTTGGCCCACACCACACCCTGCCCGTCGGGCAGATTGAGCCGGGCCTCGCGCAGGACGCGCCGCAGGTCCGGGTCGATGTCGGCCAGGGCCAGGGTGTAGGCGTTGCAGAGGTGGACGTCGGCCGGTACGCGGGCAAGGGCGAGGTCGACGACGAACGAGGAGGCGTTCGAGGGTGTCGTGGCCGCGACCGGCACCCCGGCGCAGAGGAGCGTGGGCAGAGCGGGTGCTGTGGTCATCGTCGTCATCCCCTGGCCGCGTCGACGGTTGTGCCCGTGGCGGCCGGGCGGCCGGGCAGCCGCTGCGCGCGCACCTGCCAGGTGTAGACGGGAACTCTCAACAGGCCCAGGACCGCCGCCAAAACGCCGCCGGCCACCCAGAGAGCCGCCGAGGGGCCCAGGACGCCGCGGTGCAGCAGCAGCCCGATGAGCACGCCCACGCAGGACGCCGCGCCGAGGACCGTCGCGGCGCCCGGCGTGGTGAGGCCGAGCCGGCGCAGGCGGTGGGCGATGTGGTCGGTACCGCCCATGAGAATGGAACGGCCGGCCCGGCGGCGGGACACCACGACGAGGAGGCTGTCGGCGGCGACCACGGCGGAGAGGGCGAAGACGGCCCCCGCGGTCGTCAGCGGCTCGTGACCGGTGTGCACCAGGACGGCGGCCGAGGCCAGGACGAAGCCGGTGAACAGGGAGCCGCAGTCGCCGAGGAAGATCCGGGCCGGGTACCAGTTGTGCACCAGGAAACCGGTGAGCGCGGCGGCCAGGGCGCACAGGACGAGGGCGAGTCCGTACAGGGACTCCGCCGCCGCGCAGATGCTCAGGCCGAACGCGGTGACCGCGCCGACCGTGCCCATCGCGCCGTCCGAGTTGTCCAGCAGGTTGAAGGCGTTGGTGACGAAGGTGATCCAGAGGACAGCCAGTGCCCCCAGGAGGAGGCCGAATCCGGCGCGGTGCACCACGAAAACGGCCGCGCACGCCTCCACGACGAGCCGGGTACGCGCGCTCATCGGCCGCAGGTCGTCGAGGAGTCCGAGGACGGCGACGGCGCCGGCGGCCAGCAGGAGCGCTCCGGTGGCCGGTCCGAGCGGGGTGTCTCCCCACCAGGCGAGCGGGCTGACGGCGACCGTGCCGACGGCCACGGCCACACCGCCGAGGTGAGGGGTGGGCCGGGCGTGAACCTTGCGACCGGCGGGGCGATCGACGAGTCCGACGCGCAGCGCCCAGGCGCGCAGCAGCCCGACGAGCATCGCGGTGAGCAGAAGTGCGGCGACGGCCGCGATTCCGTAGATCACGGTGATGTCCCGTCAGGAATGGTTCTGGGAGGAGGTAGTGGTGCGATCGGCCACCGGGGACGACTCCACCCCTCGGGTGTTGGGCACCGGGAGGGGTGTCCGGCCGTCCGGATTCGCGGGAGCGCAGGAGAGGGAAAGGCCGTCCGCGGGAGTGCGGTCGGCGACGGGGCCACCGGCGGGAGCGTAGTCCGCCGGAGCACTGTCCTCGGGGGAGGCGCAGGCGCGTCTCGCGTCGGCGATCGCCGCGTCCAGGATGTCGTCCAGCGTGCGCCGCGGGCGCCAGCCCGTCAGTTCACGCAGACGGGTCGTGTCCGGGACTCGGCGCTCCATGTCCTCGAATCCGTAGCCGGTACCGAACGCCTCCTCGTAGGAGACGAGCCGCACGGACGAGCCGCTGCCCACCCGTTGGACGATGCGCGCGGCAAGTTCGCCGACCGAGGTCTCCTCGGAGGTGCCCACGTTGAACACCTGGCCGACCGCGCCGGGGTGCGCCAGGAGTCGCATCAACGCGTCCACCACATCCGCGACATGCGCGAAGCAGCGCCGCTGCCGCCCGTCGCCGTAGACCGTCAGCGACTCGCCGGTGACCGCCTGGCGGACCAGGCGGGGCACGACCATGCCGTACGCCGGGGACTGCCTCGGCCCCACGGTGTTGAACAGGCGCACCACGGTGACGGGCAGCCCGTGCTCCCGGTGATACGCGAAAGCGAGGATCTCGTCGACCGCCTTCGCCGTCGAGTACGACCAGCGGGCGACGGTCGTGGCACCGAGCACCCGGTCCGCGGTCTCGGTCAGCGGCCCGGAGGCGTTCTTGCCGTAGATCTCGGAGGTGGAGGCGAGCAGCAGCGGGCGGCCGTGGCGGTGGGCCGCCTCGATGACATGCTCGGCGCCCCGCACATTCGTCGTGAACGACCTCAGCGGCTGCTCGACGATCTGGCGCACGCCCACCGCCGCGGCCAGGTGGACGACGGCGTCACAGCGGCCGGTCAGCTCGTCGACCAGGCGTTCGTCCAGGACGGAGCCGCTCTCGAAGTGAAATCGGGGATGCGACCAGACCTCCGCGAGGTTCGCCAGGTCGCCGGTGGACAGGTCGTCGAGGACGACCACGGAGTGACCCACGTCGAGCAGGGTTTCCGTCAGATGGGAACCGATGAAGCCGGCACCGCCGGTGACCAAATACGTGAGGGATTCCATGCGCAGCCCGTTCCGTAGTTTCTCCCGGCCGACGTGGGACCACGTTGCGGTATCGGGGTGATACCGAGGGGGGCGCTCGGCCGCCTTCGGTAAATTAGTCGCTTTTCTTCAGATATCCGGTGATAAACACGATCTGTTTCTTTCGTTCATCGATCGGAGATTGCCCCATGGGACCAATCGAGGCGCCTTGCCGCGTCACTGTGATCGGGCTTGGATACGTAGGTTTGCCGCTGGCGGTGGCCGCGGCGGAAGCCGGATTTCTGGTCACCGGGCTCGACACGGACGAGCTGAGGATCAAGCAGCTGGCGGCGGGCGACTCCTACGTCGAGGACATCCCCGCCGAACGACTGCTCGGCGCGCTCGACAGCGGGCTGACGGTCAGCCACGACTACGCAGACACCAAGGACTTCGATGTCTGCGTGATCGCGGTGCCGACCCCTCTGCGGGACGGGGCACCCGACCTCTCGTACATCGAGAGCGCCGCGTCATCTGTCACGCCTCATCTGCGGCCCGGCGCGACGGTCGTCCTGGAGTCGACGTCCTACCCGGGCACCACCGAGGACGTCCTGCTGCCCATCCTCGAACACGGCAGCGGGCTGCGCGCGGGCAGGGACTTCCATCTCGGCTACAGCCCCGAGCGCATCGACCCGGGCAACACCCAGTGGCGGCTGGAGAACACGCCGAAGGTCGTGTCCGGGGTCGACGAGGACTCCCTCGGCGCGATCGACTCCTTCTACCGCCGGATCGTGACCCGCACCGTGCCGGTCTCGTCCCCGCGCACCGCCGAGCTCACCAAGCTCCTGGAGAACACCTTCCGTCAGGTCAACATCGCCCTCGTGAACGAGCTCGCGATGTGCGCGCGCCCGCTCGGCGTGGACATCTGGGAAGCGGTCGGGGCCGCCGCCACCAAGCCCTTCGGCTTCATGCCGTTCCTGCCGGGTCCGGGGGTGGGTGGCCACTGCCTGCCGGTCGACCCGACCTACCTGGCCTGGCAGGTGCGTCGCCAGCTCAGCCACGACGTCCGGTTCATCTCGCTCGCCAACGAGATCAACGCGCACATGCCGCGTCATGTCGCCCAACGCGTGGCCACCGGGCTGGGACGGGAACTGACCGGCGCCCATGTCCTGCTGCTCGGTCTCGCCTACAAGAAGAACACCGGCGACGTACGCGAGTCCCCGGCCGTCGAGGTGGCGCGGCTGCTGCACGAGGCGGGCGCCCATGTGCGAGCCGTCGAACCGTACGCGACCCCTGCCCATCTCCCGCCCCACGTGCTGTGTGTGGACCTGACGGAGGAGGAACTGCGCGCCGCGGACGCGGTCGTCGTGACCACGGACCACGACGTCTTCGACTACGCGCTCGTCGAACGGCACGCCCGCTACGTCTTCGACACCCGCAACCGATACCGCGGGGAGGGCGTCGACCGGCTCTGAACGGCGCAGCCGCCGTCCAACCGCTGACTGTCTTGGTCCACAACGGCGACGCGGGGCGAAATCGGCGATTTCTTCATGGATTGCGAAGTCCTCGCCCCTAGCCTTCCCCCATGCAGAACCTGACCCGAAGGATCGCCGCGACCCCGCTCGCGCGGGCAGCCGCGCTGCCCCTGCGGCTGGCCACCGTCGCCCGCTACGACGCCCGAGTGCTCCAGCGCTCGGGCGCCTGGCTCGTCCGTTCCCGCGAGCACTCCTGTTTCACCTACGACCTGGAGCCCTCGAACCACGACCACCTCTGCTGGTTCGTGAGCGAGGTGACCGGCGCCCCGGTGAAGGCGGTGCGCGCGCACATCCAGGAGGCGGAGGAGGACGCCGAACTCCGCAGGACCCTGAACGAGGGACTGGCCACCAGCGTCCGCTCCGGGACCTGCGACCGCGAGGTGCGCTACGGCCGGCGCGTCGCGTACTACGCCCTCGTGCGGACGCTCGCCCCCGCGCATGTGGTCGAGGCAGGCCCCCACCGTGGCATCACCAGCAGCCTGATCGCCGCCGCTCTGCTCCGCAACGGCAGCGGCCGGCTCACCACCGTCGACATCGACCCCCGGGCCGGCGAACTGATCCGGGGGCCGTACCGGGACGTCGTGGACCAGGTCATCGGCGACTCCGTGAAGGTCCTGGGCAGCCCGCAGGTCCAGGAGCGCGGCGTCGGCATGGTCCTGCTGGACACCTCGGTGGGGCCGGACCACGAGGACGCCGAACTCGCGGCCGTGACCCCGGCGCTCTCGGAGCGCGCGCTGGTCCTGTCCAGCCGGAGCCATGCCTGGCCGTGCCTGGCGCGCTGGTCCGAGGAGCGTCAGCGTCGCTTCCTCCACTTCGACGACAGGCCGGGCGACCACTGGCACCCCGGCAACGGCTTCGGCGTGTCGTTCCCCGACCGCGTGTGACGGGACGAAAGCCTCCGCGAACTTCTCAGCCTCGTACGACCGGCACCCGCAACGGGGCCCGGAAGGACAGCAGGCCGAGCATCGGCGGCTGTTGCGGTTCCAAGCCGATGCAGAGTCAGGACGCGGGATCCGCATCCCACGCCGAATTCGAGGTGGCGGCGGGCGTGCGAACGGCGCGGACACATCAGTTCCGGGTCGGTGAAGATCTCCGGGCCGGATCTGCTGCCCATGAGCATCAGCAGAAGCTGCGCCCCGACGGGGGGCCCACTCCGCCGAGTTCCACCGGCCCGCGGTGACGCGGCGCCAGGTCGTCACCGGCGGCAAACGCCGCAGTACTCCTACGCCCATGCCTCGGCCGGGCCACCTCCTGCCGCGCCCTCGGCGTGGTGCTGCTGATCCTCGGCGTCGTCCTGGTGAACATGCTGACCCCGGGGAAGCTCGGCCGGCAGATCTGGGAGGAGCGCAACCACAACGCCGCGCTGCTGCTCAGCTCCGCCCTCCTCGACATCGGAGGAATCGTCTTCACGTCGATCTGGACGAGCTACCACGACTTCGGCAAGGGCCTCGCCTCCACGGCCGCGTCGGCTTACAGGAACCACCTCCGGCGCGGCCCCCGGTACAGCAGCGCGTCCCTGCCGAGCCGTTCCGGGACGGGACGCACGCGCGGAGTGCGGACTCCTCCTCCCGCGCGGCTCCGCGGCCGGCGGCCGTACCCATTCCACGACGGCGGTTTGGGGCCGCTTTCCGGCCGTGACCTCGTATCCCGTCGCTACCCGGGCGCCCGTGGGAACTACACGTTCCAGGAGCTCTCGTAGCCCTCGGACACCACGCGCACCCTTGTCCGGCCGCCCTTCTGCGCGGCCGTGATCGCCGCCTCGCTCGCGTCCACGCAGACGAGGGAGCCGTCCGTGGTGACCAGGTAGAGCCGCTCGTCGCGGTACTGCATGGAGAGGCCCCCCCGGTGCCAAGCTTCCACAGCCGGGTGCCTCCTCGGCAAAGCAGTACACCGAGGAGGCGAAAGAGGCGGCGAAGACGAAACGGCTCTCGCGCGCGGTGCCCGCGTAGACGGCATCCTCTGCTGCCGACCGAAGAGCACCCCGCCCTTGGTGGCTGGTGTGCCGCAGTTCACCACCACCGTCCGGGGCGTACGCGGTGACGCACTTGGTGTGCCCGTGGTACTCCGGCCCGGTCGTCGGCACGGACCATCCAGGCGTGCTCGCAGCGGCCGGTACGGAACCAATGGTTCTCGTCCTCGTGCCTGTCCGGCCGCACCGATCCGGCCGTAACTGACCGGCACCACCAGGCCCTCGGCTGTCACTTCGTAGAACGGTGCGCGCCGCCGCCGTCCTGGGACAGCTCCGGACAGGTCTTCATCGTCATGTCGAAACGGTAGGGCCACCACTGACTACAGCCTCTCGCGAGCCTCTGGTCAGGAGTGATGAAGAGCTCTGTGACCATGGACACCGGCATCGCACGGTCCGGCGGCGGGATCGGCCTCAGTGCTGTGCCCGCCACCAGGCGTACGTGGACGCGATGCCGTCGCGCAGCGCGATCGACGGCTTCCAGCCGAGCCCGTTGATGCGGGACACGTCGAGCAGTTTGCGCGGGGTGCCGTCGGGCTTGCTCGTGTCCCAGGCCAGCCTCCCCTCGAAGCCCGTCACCTCGGCAACAGTCTCGGCCAGTTCGCGGATGGTGAGGTCCTCGCCGCAGCCGATGTTGACCGGCTCGTCGCCGTCGTACGTCCGCAAGAGTACGGCGCAGGCCTCGGCCAGGTCGTCGACGTGCAGGAACTCACGGCGCGGGGTGCCGGAACCCCAGAGCACGATCTCCTCGTGACCGGCTTCGCGGGCCTCGTGGAAGCGGCGGATCAGCGCCGGCAGGACGTGCGACGTCTCCAGGTCGAAGTTGTCGCCGGGCCCGTAGAGATTGGTCGGCATGGCCGAGATGTAGGCGGCGCCGTACTGCTTCCGGTACGACTGGACCTGCACGATTCCGGCGATCTTGGCCAGCGCGTACGCCTCGTTGGTCGGCTCCAGCGGACCGGTGAGCAGGGCGTCCTCGGAGATCGGCTGGGGTGCGAGCCCGGGGTAGATGCAGGACGATCCGAGGAAGAGGAGCCGCTCGACTCCCGCGGCGTGCGCCCCGGCGACGACGCTCAGCTGGATCTGGAGGTTCTCCTCCAGGAACTGCACCGGGCTTGTGCTGTTCGCCAAGATCCCGCCGACCTTGGCGGCGGCGAGGACCACGGCGTCGGGGCGGGTCCCGGCGAGGAACGCGGCGGTCCATGCCGCGTCGCGCAGATCGAGCTCGGCGCGGCCGCGGGTGAGCACCTCGTACCCGTCCGCGCCCAGCCGGCGGGCCACCGCGGAGCCGACGAGGCCGCGGTGCCCCGCGACGAACACGCGGGCCCGCTCGGGCAGATACGACATCGGTCCGGTCGTCGATTCAGTCATGGACTGGATAATGCCAGGCAATGAGTGGCCGAATACCACATAACGGCACACGATCTCTCAATTCATCACATACGAAAGGAACACGCGGGCGACCTCGCCGCGCCGCAGATACGCCCAGGCGGGGCGAGCCCACCTGGGGCCCACCCGCCGCCGCCCTCTTTCCCGCAGCTCCGCAGGACCGTACGAGCGCGGCCTCGCGGCTCGCGGAGCGCGGCCGGACCCTGGGCTACTGGCGGGTGAGGGTGCCGGCCCTGCACTGGGACGGAACCGTCTTCGACGGGTCGGCCCCGCATCCGGCCGGGGCGAGCCCGTGTGATGGTTGATGAGTTCGCGGTGAGTCCGGCCGGTATGGCACTGGCCATCCGCGCCGCGTGACTCCCTGTGCAGGACGCCGTAGTCGGAACTCACCGGCCGACTCCAGGATATGCGGCGGGCAGACCGGACAAGGGTGGCGTGGGTCCTTGCCGGGCGGGGGCGCAGGCCGACGATCGACTCCCTGTTCCAAGACCCGGGCCATTCCCGGACCAAGTCCCGGCCAAAGACCCTTGGTCGCTCACGCGGCGGCCTGACCGTCGAAATTTACCTGGCTGTCGACGCCTGGCGTGGTCGTCCGGCTCGGCCGCCAGGCCGCCGGGAGTGGCCCGGCCCGGATCAGCAGCCTCCTTCTCCTCGCCCCGGCGGCGTGCCGGTGGGCCCGGCAGATCGCGTAATCGACCGACAAGCGCTGGAGGCGTCCGTGTGACGGCGGTGCGCGACCTCCCCGGCCGGGGCCGCGGGCGACGAACGGGTGCCGGGGCTCAGTCGGTGTCGATGCCGCGCGCCGCGAAGACCTCCGCCGCGTCCGCCACCGCCAGGACGCCGTCCTCCACGAAGGTGACCTCCCGCAGGTTGGGCAGCAGGGCGAGGTCGTCGAGCGCGCGGACGTCGAAAAGGTCGTCCTCGCCGTCCCAGGCGGGGGCGCAGTGCCGGAAGACGTCCGCCCCGGCGTCGAAGCACAGCTCCTCGACACGGGCGAGCAGTTCGGCCGGGATCTCCAGGGCCTCGAAATGGGCCCGGGACTCCGGCAGCACCTCCGCGTGCAGGCCGTTCTCCAGGACGTAGGACGCGGGGTCGCCGATCCCCCTCTCGGCCAGCCGCGCGGACAGGTCGTAGACCGGGAGGATCGGCTCGGGGCCGTACATGAGCTCCTCGATGACGAGCAGCTTGAGGTTGAAGTCGCGGAACTGGCTCATGGGACATGAGTACCACGGAGGTACGACACGGGTACTCCGCCTGGCGAGCGCGGACTCGAAGCCAGGGGATGGCCGGCGGCCTCCACGACGAGGTCTGGCGCCACGCCTGCTTCGGCGGCCTGCTGCGGAGTGAGTGCCTCGGCGGCTCCCAGCTCGCGGGCCTGGACGAGTTTCGTCTCCAGTGTGCCGCCGGCGATGACCCGGCAGTTGGCGGCCGCTACGGCGACCATGAGCGCGGCCACGCCGACTCCGCCGAGCCCGATCACCGCGACGGTGATGCCCGTGCGCGGCGGGCGTACGGTGAGGACCGCACCGGGACCGACCAGGACCGCGCACCCAAGCAGTGCAGCAACGTCGGCAGGTATGTCGTCGCCGACGGGCACGATCGAGCGCCGGTCGACCACCGCTGGGTAGCGAAGGCGGACACTCCCAGGTGGTGGGCGTTGGCGATGCCGGCGCGGCTGAATGGCGGCCACGTCGGGGCTGTTCGCGACAAGCGCCTCCAGCCTCCCCAAGATCCAGGCTACTTCCGGACCAAGCCTGGCTCGAGGACAACGGCATGCGTCCGACCACCTGCGCCTTCCGAACTCCAACGACAGCTGGACCGGCCAGGCGGACCTTCCCGCTGGCCCCGCCCCGGCTATCAGACGCTGTTCCCGACGATTCAGCGCGTCGGCAGTGATCTGCCCCGGTTCGCCGGCCCGCGGAGCGGTACCACGTGACGATCGTTCCCGAGGTCATGATGCCTCCCCTCGTGCGTCCAGGGACACGGTCATCTCATGGCGAGGGCCCGCCCCGCCGGACGGCGGGACGGGCCCTTTGTGGTCGGTCCGTCAGGCCTTGTCGGGCCGTTCGGTGACACGGATGGCGTTGATCTGCGGCTTGCCACTCGTCGCCACGAACCGCACGTTGAGGACACCATCGGTAACGGCGACCGTGTAGGTACGGGTGACCGCCGCGTAGGTACCGGCCTCGCGCGTGATGTCGAGGGACGGCAGAACCTTGATGTCCTCGGCGAGGACGTCGAAGACCCGCTGGCCCGGCTTGCTGCTCGACAACTCGGCGAAGTCCAGCTCCACCGTGTAGACGCCGTCGGGGACGTTGTCGAAGCGGTATCCGTACATGCCCTCACGCGCGTCCTGGAACAGCTTCGGATCGTCGGTGCCGGCGATGGCCTTCGTCGTGGACCTGACGCTCGATGTGCCCTCATAGCCGAAGGCGCCCGCCAGGTACTTCCGGTCCGGCTGCCAGGTGTCCCCGAATGTGTCCACGGCAGTGTTGGACGCACCGGCGTCGACCGCGGCCTGGTATTCGGGCACGACGACCTTCACCGGAACGCTGATCACCGGGGCCCGGCCGCTGTCGGACTTCACCTGCACGGTGGTGGTGAGCACCTCGCCCGCGTGTCCTGCCGGGTCGACCGTGAGGGTGCCGGTGGCCTTCGCGCCCGCGGCCAGCTCGCCGCCAGTCAGGCTGACGGTCAGCCACGGGGCGTCTTCGACGACCGTGTACGCCGCCGAGGAACCCGAGTTGGCCAGCTCGAAGGCGCTGGTACGCGGCTCATCAGCGGGGAGGAGGAAGTCGTACGCCTTCGTGGCGACAGACACCTTGCCGGTCTTGAGCGCCTCGGACATCGTGACGACATCGCCCGCGTCGAGCGTCACCGCCTGCTCGAAGGGCTGGTAGGCCGGGGCGGTGAGGCTGATCGAGGTTGCACCGGACGGCGCCTGGAACAGGTACGAGCCGTCCGCTCGGGTTTCGCCGGTCATCGCCGTGTCACCCGTGCCTACGGTGACCGTCGCTCCTTCGATGGCCTCGCCGTCGTTGGCGTCGAGGACCTTGCCCTGCACCACACCGGACTTGCTGGTCCGGAAGTCGAGGCTGAAGCCGTCGGAGAGCGCACCGGGAGTGTCGTAGGAGTACTGGAGCGCATCGGTGCCCGAGGCGTTCTCCACGCCGATGGTGGCGCTGGAGCCCGATTCGACGCCGACGCCGGTGATGTCCTTGTAGTGGTAGGAGATCTTGCCGTCCTCGCCGATGACCGCTGAGAACGAGAACCTCTCGAACTGGGCCGACCACTGGGTGACGTTGCGCCACTCGACGACGAACGAGCGGTGCGGGGCCGTGCCGATGACACCGGTGTAGACGCCCCCGGTGTTCGCATTCACGATCAGGTCGTCCCAGAACGGGTAGAGCGCCGCGTTGAGTCTGTAGGGGTGGGGGATGGCGCTGTTGACGTTGGTGGCCGACGACGGGGCGTCGAAGGACAGCGCACCGTTCGTGGATATCCAGCCGGAGGCGTAGGTCCTGCCGTAGAACGGGACCTGGAAGGGCAGGGTGATCGGCAGGTACTCCGAGTCGCCGGTGAGGGTCGTCTTGTCCGTGCCGGCGACGTACTCGGTGTTGTCGGCGCCCTGGCAGGCGTACCCGAAGGCGTCCGTGCGGTCCGCCAGGGAAATGTCCGCGGTGGCATCGGCCGTGACATCCACGTGCGCGGTGCCCACGGCGGCGCAGCGGATGCGGGGCGAGGCCGTCACGTCGTAGGTGCCGAGGGGCAGGGCCACCTCGTAGTGGCCCTGGGCGTTCGCGGTGGCGGTGACGGGGGTGTTCTTGACGGTGATCGTCGCGCCCGCCGCGGGTCCGGCTCTGGAGGTGACCGTTCCCGAGACCTTGACCGACGGTGCCTGCTCCAGCGTGAAGTCCCGGGTGGTGGTCTGCCCCTGCGTGATCGTGACCGAACTCGTATCCGTGGAGTAGCCGAACTTGCTTGCCGTGAGCGTGTAGTCGCCGACGGGCAGCTTGGGCAGCGTGAACGTGCCGTCGGCTGCGGTGTCGAGGGTGCGGTCCATCGGGCCGTCCACGTTCAGCTTCGCCCCGGCGACCGGCTCGCCGCCCGAGGTGACCGTGCCACCCAGCGCGCCGTTCGGCCCGTGCGGTGTGGCAGAGACTGCCTTGTAGGCGTTGAGCCTGCCCTCACCGAAGACGTTGTTCTTGGCCGCGGTGCCGCCGCAGGTGGTGTTGTCGGTGTCGATCGCGGTCTGGTTGAGGAACGCTTCGGTCCGTGCCACGTCGCCCTGGATGGCGGGGGACGCCGACCACATCAGCGCGACCGTCGCCGCGGTGTGCGGCGAGGCCATCGACGTACCGCTGGCCGGGGCGTAGCCGCCTCCGGTGACGCTCGAACGCACATTGACGCCCGGTGCGGCGAGGTTCGGCTTGATCGTCCCGTTCTCGCCGGAGCCCCGGGAGGAGTACAGGAAGATTTCGTTGTTGATGTCGAACGCGCCGGAGCTGTAGCTGCTCACGTACGAACCGGGAAACCCGCTGGTGTTGCAGATCGGTCCGGAGTTGCCGTTGGAGAATGCCGGGAAGATGCCGGCGGCCCGCCAGGCGGCCACAATATCCTGATACATGGGGTTGGAGCCGTCCCCACCCCAGGAGTTGTTCACCACGTCGGGCGCCAGGTCCGGGCGCGGGTTGCCGCCCCTCAGATCCGTGGGCGCGATCATCCACTGCCCAGCGGCGAGCAGCGGGGCGGTGTTGCAGAGCTTGAATGTGCAGGCCTTGACGCTGATCCACTTGGCACCCGGCGCGACACCGACCCTGTTGGTGCCGCCGTCGTCGCCGACCATGGTGCCCATGGTGTGCGTGCCGTGACCGCTGGTGTCGCACGGCGCGGCAACGTCGCATTCCTGGGTCGGGTCGAACCAGTTGTATTCGTGGTCGTACGTGCCGTCGGCCTTGAGACCGCGGTACTGCTTCTTGAGCGCCGGGTGGTCGTACTGGACGCCGGAGTCGATGTTGGCGACCACGATGCCCTCACCGCGCACCCCGATTTCGTCCCAGACCCTCGGAGCCTCGATCCGGTCGACGTTCCACTCGACCGCGTCGACCGTGGGCTCGGTCTCGGCCGCGACCGGCGTGTCGAGCTCGATCGCCTCGTCCGAGTTGATCTGCGCGACCTCGGGCAGGGCAGCCAGCTTGTCTACGAGTTCCTTGCCGCCGACAACCTGGAGGGAGTTGTTGATCCAGAAGGAGGTGTGGTCGACTCCCGCCGACTTCAGCAGCTTCACCGCGTTGGCCTGGGATGTCTTGGCCTGCTGCTTCTTCGCCGCCAGGACGGCCGTCGCCTTCTCGGTCTTCGTCCGGGCCTTCGCCGCCGCCCGGAGGTCGGCGTCGCGGCCGAACTCGACCCAGAAGGTGACCTTCTTCTCCTTCTGAAGCTGTCCGAGCAGCTCGGGCTCCACCTTCCGCTCGGCCACGGGCTCGTCCCGGACCTGCTGCGCGAACGAGGTGCCACCGGCGACCGGCACCAGCAAAGGTATGACCAAGGCCGCCAAGGCCGAACGCAACAGTCTTCTCTGTCTTGCCACAAGATTTCCTTCCGAAAAAGGGCGAGGGCCGCCCACCGCGGGATGGAGAAGAAGCGGTGCGGATCACCCGCCCGCGAAGCCAACTGCCTTGTCGATTGGGCCTGCGGAGTCCCGACTGAGGCATGAGGCGAATCAAGAGATGCCAAGGGCGCATGAATGCCATGGCTCAAACGCGCCATGAAAGTGGCGGAGCCAGGCGCGGGCCCAAGGCGAACGACGGCGAAGGGCCCGCCCCGCTGGGCGGCGGGACGGGCCCGTTGTGGTCGGTCCGTCAGGCCTTGTCGGGCCGTTCGGTGACGCGGATCGCGTTGATCAGCGTCTTGCCGCTGCCCGCCACGAACCGCACGTCGAGCACACCGTCGGTCACGGTGACCGTGTAGGTCTGAGTGACCGCGGCATAGGAGCCGGCCTTGTAGGCGATGTCGAGGGACGGCAGTACCTCGATGTCCTCGGCGAGGACGTCGAAGACCCGCTGGCCCGGCTTGCTGCTCGACAGCTCCGCGAAGTCCAGCTCCAGCGTGTAGACGCCATCGGGGACGTTGTCGAAGCGGTAGCCGGTCATGCCCTCGCGCGCGTCCTGGAACAGCTTCGGATCGTCGGTTCCGGCGATGGCCTTCGTCGTGGACCTGACGCTTGACGTGCCCTCATAGCCGAAGTCGCCCGCCAGGTGCTTCCGGTCCGGCTGCCAGGTGTCGCCGAATGTGTCCACGGCGGCGCTGGAGGCACCGGCCTGAAGTGCTGCCTGGTAGCGGGGCACGACGACCTTCACCGGAATGTTGACCACCGGGGCCCGGCCGCTTGCGGAGTTCACCTGCACGGTGGTGGTGAGCACCTCGCCCGCCGCATACCCGGCCGGGTCGACCGAGAGGGTGCCGGTGGCCTTCTCGCCCGTGGCCAGCTCGCCGCCGGTCAGGCTGACCGTCAGCCACGGGGCGTCTTCGACGACCGTGTACGCCGCCGAGGAACCCGAGTTGGCCAGCTCGAAGGCGCGGGCACGCTGCTGGCCGGCGGGGACGACGATCTCGTACGCCTTCGTCGCGGCCGTCACCTTGCCTGTCTTGAGCGACGCCTCGGACATCGTCACGACACCGCCCGCGTCAACCGTCACCGCCTGCTCCGACGGCTGATAGACCGGGGCGGTGAACCTGATCGAGGTTGCACCGGACGGCGCCTGGAACAGGTACGAGCCGTCCGCTCGGGTTTTGCCGGTCATCACCGTGCCACCCGTGCCCAGGGTGACGGTGGCTCCCGCGAGGGCCTCACCGTCGTTGGCGTCGAGGACCTTGCCCTGCACCACACCGGACTTGCTGGTCCGGAAGTCGAGGCTGAAGCCGTCTGAGAGCGCACCGGGAGTGTCGTAGGAGTACTGGAACGCATCGGTGCCCGAGGCGTTCTCCACGCCGATGGTGGCGCTGGAGCCCGATTCGAAGCCGATGCCGGTGATGTCCTTGTAGTGGTAGGAGATCTTGCCGTCCTCGCCGATGACCGCGGAGAACGAGAACCTGTCCTGCCCGGCCAACTGGTGGATGACGTTGCGCCACTCGACGACGAACGAGCGGTGCGGGGCGGTGCCGATGACGCCGGTGTAGACGCCCCCGGTGTTCGCATTCACGATCAGGTCGTCCCAGAACGGGTAGAGCGCCGCGTTGGGTCCGGTGGTGCGAGGGATGGTGGTGTTGCCGCTCACCGAGGGCGAGGTGAAGGCCAGCGCACCGTCCGGGGATATCCAGCCGGAGGTGTAGGTCCTGCCGTACAACGGGACCTGGAAGGGCAGGGTGATCGGCAGGAGCCCCTTGTCGCCGGTGAGGGTCGTCTTGTCCGTGCCCGCGACGTACTCGGTGTTGTCGGCGCCCTGGCAGGCGTACCCGAAGGCGTCCGTGCGGTCCGCCAGGGAAATGTCCGCGGTGGCATCGGCCGTGACATCCACGTGCGCGGTGCCCACGGCGGCGCAGCGGATGCGGGGCGAGGCCGTCACGTCGTAGGTGCCGAGGGGCAGGGCCACCTCGTAGTGGCCCTGGGCGTTCGCGGTGGCGGTGACGGGGGTGTTCTTGACGGTGATCGTCGCGCCCGCCGCGGGTCCGGCTCTGGAGGTGACCGTTCCCGAGACCTTGACCGACGGTGCCTGCTCCAGCGTGAAGTCCCGGGTGGTGGTCTGCCCCTCCGTGACCGTGACCGAACCCGTATCCGTGAAGTAGCCGAACTTGCTTGCCGTGAGCGTGTAGTCGCCGACGGGCAGCTTGGGCAGCGTGAACGTGCCGTCGCCTGCGGTGCTGAGCGTGCGGTCCATCGGGCCGTCCACGTTCAGCTTCGCCCCGGCGACCGGCTCGCCGCCCGAGGTGACCGTGCCACCCAGCGCGCCGGTCGGCCCCTGCGGTGCGGCAAGGACCGCGTCGTAGGCGTTGAGCCTGCCCTCACCGAAGACGTTGTTCTTGGCCGCGGTGCCGCCGCAGGTGAGGTCGTCGGTGTCGATCGCGGTCTGGTCGAGGAACGCTTCGGTCCGTGCCACGTCGCCCTGGATGGCGGGGGACGCCGACCACATCAGTGCGACCGTGGCCGCGGTGTGCGGGGAGGCCATCGAGGTACCGGAGATCGTGTTGTAGCCGCCGGCCAGCCAGCTGGAACGCACGTTGACGCCCGGCGCGGCGAGGTTCGGCTTGATCGTCCCGTTCTCGCCGGAGCCCCGGGAGGAGAAACTCCCGATTTCGTTGTTGATGCCGAACGCGCCGGAGCTGTAGCTGCTCACGTACGAACCGGGCGAGCCGCTGGTGTTGCAGCTCGGTCCGGAGTTGCCGTTGGAGAACGCCGGGAAGATGCCGGCGGCCCGCCAGGTGGCCACAATGTCCTGATAGAAGGGGTCGAAGGTGTTCGCGCCCCAGGAGTTGTTCACCACGTCGGGTGCCAGGTCGGGGCGCGGGTTGGCGCCGGTCAGATCCGTGGGCGCGACGATCCACTGCCCCGAGGCGAGCAGCGATTCCTGGGTGCAGAGGGCTGCGCAACCCTTGACCGCGATCCACTTGGCACCCGGCGCGACACCGATCGCGTTGGTGCCGCCGTCGTCGCCGACCATGGTGCCCATGGTGTGCGTGCCGTGGCCGTCGTAGTCGCAGGGCGCGGCACTGAGGCAATCACTGGTCGGGTCGAACCAGTTGTAGTTGTGGTCGTAGGTGCCGTCGGCGTTGAGACCGCGGTACTGGTTCTTGAGCGCCGGGTGGTCGTACTGGACACCGGAGTCGATGTTGGCGACCACGATGCCCTCACCGCGCACCCCGATTTCGTCCCAGACCCTCGGAGCCTCGATCGAGTCGAGGTTCCACTCGACCGCGTCGACCGTGGGCTCGGCCTCGCCCGCGACCGGCGTGTCGAGCTTGAACTCCTCGTCCGAGTTGATCTGCGCGACCTCGGGCAGGGCAGCCAGCTTCCCGACAAGTTCCTTGCCGCCGACAACCTGGAGGGAGTTGTTGATCCAGAAGGAGCTGTAGTCGACTCCCGCCGACTTCAGCACCTTCACCGCGTTGGCCTGGGACGTCTTGGCCTGCTGCTTCTTCGCCGCCAGGACGGCGGTCGCCTTCTCGGTCTTCGTCCGGGCCTTCGCCGCCGCCTGCAGGTCGGCGTCGCGGCCGAACTCGACCCAGAAGGTGACCTTTTCCTCCTTCTGAAGCTGTCCGAGCAGCTCGGGCTCCACCTTCCGCTCGGCCACGGGCTCGTCCCGGACCTGCTGCGCGAATGAGGGGCCACCGGCGACCGGCACCAGCACCAGCGAGACCAAGGTCGCCAAGGCCAGATGCAACGGTCTTCTCTGTCTTGCCACGATTCTCCTTCCGACTTACGGCGAGGGTCGCCCGCCGTGGGGTGCGGAACACGCGGTGCGGATCACCGCACGCGCCAACTCCTTGCCGATTGGGCTTTCGGAGTCTCGTCTCAGAGGCAGAGCGAATCAAGAGATTCCGAAGGCGCAAAAATGCCATGTCGTAAACCCGCAGACGAAGTGGCGCAGCCAGACGTCCAGGTCGTACTGGGGGGGGCGAGCGATGAGCCGGCCTCGGCGCGGGCGGTCGATTGCGGTCCGTTTCCAGTCCCCGCAGTATCGAACCGTGAATGCGGTTCTCCCGGACACGTCATTCCGGCATCGTTCACCGACTGGCGTGCGCCGTCGCACTGTTCACATTTCCGTTGGAACGCCGGACTCCGAGCCGAGTAATCCACCCGTATATAAATCGAGTGGTCCATTTCATTCGGTCCGGCTGCCGTCCCGCTCGGCTTCGAGCCAGCCCAACCGTGACACCTGGAAGCCCAGCTGCATGCGGGTCTGCACCTTCGCGATATCCATCAGGTTCCGGACCCGACGCGCAACCGTTCGCAGGGATATACGCAGTTGGGCAGCGATCGCACTGTCGGTGAGGCCACCCAGCAACAGGCTGAGGATCTGCGCATCCAGATCCTCGATTGCTGACCCGTTCTGCACGGCAGTCGCGGAGCCGACGGCCTGCGTCACCTTCCCCCACTCGGACTCGAACAGCGCTATCAGCGCATCGAGCAGGCTGCTCTCGTACACGAGAAGGGCGCCGCCCCTTGCGTCCTTGGCCGGGCCAAGGAGCGGAACCATGGCAAACTCGCGGTCCACGACAAAGAGTTTCAGTGGCAGCGCTTCAGCAATGCGGACCTCCTCTCCTGCGGCCCGCGCCTCGACGAAATTGTCGAATGGTGCGGCTCTCTCGCCGAGGATCGCGCGTTCGAGTATCACCCGGTAACGAACACCGCGAGCGATGGCCGCACCATCGGTCAGGCTCCCGGCTGAAATGACTGGCGCCTTGACGAGGTTCAGGACCTCTTCCCGGGCGCCGAGTTGCATGTGACCGATGTGCTCACGGACGGCTTCGGTGCCGTGGATCACGTCGACAACGTCCGCGACGCCGCGCCCGAGTGCGCCCGCGCGGTAGAATTCCGCGAGGGAGTCGAGTTCGACTTCCGCCAGCTTGAGTTCGTTCTGCCGCTGGATCAGGAGCGCCCGCAACGTCGCCGGTGGGCAGGCCACGAACCGGGTGGTGTCGCCGTGACTGTGCCCGGCGAGCCCCCGGCTTTCGAGCGTGCCGAGGGTACGAACCACCTGGCCGACGCCGAAGCCGAGGGACTCGGCGAGCTCGGCGGCGGTGGCGGGGGCTAGCGAGATCAGCGCGCGGTAGGTGTCCGACTGTTCGGGGGTCAGTCCCAGCACGTCCGACAGCATGATGCTCCTCTTCGTGATCCAGAGACACGTTCATGACTTCGCAAGGGCCGTTCGGTGACGCGGATCGCATGGAGCCCACCGTCAGGAGCCCGGCCCGGACAAGGGATGCGCCCCTGGCACGAGGACATGCCTCGTGCCAGGGGCGCGATCAAGACGATCGGACTGTGCCGCGAGGGTCAGCGCACGGCGTAGGCCCTGATCAGGGTCTGTTCCACCTTGCTGCCGTTGGCGTCCCACGCCTTGACACGCAGCGACACGTGGCCCGATTCCGGGTTGCGCACGGTCACCGTGTAGTTGCCGCCCTGCTTGCTCTCCACCGTCGCGTCGCGCCAGGTGGCTCCGTCGTCGGTCGACGTCGTGACCTCGACCCCTCGGATGTCCGGAACAGCACCGGTCTGGAGTGCGAAGGCCAGATCGAAGTGGTCGACTGTGCCGCCCGGGGCGGCGTTCTGCGCATCCAGGTCCAAGCCGTACTTCGGCCAGAGCAGCGCGAGGTTCTCCCGGCCGCTCGCGGGCCGAACGGACTTGAACGTCCACGCGGTGCTGGTCTGTGTGGACAGCGGGAACCATGCCGGGCGTTGGGTGTCCAGGGTGACGCGGTAGGTCGCCGGGTCGGGGCTGACCGGCACCGTCGTCAGTGAGAGCCGCGGGGCCTCCTTGAGGAGCTTCCCGTCCTGGTACACCCGCGCCGTCGCCGTGTTGGCGCCGGCGAACTGGCTGTAGTGCCCCGGCTGGCTGTCCCCCATCTCCGGGATGGTGAGGTTGATGTTGTCACCCTCGCGGACCGCCACGGTGCTCGGCGGCCCGGCCGGGCCGTTCGCCGCGCCCAGCCAGGTCACGTTGTGCCGCTCGCCTGCCTGGTAGCTGCGGATCCGGTCCTTCATGCTGTGGCCGATCTCGACGCGGTCCGGGAAGACCGAGTGATACCAGCGCAGCCCTTCCATCGCCGGCCAGTTGCTGCCGGTGGAGTACCACTCCTCCCGCTCCGTGGGAACATCGAAGAAGTCCGGGACCTGGAAGATGAGGGCGTCGGTCGGACGGACAGCCGAGTCGGCGTCGCCGATCAGGGTGTCCTCGGCGCTGCGGTACTGAGCCTTCACCACGGCCGAGTTCTCCGCGGTGACCGCATCAGCAGGGTCCGCCGGAATCTCACCGGGAACCATCATCGCGATGTTGTACACCTGGGGAACGCCTGTGATCCCCTTCAGGACGATCCGGGTGGGACCATCGGCCACCCGGCCGAGAAGTTCCGCGCCCTCGTCCTGGGTGAGGGACCAGGCAGGGATGGAGGTGCCGATGACGCGCGGCACGATGGTGGCGAAGGGGCCGGGCCGGTCGTTGACGATGACCACTGCCTTCGCGCCCGCACCAGCGACCGCGGTGATCAGGTCGATGGACTTCCGGGTGGCATCGCGGGTGACCACCGCGAGCTTGCCATCGAGGTCCTTGCCGGTCAGGTCCTCCGGACGTGCCATTCCCGCGTCGACCGCCTGGAGCGTGCTGGTGCCGTGCAGCCGGGCCGCGTACATCACTTGTTCAAGTGGGAGCGCGCCGTTCTGCGGGGCGTAGGACGCCTGGATCACCGGCGAGTATCTGCGCTGCTGGAAGTGGAACTCGAACATGCCGTGCTCCACCGGCTTGGTGGGCACCACGTAGGTGTGGTCCCAGAGCGGGCTCGACGCGCCCTTCAGGAAGTCCATCCCGATCTTGCCGGGGAGCTGCTGGCGGTACCCGAACTTGAAGCCGCTCTGCTCGGACTTCGTGGGCGTCGCTACCTTGACCTCCTTGCCCAGCCGGGCGTCCAGCGTGATCGTCCGATCCGCCTTCAGTTCCACGATGGGCTCACCGGCGAGGGTGTAGTCCGTGGTCAGGGACGATGCCTCGTCCTTCGTGTGGATGACACCCATGACCGAGTAGCGCCCCTCCGGCACCGAGACAGTCTTGGTTCCACCCTGCGGGAATGCCTGCTGGACTACGCCGGTGTCCAGGTCGAACACCGCGAGTTCGCCGGTCGCCGGGACTCCGTTCCGGTCGATCGTGTTGACGGTGAGGTCGACGGTGGGGACGGACTTCGTAGCGCCGATGGTGGTGTGGACGGCGGTGCCGTCGGTCGCGGTGGCGGTGATGACGCCGGTGTAGTCGCCCATGGCGCCGAGCTCGGGATGGTAGGTCACCGTCATGCTCCGGGTGGAGTTCGCCGGGACCGTCACGCTGGTGTCGCTGAGCGTAAATGTGCCGTCCAGCGGTGGAGCGTTCTCCCCGACGGTGAACAGGCGCAGCGAGAGCGTCGTGTCCGTCGCGGAGGTGTTCGCGTAACTGATCGTCTTGGTGACCGGTGCGCTCTCGGCGGACGACTTGCCCATGCTGACAACGGCGGGGCTGGAGTGGACAGTGGCGTCGAGCGCCTTGGGTACGTCGACCCGGCCGCCGCCCTGCTGGTAGGCGGTGTACGAGCCCTGCTCGGCGGTGCCGACCAGCACCTGCTTGAGCCGGTCGGCGGTCCAGTCAGGATGGCGCTGGGCGAGGATCGCCGCGGCGCCGGACACATGCGGGGTGGCCATCGAGGTGCCGTTGGCCGCGGTGTAGTTGGCGTCGACGGGGGTGCCCATCGAGGTGCCGGCGGCGCGCGCGGCGACGATGCCCACGCCCGGTGCGGTGATCTCCGGCTTGACCGCGAAGGTCTCCTTGAGCGGACCACGGCTGGAGAAGTTCGCGAGCTGGTCCTGCTTGGACACCGCGCCGACGGTCAGCGCGGCGTCGGCGGCACCGGGCGAACCCACGGTCGCCTTGCCCGGGCCCGTGTTGCCCGCCGCGACGACGAACAGCGAGCCGGAGGCGGCGGTGAGCTGGTTGACGGCCTGGCTGATCGGGTCGGTGCCGTCGCTGGCTGCCTCCGTGCCCAGGCTCATGCTGACGACGTCCGCACCCTGGGACACCGCCCACTCCATGCCGGCGATGACTCCCGACTGGGGGCCACTGCCGGCGTTGTTGAGGACCTTGCCGACGTACACGTCGGCGCCCGGTGCCACACCCTTGTACTTGCCGCCCGACGCGGCACCCGAGCCGGCGATGGTCGAGGCGACATGCGTGCCGTGACCGTGGTGGTCGACCGCGTCGGGGTCGTCCGTGAAGTTCTCCATACCCTTCACCCGCCCCGCGACGTCAGCATGGTCGGGGTCGATTCCGGTGTCGAGGACGGCCACCTTGGTACCGGTGCCGTCGTAGCCGTCCGCCCACGCCTCCGGCGCGCCGATCTGCGCCACGCTCTGGTCCAGCGATACCTGCACCGGCCTGTCGAGCCAGAGCTTCTTGATGCCATCGGCAAGCTTTGGAGCCTTCGTCGCGGCGGCGCTGTCGTCGTCGACCGCCTCCCAGAACGTCGCCGCCTTCTTCTTGCTCGCCCGCAGTGCCACCGCGTTGGCGCTGGGCAGCTCGTCGGCCTTCACCGAACCTGCCGGTGCGGCCTGCTTGAGGGCCTTGCCCGCCTTGCCCGGCGCCCCCGCGAAGGTCGCCATCAACGGCACGGCGGAGCGGCGCGCGTCGTCATAGCCGTACTCGACCAACTTGGTCACATTGAACAGCTCGCGGTCGAGCTCGTCCGCGCCGAGGTAGGGCTGCGCCTTGTCCGGTATGACATAGACCTCGTCGCCCACCTTCATGGTGGTGAACGCCTCCGGGGTGCCGTCGGGGGCGGGCGCGACCGTTGCCGCCTGCAGGCCGTTGGCGTGGCGCTCCAGAGTCACGACCTCGCCCGTGACGAGGGTGATGGTGTGTGTGGCGACGACCGGGCCGTTCTCCTGCGGCTGGGTCGCCCGGGGGGCCGGCGTTCCGGCGGCGGCGGTGGCGGGGATGCCGAGCGTCCCCGCCACACAGGCCGTGGCCAACAGCGCCGTGAGTGCCCGATGCGAGCGGCGCGGCAAGCGCCGGAATATGGGGATGGCCAGGTGGACCGGGAACCTGGATGCACCAGCCGACAGTGACTGTCTCATGCGGTAAGGACCTTTTCTGAGGGGAGAATGCGCGCGGATACCGCGCGGAGGCGTGGATTCGGTATGAGCGCCGAGTGGCTGCGACGAAGGTGGTTGGTGCCCCCTGGTGCTGCTTCGCCGGAGCGCGAGTGGTGACGCAGCGCCGGCACGGCCGACCGCGCGCCCTGCTGCTGCGGCAGTGGCCCGCCACCGGCCGGTCAGCCTGCGGAATTCGCCCCGAAACCTAACTTCTTCGTTTCCACGGGCCGAGTATCGTTCGCGCACCGGCTGCCGGACGATTGGGCAGATGACCCAACTTTGCAGCCTCGCCTACGCCTAGGGTCTTTCGTTGGATCATGCCGGACCCCGCGGGCCCAGCATGATCCAAACGAGGGACCCTAGGGCCTGTCGTCAAACTGCCGTCGTTCGGCCGAAGGCCGGGCCGCGCGGTGTCTGGCGCGTGCGATCGCAAGGCGCCGGGATGTCCTCGTAGCGGAGCTACCAGGACATCCCGGCAACGCCGCGAGCGTGCGTGCCAGACACCGCGCGGCAGACGGAAGTTTGACGACAGGCCCTAGCGGTTGCCGCCGGCCGGGACGTCGATGACGACACCGGTTTCGACGACCTTGACGGCCAGCGCCGTACGGGACGACACGTCGAGCTTGCGCATCGCTGCTTCCATGTGCCGCGCGACCGTCTTCGGCGACAGGGTGAGGACGCCGGCGATCTCCCGGTTCGTCCGGCCTCCGACGAGCAGCCGGACCACGTCGAGTTCCCGGGGAGACAACTGATCGCCGTAACTCCGCCGTCCGCCCTGCCACGAGGGACGCTTCACTTCGACACCGCATGAGCGCAGCGTGTGCATGACGCGCTCGGCGTCGCCACGAGCGCCGAGGGTGGACAACCCCTGGAAGGTGTCGGCAAGGACGGAGAGCGCTGCGTCAGTCCGGTCCGCACGCAGCAGACAGCATGCCTGTCGCTCACGGCTGAGGAGGGCCTCGTACGGCCGTGGAAGGCTCTGCCACGCGTCGGCCGCACGCGCGAACAGTCCTGCGGCGCGCAGGGTATCGCCGTGCTGCTCGGCCTGGATCGCCCTGCAGGTCGACAAGGCGGCGTGCGGGCCAGGTGCACGGCGATCTCGCAAGCCCGCCGCGAAAGCGTCGATCAGGTCCTCGGCCTCGTCGGCGCGGCCGGCCATGAGCAGGGCCTCGGCCCGGACCGGAGCGAGTTCGGTGGCCCAGATCCAGGTGCCCTTGCGGTCCAGGAACCGGATCGGCTTGTCGGTCAGTTGCAGCACGTCGTCGATCCGCCCCGCGTGGAGCCGGAGCCTGGCCAGTGCACCGGCAGGTTCGAGGGAGCACTCCGCCCCACCGTGCTGATCCGCCTGTTCAAGGATGAGCCGCAGGCACTCGTCCGCTCGGTCCCGGTCACCGCGGGCCGCGTACAGCAAGCCGGTGACCATGGCCGGCGCCAGGCGACTCACCGGCTGCAGGAGTTCCTCGTCACAGGCCAGCGATCCGGCCCGGTCGGCCAGCCCGTCCCAGGCTCCGGTGAGCCAGTCCAGGTGGGCCAGCGTCACCTGCCCCATCCCATGGAGCTTCCGGTACTGATACGTGTCGGCCAGCCCCACGGCCAGCGTCAGCAGCCGCCTCGCCTCCTGGTACCTCCCCCAGATCAGCGCCATGTGCCCGACGTTGAGCTGACCGACCGTGATGTGCTGCCTCTCCGCGCTGGTGGAGGCGTCATCGGCGATCAACGCTGCCTCCGCCCACCCCTCCTCCTCGCCGAGCAGCAACAGCCCGCTCGCCCGCCCGACCCGGATGTTCATCCGGTCCCCCGGCGCCATCGAGGCCGGCAACTGCGCAACGCGCCGCAGCCACCTGAGGTGTTCGGCCGCCGGTGTCGTCGTCCCGTACGGCAGGCCGAGGAACATCATGGCGCGGGCTGCCTTCTCCGGGTCGTGCCCGAGGTCGGGCAACGCGCGTTCCATCTCGATCCGGGACTGCTCGAAAGCCTCCGTCTGCTGCAGCAGACGGGCGACATGGAAGCGGATCTCCGCCGCCTCGCTGGGCGTCGGCCCGCCGGCTTCCAGCACGAGCCGGAGAGCGTCCATCAGTTCGCGGTAACGCTTGTGCCCGCTGAGCAGGCAGAACGGCACCTTGCCGGTAAGCCGCACCACGTCGGCGGGCGGCAGGTCGGCGTTGGTGAGCAGGTCGTGCACGAGGACGACCGCCGTCGCATCGTCACCCGAGGCGAGGGCGAGGTCGGCAGACTGTTCCGCGTACCGGCACCATGCCGTCATGTCGCCGGCCTCCCGGAAGTGGCGCGCCAGCTGAGCCACCGGGAGCGGGGTGACGCCTTCGAGGATGTGTGCGGCACGCAAATGCATCGCCCGTCGCTGTGGCCCAGGAATCGCCTCGTACACCGCTCGGCACGCCAGCATGTGCCGGAACGAGACCAGCCCGCTCGCATCCTCCTTCAGCAGCCCCGAACCCACTGCCTCCGCCAGGCCCGCCAGCCGGACCCCCCGATCGCCTGCCGGCGCCGGCACCTCGACGACGATGTCCTCGGGGGCGGGGTCGGTGAGCACAGCAGCCGCACGCAGCATGACCTGCGCCGCCGGTCCGAGCCGGGCACTGCGTTCCCGTACGGCGTCCCGCACCGTCGGCGGTACGTCGATCTCACTCGGCCGCTGCCGCCCCCAGGAATCACCCCGCCTGGTCAGGTCGGTACGGTTCCACATCAGCCGGACGGACTCCTCGATCGCGAGCGGAAGCCCATCGGTCCGGTCGTGCAGGAAGGTCGCGAACTCGTCGGAAACCCGTTCCCCACCGAGCATCGAGGACACCATTTCGGCAGTCCCGGGGACATCCAGCGGCTCCAACGTCAGCCGCAGCCGCGCCGCTCCCGCCGGTTGGCGCGACGTCAACCGCAGCAGCAGGGAGTCCGGCGCGATTTCCTCCGGACGGTAGCTCACGAGCAGGCTGACCCGTTGCCTTTGGCGTGATGCCAGGAACAGCAGAAACTCCAGGGTGGCCTCATCTGCCCAGTGCACGTCCTCGACCGCGAGCAACCCGATCTCGAGCCGTTCGAGGATCTCCTCGATGGCCCGGAACAGCCGGTGCCGTGCCGCTGCCGCGTCTTCCGCCGGCTCGGGTGCCGGCGGCAGCGCCGACGCCCACTCGGGGAACAACGGCCGGAGCGCCCCCGCCAACCCGCTCAGGCCGAGCCCGGCGACATCCTCGGTCGCCGGTCGGATCGCGTCGACCAACGGCCCGAGCGTGAAGGGCTGCCGAACAGCCGGGCAGCCCGCCAGCAATACCCGCTGCTGGGCCGGGGCGTGCGCCGCGAGGAGCTCCTGGACCAGCCGGCTCTTGCCGATCCCGGCCTCACCCTCGACCAGCACCACCACCGGCGGGCCCGACAGCGCGGCTCTCAGGGCGGCCAGCTCGCGCTCGCGCCCGATCAAGTCGGGCGACGCTATCGCAGACAGGTTGCGTGTGCCGGATCCGCTGGTAGGGATTCCTCTATCGCGGGAGGGAGGCGACGGCTCCCCCGAACCGTCGCGCCGGGCTGCGTGTTCAGGGAGCGACATGCGCAGAGGCTACAAGGCGGGGCGGCGGGCGGGTAGGGGGGAGCCGGCCGACCGAAATCGTGGCAGCGCAGGTCAGGGCACGTACGCGCGCCCGCCGGGCCCTGGCCGATGCGTTCCGACAGCCGGGTTCACACGTGCGGTGTGTGCGGGGAGGCCGCGGCCGCGTTCCTGCGACAGGACGGAATGAAACCTGTCAGCATGGTCGGGCGTAGGCAACGCGGCGAGGCAGGTTACCGGCCGGTTCCTCGTAGAACGGCGCGCAACAGCCGGGCAGCGTTCGCCCGGGCCGAGCAAGCCGGTGAGGCCGCGGTCAGCAAGGGCACACTGCAGCAGGTCCAGGAGTTCCTCGCCTATGGGCAGGCAGCTTGACCTCGGCTGCCAGATCGTCGGGCAGCCGCCCGCGAACTGGACGGCACCATCGACTACTCCCTCAAGCCGGACCTCAACGCCCCCGACCCGTTCGACCGGCCGCTGGTCGGCGTCGAAGCTCTTGAGAAAGCTGAGCTCGTGCCGGGACGGGGCGATGTGGGCCGACGTTTCAGCTCGATGACAGCGGGCGCCGGCGATCCCCGGTCAGCGGCGGCCGGCGGACAGGATGACGAGGAACTGGCCGCCGCCCGCCTCGATGTCGGCCGTGATCGGCAGTCCCGGTACCAGTCGGGAGAACCGGTCCACCAGCCAATCCGCCGCCTCTTGGGCGTCCCGCCTGGTCGGACAACGGCCCACCATCTCGCGGCCCCCCTTGCGCTCCAGCCTCCCGGCAACTGTGATCAGCGGCGCGGGTTCGACCACGTACAGGCTGTCCGGCCAGGCGATGACCACCTTGACCGCGCCCTTGCGGGTGTTGCACCCGCGGTGCGCGAGCCGCTCGGCGACCTTGGCCTTCCGGTCGGCGGTCCGGCTGTCGACGCTGGGCCCTCGCGGGTCGTTCACCGACTCGTCGGGGTCGACCGGTTCGTCACACACCCAGCACAGCCAGCCGTCGCGCTCTGCCACATCATCAAGGAGACTCACCCGAGCAAACTAGCCTGCCCGGCCGCCACCCCGCGCACCAGGGGCCGGCAAAGTCTTGGGCCGTGTCCTATGTGGTGATTCGAATGACACTGCCCGTCGGCGCAACCGCTGACCAGGACGTAAATGATCGCCGCGAACAGCGGCTCATCAGGCGAGTCTTGTGTCCCGCCGCCCGGGGCGCACCTTCGACGGCGGGATCAGCGGCACCGCGATCTCCCACCACCTGTCCGCCACAGTCCAACTCCACGTACCCCGCCCACGGCCGAGTGCCGTTGTTCGATCCGCAGGTGGCGCAGACACCCGGCCCCGACCTGAAGCGGAGGAGTGACGCCCGGCCTCCGCATGGGTGCGGTGAGGTAAAGCGCCTGTCCGTTGTGTGGTTGCGGCGGAGGCTTGCAATCCCGCAGAGCCCCTTCGCCCCAAGGGTTCGCACCCATGAACACCGGTCCGGCCTGCCCGAGGGCCACCCGATACAGTGCGCGGGACGGCAGCCTGGTCAGAGAGGGAAGCGTGACCGACACCAGCGACACCCGCCCCGCCGACAGCGAAGCGCAAGGTGCGCAGCAGAGCCGACTGCACCGCCTGATGCGCTACATCCCCCTGATCGCCCCCGTCCTGCTGTGGGCCGTGCCTTGCTGGGTGCTCCTGCACAGCGGGCAACACTGGCCGCTGCCCGTCACGCTCACCGGCACCGTCCTGTTCGCCCTCGGCCTCGTCGGTATGCCGCTCGCGATGGTGCGCGGCCACGGCCGACGCCAGCAAGACCGGGCGGCGATTCTCGGTGACACCCTGCTGGGCACCAGTTGGGTTCTGTTCACCTGGTCCGTTCTGCTCGGCATCCCCTTGCGGCTCCTCCTGACCGTCGCCGGCGTCGGCGAGAGTCAGGACCGGGCTCGAATGGCCACTTGGGCCGTCCTCGGAATAACCGCCGTACTACTCGCCTGGGGGTACGCCGAAGCCCGCCGCGTGCCACGCGTGCGCCGACTCGACGTGCAACTCCCGCGGCTGGGTGCCGGGTTGGACGGCATCCGCGTCGTCCTCATCACCGACACCCACTACGGCCCCCTCGATCGCACTCGCTGGTCGGCACGGGTATGCGAGACGGTGAACACCCTGGAAGCCGACCTGGTCTGCCACACCGGCGACATCGCGGACGGCACGGCCGAACGCCGCCGTGCCCAGGCCGCCCCACTCGGAACCGTGCGGGCCACCCGGGCCCGTGTGTACGTCACCGGCAACCACGAGTACTACAGCGAGGCCCAGGGCTGGGTCGACCTGATGGACGAGCTGGGCTGGGAGCCGCTGCGCAACCGCCACTTGCTGCTCGAACGCGGAGGCGACACCCTCGTGGTCGCCGGCGTGGATGACGTCACTGCCGAGTCCTCCGGCCTGGCAGGCCACCGCGCCCACCTCGCCGGAGCCTTGAAGGGCGCCGCCCCCGACCTGCCCGTCCTGCTCTTGGCACACCAGCCCAAGTTCATCGACCGGGCGGCAGCCGACGGCATCGACCTCCAGCTCTCCGGCCACACCCACGGCGGCCAGATCTGGCCCTTCCACCACCTGGTCCGCCTCGACCAACCCGCCGTCGCCGGCCTCAGCCACCACGGCCCCCGCACCCTTCTCTACACCAGCCGCGGCACCGGCTTCTGGGGCCCGCCGTTCCGCGTCTTCGCCCCCAGCGAGATCACCCTGCTCGTGCTTCGCTCCCCGCACGTGCCCACCTCGATGTAGCACTCAACGGGCCGACACATCCGCTTGGAGCAGGCCACGGTGCACAGGCAGGTGCCGGGGGCGTAGTCGAAAAGCCGCCGCCTGCGGTGCGTGGGCATACGTCACTGGACGCGGGGCTTCGCCGGAGAGCTTTCTGTTTCGTCGTCGTCGGATCCCGGTACGTAGACGTCGAGTACCTTGATGTTGATCTCGACGACTTCGAGTCCGGTCATGGTCTCGATCGCATCGGTGACATGGATGCGGATGTTCTTCGCCGCCTCCGTGATGGGAAAGCCGTACTCCACCACGACGTCGACATCGATGGCGGTCTGCTTTTCACCTACCTCCACCCTCACCCCGCGGCCGAGGTCACCGGAGCGGGACACCCTTTGCTTGACCGCCCCGAGAGCCCGTGAGGCGCCCCCTCCGACCGCCTTGATTCCCTCGGTGTCGCGCACGGCTATTCCTGCGATCGTCGAGACCACGTTGTCCGCAATGACCGTGGTCCCCCGGACCCCGCCGTCGTCACTCGCGTCCAGCGCAGTTCCGCTCTGACTGTCGTTTGTCGCCATGAGTTCCTCGCACACGTTGTTTTGCGAAGGGGCGGACGGATGATCGGCGGAACCCTTCCGCCGGCCTGTGCCCCCAGTTCCACTGTGCTCCGGCAACCAGTACGCCGCCATTCGGGTGGGTGGGGACAGCGAAGCGGACAGCAATCGCGACCACTGCACCGGGCACACTCGGCGCATACCCGGCAGTCGGCCCGCGGGTCAGCCCCCGGACACTTCTTCGCTTTGCCCCACCCAGCGGTTCGTCGAAGAAAGCCGAGCCGCCGCGGTGGCTCAGGCGGACTCTTCGAGGACGATGCCCTGCCCGGGTGTGCTGACTGCGTTGCACAGGGCGTCGAGTCCCGTGACGAGGGCGTGCTGGGCGTCGGGAGTCATATGGCTCATGGCCTGGTGGAGGGCTTGCTCTCGACGGCGCCTGATGTGGTGCAGGTGTGCCATGCCGGATTCGGTGAGTTCCAGTTGTATTTCGCGGCGGTCCTCGGGGCGTGGGGTTCGGCGGAGGAATCCGGCGGCTTGGAGGCGGTCGCAGAGGCGGGTGATGGACGGCGCTGCTGCGGACAGGCGGCGGCCCAGGGTGCTCAGGTTGACGCCGGGCTCGCGCTCGATGATGTACATCACACGGGTCTGGGCGGCGGAGAGCGGCGCGGTGCCGAGGGTGTCACGGCCACGTTCCCAGGCGATCTCGAGGAGCTCCAGGACCTGGCCGATCTCGGGCACCGCATGGGGTGTGTGCTGGTGGAGGGGGGTGGGGGCCTCGCGCATGTGACACTCCCGTGTGGGCCGTCGTGCCCGTTCCGGCTGGTCGATGTTGGCAGTCGCACAGATGAAGATATGCGAAAGAAAGTAGGTCCGGTACCGGTGGACAGACCCAGCGCGGTCGAGCGTTCTCTGCGCGAGGCCGCGCCTCACGAGATCTTCGACGTGATCCGCTCCCTCATCGTGCGCCGCCATCGTGCGCAGGCGGTGGAGCTGATGATGGCCGACTACGCCATGACAAGGCTGCAGCCGGTCGGGGTTCTGCCGCAAACCCATCCGCCGGTGTCGGTGTACGACAGTGCTCCTGGTCGCGCGTTCGGTGCCCAGGAAGCGCACTGTGTGTACGACCGCCCGGCCTCCGCGGTAACGGTGTACCTGCCGGTCAGCGTCCGGGGGGACCGGCTGGGCATCCTGGGCGTCACCATGCGGGTCGGAGAGGGCGAGGACCTGGCACCGGCCGTCCTGGAGAACCTGCAGGAGTGCGCCGACGCACTTGCGCACGAGGTGGTCGTCGCAGAAAGGGACACCGACCTGTTCCTGCAGGCGCGACGGGCGGAACGACTGACCCTGGCGGCCGAGATGCAGTGGCAGTTGCTGCCGGGGCGCTCCTGCTCCCGGCCGGAGTACAGCCTGGGCGCCCAGTTGGAGCCCGCCTACGCCATCTTCGGCGACAGCTTCGACTGGTCGGCCTCGGCCGATGACCTGTACGTGACCGTCAGCAACGGCATGGGTGAGGGGATCGACGCCGCGCTGCTGACCAACCTCGCGGTCAACGCACTGCGCAATGCCCGCCGTGCCGGCCTGAGCCTGGGCGATCAGGCGTATCTGGCCGATCAGGCGGTGTACGGGCAGCACAGCGGGACCCAGTACCTGTCGACTCTGCTGTTCCGCTTCCACCTCCCGACCGGGGACGTGGAGATCATCGATGCCGGTTCACCGCGGGTGTGGCGGGTGCGCCGGGGGGTGGTCGAGCCGGTCGAGCTGGAGGCTCAGATGCCCCTGGGCATGTTCGAGGACACCGCCTACGTTCCCCAGCACTTCCAGGTCGAACCCGGAGACCGCCTGCTCTTCATCAGTGACGGCGTCTACGACGCCTTGTCTCCGGGCGGTGAGAAGTACAGCCTCCGTGCGCTGGCCGCGTCGATCAACAGCACGCGTATGCTGCCCGCCGCGCAAGTGCCCAGAGCGATGCTGCAGGAGCTGCTGGGCCACCGCGGCTCCGGCCCGGCGGCGGACGACTCTCTCGTGATGTGTCTGGACTGGCACGGCCGTTCCATGGACCGCGACCGCTAAGCCTTCGGACACCGGGTATGTGGTCCTCATGTGAAGACCTTGCAACCTTCGCCGCGATAAGTCCGCTTGGCACACCTCTCGCGGAAGTGGCGGGCGGGAGTGGGTTGCTATCGGGGGCGCTCACGGGCAATGCTTGCCGCACGTTAAGTATTTTCCTTTCAGTGGAAGGTGGTGCGGTTCGCTCCGGGCGGGCCCTCTTATGACCTCTACCGAGGAGGCCTCCGTCACGAGACCCGAGAAGCGCTCCGCGCCCCGTGCGTGGGCTCTCGCCCCCTATCCCGTGATCATGGCTGACGAGGCCGGCACCGTCGTGGACGCGAACCCTGCCGCCGCTCTCCTCCTGAAGAGTGCGGTACCCGGGGCGAGCATGCTGGATGCGGTTCCCGGCTGGCTGGCGCAGGCACACCAGCAAGCGGTTCAGCACGGCCGGCTTCCTGCTCGGTGTCGCCCGGAGGCCGGGGCGCCCTCCCCGATAACGGGGCGTATCGCGGCGCAGAGGTTCGAGGCGCACCCCACCCGGAGCGAGGACGGGAGCGTGGTGTGGTGGTTGGTCGACGACAGCGACCGTCAGCTGGCCGAAGAGGCGCTCGTCACCGAGCGCGAACGCACCAGGTTCCTCGCGGAGGCGTCCAACGTCCTGCTGGCCTCGTTGAACACCGACAGGTGCATGGCCGCTACCGCGGAGCTTGCCGGTCGGCACCTCGCGGATGTGGCGGTGGTCGTCACCCCGCCCACCGGCAGTCGTCTGCCCGTAGCACGTGCCATCGCCGGGCAGGACGCCGTCCGGACCCTGGTGAGCGCCGACCCCTCCGAACTGCCCGGTCTCAGCGAGGCGTTGCAGGGCTTCCCGCCCGTACCCTCACGCTGGATCGACCCTGCGGCCCTGCCCGACTGGATCGTCCCGCAGGACTTCGGCGGGACCATCGGGTCGGTCGTCGTGACCCCCCTCCCCGGGCACGGTGTGCCCGCCGGAGCCCTGATCCTGCTGCGCGGCTCGAAGCATGCTCAGTTCAGCGAGAGCGAGGAGATCTTCGCCAGGCTGTTCGCCGCACGGGCCGGCGCAGCCCTGTCCGCGGCCCGTCTCTACGGCGAGCAGAGCGCCATAACCCAGACCCTGATGCGCGACCTCCTTCCTCCCCGGCTGCACCGGCTCAACGGGGTGGAGATCGCCGGCGGCTACCGGCCCGCCGAGGCCCGCGAGCGGGTCGGCGGCGACTTCTACGACGTCCACCCCGGCAGCACCGCAACTGACGCCTCGCTGGCGGTGCTGGGCGATGTATGCGGGAAGGGCCTGGAGGCGGCTGTCCTGACGGGCAAGATCCGCAACACGCTGCAGGCCCTGATGCCGATGGCCGACGATCACGGGCGGATGCTGAGCCTGCTCAACGGGGCGCTCCTGAGCTCCCACCACACCCGCTTCGCCACGCTGGTGATGGCCTCGATACAGCGTGCGGGGAACCAGGTGCGGCTGCGCCTCACCTCGGCCGGCCACCCCGCACCGCTGGTCGTCCGAGTGGACGGCAGCGTCGAGGAGATCCCCACCCGCGGCACTCTGATCGGAGTTCTCCCGACGATCGAGGCTCGTTCGGTCGAGGCCGTACTGCAGCCGGGCGAGACGTGCCTGCTCTACACCGATGGCTTCACCGAGGCCCGCGGCGGGCCGCTCGGCGACGAGCTGTTCGGCGAGGAGCGTCTGAAGCGAGCCCTGTCGGAGTGCGCGGGTCTGCCCGGGGAGGCTGTCGTCGAGCGGATCCAGATGCTCGCCGCGCAGTGGCTCCGCAACGGCAGCCACGACGACATGGCCGTCGTCGCGATCAGCGCCCCTCCGACGAACCATTTGAGTGCGGTGAACGGCCACACCCGGGGCAGGTACACCGCATGAGCGCGAGAGACGACACCGGCACCGAAGGCATCCAGGCACTCCGTGACCGGCTCTGGACAGCGGTGACCAACCGCGACGAATTCCGGGCCGCGGATGCCGTATTCGACGCCCTGGAGAACGGTTGGGCCGCGGAGTCGGTCCTGCTCGACCTCATCGCACCGGTGCAGGCGAAAGTCGGGGCCGAGTGGGCGGCCAACCGCTTGAGCGTCGCACAGGAGCACGCCGCCAGCGCCATCGCCGAACGCGTCGTCGCCGCTCTCGCCCACCACCCCTCCCTCCGCACCCCCTCGCCCCTCGGCCGGATCACCGTCGCCTGCGTGGAACAGGAATGGCACGTCCTGCCCGCCCGCCTCCTCGCCGAGGTCCTCACTCTGCGTGGCTGGCAGGTCGACTTCCTGGGCGCCCAGGTCCCCACCCCTCACCTCATCGCCCACCTCCACAGCAACGGCGCCGACGCGGTCGCGCTCTCCTCCTCGATCCCCACCCGGCTGCCCACCGCCCACGCCGCGATCACCGCCTGCCAGGCCATCGGAGTCCCCGTCCTCGTCGGCGGAGCAGCCTTCGGACCGGACGGCCGCTACGCCCGCCTCCTGGGAGCCAACGCCTGGGCCCCCGACGCCCGCGCCGCAGCCCAGCAGCTCGCGGACGGCATTCCCCAGCGCAGTCTCGCCACCGGGCGGCAGCAGATCGATGACCTGCCCCACCTCGCCGACCAGGAGTACACGCTCGTCGCCCGCTCCCTGGGCCGGCTGGTCGGAGAAGTCCTCGCGCAGCTGGAGGACCGCTTCCCGGCGATGGCCTCCTACAGCGTTCACCAGCGCGAGCGCACCGCTGAAGACATTGCGCACATCGTCGAATTCCTCGGCGTGGCTCTCTACACCGACGACGACGACCTGTTCACCACCTTCGTCACCTGGACCGCCGGCATCCTCACCGCCCGCCATGTGCCCGCCGATTCTCTGCACCCCGCCCTGAACGTCCTGGCCGACCAGCTCAAGGACTTCCCCCGATCCACCCGGCTTCTCGACCGGGCGCGCTCAGCCCTGGACGGCGCACCCGTGACGGCCGGAGCACACCCCGGAGCTCCCGCATGATCCCCCTGCCCCACTCCCCCTTCACCCTCACCGTTGAAGCCGGCCCGGGCACAGTACGTCTCCATCTCGTCGGCGACCTCGACTACGACACCAGCGACGAGCTGGCCCAGCACGCCGACCAGTGCCTCGACACCCACCCCGACCTGCAGGACCTGCGCCTGGACTGCACAGGACTCCGGTTCTGCGACTCCACCGGCATCTCGACCCTGCTGATGATCCACAGGAAGGCGACCGCACGGAACGTACGGCTGCACCTGGACAGCTCGCCCCCGTTCCTGGAACGCGTCCTCAACACCACGGGAATCCGGCAGCTCTTCTCACCGGCGCACACGTCCCAGGAGCGGGACGAGCAAGCATCCCCACGCGATGACACCCTGTGACCGACGGAACCAATGGCCGGCTCAAAGATGTTGCCCCAATAGCGCTCGCCCGCGGATCGTCACTGACATGAGAAACCGTAGGTAGATCTCACATCAGGACGGTTCTGCTCGAGCTTCTCCATCTCCCGGCGCTCGGGCACCGTGTCGGGCCCGCTCACTGATCCTCCATCGGGACCGGCCCGGCTCTGCCCCTCGATCCGGGCGCGCGGTCCGCACCGGGCCGCGTCCCGTCTGATCGACGCGATGGCAGAGAGGTCCCCCACAGAGTCGACACCGAGACGGCGGCTCTTCGCTCACCTTCGAGCACTCGTTCGGATGCAACGGGCCAGATGCCGACGAGTGACGATCGGGACGGCGCGCGGGCGATCGCTTCGCGGAGAGCTGCACCGGGCTCTCTCATGAGAGAAGGTGAATGCATTGTTCCGGATCGGCGAGAAGGCCAGCTCTCGAGTGCATCCGAACACGGGTCGGAATCAGAAGGACAGTCGCCCGTTCCCTGGGTGAGTGACCGCTGCCCAATGAGAGGGAGAGCCATGCCTCGTACCCACGAGATGCGGACTGAGGGCGTAAAAGGTTCGCCCGCGCTCCCCCACGCCGACCACGACCAGTCCGCCGGCCACAGCCCAGCCGGAAGCCGTGGTCCGCACGGGAGCGATGCAGGCGAAGGCAGGGGTACCCGCCTCCCCAGCCGGTCCGGCAGCCAGAGCGAGATGTCGTACACCGGCCTGGCCCCACGGGAGGAACCGACCGCCTCGAAAACGGTGGACCCCGATATCGCTACCGCGAAAGCCATTGAGCTGGTGATGACCGCTTATCTGCAGCGGCGTGCCCACGAGGCCGAGTCCATTGACCCGCTCTTCGCCCGGGACGTGGCCGACCGGGTACGGGACTTCGCGATGAGCGGCGGCAAACGGCTGCGGGCCCGGTTCCTCTGGTGGGGATGGCGGGCCGGCGGTGGGGGGACGACGGGTACAGGGGCCGAAGCCGCGCTCCGGCTGGGGGCGGCACTCGAACTCGTTCAAGCCTGCGCCCTCATCCACGATGACGTGATGGACGGTTCGTCCTTGCGCCGCGGCTCACCAGCACTCCATGTCGCATTCGCACGACAGCATTTCCGCTCCGGCATGCGGGGGGACCGGACAGCCTACGGACGGGCGGCAGCCATCCTGGCCGGCGATCTGGCTCTCGCCTGGGCCGACGATCTCGTACTCGACATCGATGCCGATCCGGCAGCCCGCAGACGCATCCGTGACCAATGGCAGGTGATGCGAAGCGAGATGGTCGCCGGCCAGTACCTGGACATGCACGCGCACGCGAGTGCTGCTTCGTCTCCGGAGGAAGCCCTGCACATCGCCTGCCTCAAAACCGCTCTCTACAGCGCGGAGAGGCCGTTGGCACTGGGAGCGGCGCTCGCTGGAACCGACGCCCCTACGGCAAAGACACTCTGTTCTGCGGGCCGCTGTGCGGGAATCGCCTTCCAGCTGCGGGACGACTTGCTCGGTGTGTTCGGCGACCCGGCGGTCACCGGGAAGCCCTCGGGTGAGGACATCCGCAGCGGGAAGCTCACCTATCTGGTGGCCATGGCCCGGACACTGGCCGAGAAGACCGGTGATACGACCTCCCAGCGGATCCTGGAACGTGCCGTGGGTGATCCGCAGCTGTCGGAGGACGATCTGGACCGCCTGCGGCAGGTGCTCGAAGACACGGGGGCCCGCAGCGCGGTCGAGGCGGAGATCGAAAGACTGATGCGCCGAAGTCGGGATCATCTGCATCAAGTGTCCATCTCCGGACCCGCCCACCACGGCCTTTCAGCCCTGCTCGGCAGCGCCGTCGGCATCCCGCCGCTGGCGACGCACCCCACTGGAGCAACGGCAGGGAGTCCGTCATGACGGACTGCCTGCCAGGGAACGGAGTGGGGCAACGGTGAAATCGCTCAAGGGGCCCACCGACCATGTGGTCGTCGTCGGAGCAGGGCTCTCCGGACTGGCCACGACTCTGCATCTCCTGGGTGCCCAGCGCCGCGTAACGGTCATCGAGCGCGACGCTCTGCCCGGTGGCAGAGCGGGGCGTTTCGAGATGGGCGGCTATCGCGTCGATACCGGTCCCACCGTCATGACGATGCCGGAGTTCGCCGACGAGGCATTCGCCGCGGTCGGGGACAGCCTGGCCGGGCGGGTCGAGATGATCGAGCTTCACCCCGCCTATCGGGCCCGGTTCGCCGACGGCTCCTCACTGGACGTGCACACGGACGCGGGGGCCATGGAGGAGGAGATCCGCCGCTTCGCGGGTGATCGCGAAGCCGCGGGCTACCAGCGGCTGCGGTCCTGGCTCACCGACCTGTACGCAGCCCAGATGCGGCGCTTCATCGACACCAACTTCGATTCCCCCCTCCAACTGCTGCACCCCGACCTGGCCCGGCTGGCGCGCCTCCGCGGCTTCGGCCGGATGGACCCGCAGATCGGGCGGTTCGTCTCGGACGAGCGGCTCCGCCGGGTCTTCTCGTTCCAGGCTCTGTACGCCGGGGTGCCACCCGAGCGAGCCCTGGCGGCATACGCGGTCATCGCGTACATGGATACCGTGGCCGGCGTCTACTTCCCACGCGGCGGAATGCACGCGCTGCCCCGGGCCATGGCCGACTCCTCCCGTGAGGCGGGTGCGGACTTCCGGTGGAATACGGAGGTCACCCGGCTGGAGCAGAGCGGCTCCCGGATCACGGCCGTCCATACGTCGAACGGTGAGCGCATCGCCTGCGACGCCGTGGTGCTGACTCCGGACCTTCCTGTGGTCTACCGACTGCTGGGCCGCTCTCCCCGGCGGGCGGTCGCTCTGCGGCACTCCCCCTCGGCCGTCATCCTGCACGCCGGGACGGACCGAACCTGGCCGGAGCTCGCCCACCACACCATCTCCTTCGGTGCCGCTTGGAAGAGCACGTTCCAGGAGATCACGGTCAAGGGCGAAGTGATGCGCGACCCCTCGCTCCTGATCACCCGGCCGACGACGCACGACCCCTCGCTGGCACCGGACGGAAAGCATCTGCACTACATCCTCGCGCCGTGCCCCAACACGGACATCGGTCCTGGGGCACGCGAATGGAAGGACCTGTCACCGCGCTACCGCGACAGCCTGGTGACCGAACTGGAACGCCGCGGGCTCGACGGACTGGGTTCGGCGATCGAGGAGGAGTGCCTGGTCACACCGGCCGACTGGACGGCGCAAGGGCACGCGGCGGGAACGCCGTTCTCCGCTGCCCACACCTTCGCGCAGACGGGCCCGTTCCGGCCCCGAAACCTCCTGCGAGGGATCGACAACGCAGTCATCGCCGGATGTGGCACCACCCCCGGTGTCGGCGTGCCGACCGTGCTGATCTCAGGGAAACTGGCCGCGGCCCGCATCACCGGCGCGACGGGTTCCGCCCGCAGGAAGCCCACACACCACGACAGCGCTGTGCTCCCTCGGGACGGCTCCGTGAAAGGCATGGCCCCGTGACCCGACGAGAACTCGATGCAGCTGGCATCACGGACCCCGACCTGCGTCACGCGTACACGCGCTGCCGGCGTCTCAACGCCCGTCACGGCAAGACGTACTTCCTCGCCACCCGGCTCCTGCCGGTCGGCCGCAGGTCTGCGGTGCATGCCCTGTACGGATTCGCCCGGTGGGCCGACGACATCGTGGACGACCTCGGGAGCGGCGCCGCCCCGGCCGACAGGTACAAGGCCCTCGCGGCGCTGCGAGATCAGCTGGAGGTAGGTCTACGTACCGGCAGGAGCGAGGAACCGGTGGTCAGCGCACTGGTGCACACGGCCGCCCAGTACTCCATCGATCACCAGCACTTCATCGACTTCATGGCGTCGATGGTCAGCGACCTGACGGTGACCGACTACCCCACGTACGAGCATCTGGCCCGGTACATGCACGGTTCGGCCGCAGTGATCGGGCTCCAGATGCTGCCTGTGCTCGGAACCGTGGCGCCGCGTGAAGAGGCAGCACCCCACGCAGCCGCGCTCGGGGTGGCATTCCAGCTGACGAACTTCCTACGGGATGTGGGCGAGGACCTCGACCGAGGACGGGTCTACCTCCCCGCCGATCTGCTCTCCGCCCACGGTGTGGACCGGGAGTTGTTGTTGTGGAGCCGCCGGTCCGGATGCGACGACCCTCGGATCCGCTCCGCGCTGGTGGCAGGGGTGGCGTTGACGCGTGACGTCTACCGCCAAGCAGAAGCGGGACTCGGCATGCTGGACCCGGTGGCGCGTCCCTGTATCCGAACAGCGTTCACGCTGTACCGCGACATCCTGGGGGCCGTGGAGGCTGACGGATTCCGGGTCCTGCACCGTCGGGTTTCGGTAGCCGGACGGCGCAGGGCGGCGATCGGCCTCGCAGGAGCGGCCCGGGTTACGGCAGCCCGGCTTCGGGTCCGCGCCAGGACCTCGGCCTCGTTCATGTCGGAAGCGGGAAGCCCCGAAGCGGCCCGGTCCTCTTCGGAGCAGTCCGGTTCGAAGAGATTGACCGCCGGCAGGAAGGGAGCAGTGGAATGACGGACAGAGGCTCGCACCGGCGCAGCCTGCGGGATCGTGTCCCCTTGCGTCTCCGGCGGCCTGTGCCCTGGCATCGGCAGGGCGCCACGTGGAGGGAGGCCAAACCGGCCCTGATCGCGCAGGCGCTCAAGGGGGCGACTGCCCGGCCGTCCGGCAACTGGTACGTGCTGGCAGCCAGTTCGGAGATCACTGGTGGAAAGCGGCCGTTCGGCCGGACCGTCGGGGGCACCGAGGTGGTCGCATGGCGGGACGAAGCCGGAGGGCTCAGGGCCGGCCCGGGAATCTGCCCGCACCTGGGTGCCCCCCTCCGGCAAAGCCCGGTCCTGTGCGGGGCCTTGGTGTGCCACTGGCACGGGCTGACGCTGAACGGGAACTCGTTCGCCGGCTGGGATCCGTACCCGGTGCACGACGACGGCGTATTGGTGTGGGTCCGGTTGGACGCGGTCGGCGGTGAACCACCTCTGGAACAACCGGTGTTGCCCCTACGGCCGGACATCGGGCACTCGATCGTGGCGGTCTACACGGCGGTGGGAACCTGCGAGCCCGAGGACGTCATGGCCAATCGGCTCGACCCGTGGCACGGCGCCTGGTTCCACCCGTACTCGTTCGTCGACCTGAAGGTCGACACGACGCCCGTGAGTGCCTCGTCCCTGAACGAGGAGGGCTTCGGCGTCGACGTGTCGTTCAAGGTCGCGGGCCGCGCCGTAGTACCGGTGCGTGCGGCCTTCACCGCCCCCGAACCACGCACGGTGGTCATGCACATCACCGAGGGGGAAGGCGCGACCTCCGTGGTGGAGACCCATGCCACGCCGCTGGGGCCCGACGAGCGGGGAGAGCCACGAACGGCCGTCATCGAGGCCGTCATCGCCACCTCCGCCCGTCCGGGCTTCTCTCTGGCACGGGCCGCGGCGCCGCTGGTGCGCCCCATGATGCGCAGGGCCGCCGGCCGCCTGTGGCGCGACGATCTCGCCTATGCCGAGCGGCGCTGGCAACTCCGCAGTCAGGGGAAGTTCCCCGGCTGAATCGGGCGGCAAGGAACAACGGGACCGGACCGGATGAGGCCAGAGCGGCCGGCCCAAGCGGTCACCGCCGGTCGGTGGCCAGGGCGGCAAGCAACCTCATGGTCCTGGACCGGCCGCTCCTCGGCACTGTCCAGAGCACCTGACCACGCACGCCCCACTGTTCGAGTAGCACGTTCGCGGCGAGGAAACCGCTGGTAGCTGCCCGTTCCATCAGCGCGACGGGCAGGTCCGTCCGGACCAGGTCGCCTGCGAGGACCAGCGTTCGGTCCGGGGTGCGCACCCCCGGGCGGCTTCCGTACGCCCCCACCGGGAACAACGGGCAGTCGGCGCGCCACTCGTGCCGGGTATCGACGATCTTCGCGTCCCCGGTCTCCGGGTACACGGAGTGCAACTGGTCCAGCAGCCGATCCTGTTCGGAAGCACGGTCGGCGTCCGGTTCCACCGCGTAAGCGTGCAGTTCCACCACCGAGCCCCCTGAACGGGCTGCCCAGCGTGCCGCCTCGCCCTCCCAGCGTTCCAGGACGCTGACATTGTCCAGCGAAGCGTACCCACTCGTGCCGAGGAACCCCGCTCGCTTCGGGTCCACCGGTCGATCCAGCCAGAGTCGGGAGACCAGGAAGGGCGGTGCGGTGCGCAGCAGGGAGATTCTGTCGCGCCACGGTGCGTCGGCCAGCTGGGGCGACGCGGCAACGAGGCCGCAGAGGCCGGAAGTATCGAGGGCAAGGACCGTTGCGTCGAAGTGTTCGGTCCGGCCGCCGGCAGTGACCAGTTGTCCGCCCGAGGCGTGGGGGGTCACTGTCTCGACGGGCATCGCGGTGCACAGGCGAACGCCGTGTCCCTCCAGATAGTCGGCCAGCGGTTTCCACAGGGCCTGCGGGAAGGGCTCGTTGGGCACATCGAAGAGCAAGCCCTCGCTTGATCCCAAGAAGTAGATGTGGAACATCAGGACCAGCTCCGCCGCAGACAACGCACGGGGATCAGCGAAGAAGCTGCGGGAGAAGACCTCGAAAGCGAGATGGTGGGCAGCTTCGGGGAAGCGAATGCCGGCGAGGAAGTCGTGGGCGCTGATCGAGTCGAGCTGTTCGTACACCTCGGGCACTCGGACGTCCAGGAGAGGAAGTGCTGCCAGCGGATCCATCCGGGCCAGGTCGCGCGGACGGAAAGTGGGGCTGAGTGCGGCAAATCCGATGGCACTCCACGGAGGCGTACGGGGGACCTTGGCGAAACTGTCGCGCAGGCCCGCGCTGTGCTGGAGCGGGTAGTCCGGCACGGGGGTGAGCATGCCGAGGCCGCTGTCGGCGCGCCGCAGCAGGCCCCGCAGGTTGTAGTACTGCCGGAAGAAGGCGTGGAAACCGCGGCTCATGGTGGCCCGCGAGCCGTCGGCCAGTTCCACCGGCCAGCCGGCCAGCCGGCCTCCGAGCGTGGGTTCGCGCTCGTACAGGGTTACGTGTGTACCGCGCTCGGCCAGGCCGGTCGCAGCAGCGAGGCCCGCGATTCCGCCGCCGATCACGGCGACCCGCGGGGCGCCACCCGTGAAACGTGCACGGCCGGGGGCCGGGTACAGGACCTCGGCCTTCCTGTCTCTCCCCCGGCGGGGAGTGATCCGCGAGGTCATTCGTCGCCCGCCTCGTCCACGGCTTCCGCACGCAGGGAGGCGGCGTGCGTTTCAGGTCCTGGGGCCGCAGGCCGAGGCGCACGGGCCACCACCGTGTGGACGATCCCCGTCTGCCAGCCCGGCATCGGCGCCGTACGGACATTCTCGTACCCCGCCTGCCGCAGCCTCCCGGTGAACGACTCGACCGTATCGAAGGCCAACACGCTGTCGAACAGGTGACGGTACAGCTCCCGGTCACCGGTAACCGCGCCGGCGGGCATGATCACCATTCGGCACACGGCCGACCACAGAAGTCGGTTCACGGGCGAGGCGCCGAGGGTGTATTCGTGGACGGCGAGGCGTCCGCCCGGCGCGAGCAGGCCCAGTACGGCGCGGAGGACGGCATCGGGATCGGACACGTTCCGGAAGAGGTACGCGGCGAAGGCCGCGTCGAACCGGTTCCCGAACCCCGCCGCGGCCAGTTCCTCCACGGGGAGGTGCAGAAAGCGGACGTTGGGCGGCCAGTGTTTTGCTCGCGCCTGCTCCAACATGCCTGCGGACGCGTCGATCGCCGTGATCTCGGCCTTCGGCGCCCAACGCAGCAGGGCCGCCGTGGAGGCCCCCGTGCCACAGCCCAGATCCAGCACCCGCAAGCCGGCTCCGGCGTTCCTCAGGGCGAGGCGGCGGGCGGAACGTCTGAGATGGGAATGGTAGCCGGGGTTCACCGCCACCAATTGGTCGTAGTGGCGTGCAGCGTGGTCGAAGGCGGCAGCAAGCTGGCCGTCACGCAGAAGTGTCATCAGCACCGTTCCCTGTCGTCTGGGGTGACATACCGTCATACGGCGGAGGGTCAGAGGTCAGCGTGGAGCCTCGCGAAGCCCCCGGAACGCCAGATCCGCAACGCTGCGCAGCATGGGCAGCACGGGGGTCCGGAACCCGATCGTGAGATCCTCGCGGACACTCGTACGACCGTCGAGGAATCGCAGCAGCCGCTCCATGGGCACTCGTCCGAAGAGGCCGGCGAAGAAGTCGGCGCCGTCGACCCGGCCCGAGTCCAGTGCGCGCAGCATGACCGCGTCCATGGCACGCGAACGCACGGAGTGCGGCGGCGGCGGCTCGGGGACGGCACCGGACCGATAGGCGGCGGCGATCCCTCGGCTCTGGCGCTGCACTGCGGCGAAGGTGTACCCGGTGGCGGGCCTGGTCGCTCCTCCCGCGGTGCCGATCCGGAACACCCGGTCACCGATCTTCCGGGGAAACCGTGCGTCGGTCATCGGGATGACGCCCTGTTCGGTGGCGTACACGTCGAGCGGACCCAGTCCCAGCACACTGCCGGTGTAGTGGTGGAGGGCAGCCTCATACGCCTTGGTGGACAGCGGAGCCGCGGAGAACTCCGTGTATTCGACCAGGGCCCGGTCCGGCCCCAGAGGGAGCAGATACCCGAACGAGAGACCGTGGGCGGGCTGCGGCGTACGGAAGTCCATCAGGCAGGCCACGTCCACGTCGAACGGCCGATGCCGGGCGCCCGTCCGGACGAACCAGCCACGGAAGTGCTGCAACAGGGTCGTCCGCGCCGGCGGCAGACGCCGCAGCGGTCGCGAGTCGTACGCCCACCGGGCACCGAGGTTCAACCGCCTGCCGTCCGGCGCGGTGGCGAGCACATGCACTCCGTCGTCCACGTTGCGGACGACATCGACGGTGGCTGTCACCCGGTTCACCAGGGGGGAAGCCGCGAGCCGGGCATCGACGAGCGCCTCGAAGCCCTTCGACCGGATCATCTTGTACCGCCACGGGTGCGGCCGGCTCTCCCAGACCGTCCCGTCCGGCCCCCGCACCCTGAGCCGCTCCCACGACCGGACCACGGCGTCCTCGAATTCGCCGCGTCCGTCCTCCCAGAAGCACCAGGTGCGCTCAGGGGAGCGCAGTGGGCCCTCGGGGGCCTCGACAAGGGTCACCCGGGGTGCTTCCCTGCCACCGAGCGCGTCCGTGCCGGTCAGCACGGGGTCCGGGATCGTCAGGTGGTGGGCGAGCGACAGACCGGCTGCCCCCGCACCGACGATGATCACGTCGGACTCCCTCATGGCGACGCATCCCCTCCCCTCACGGCACAACCATCACGAACGAACAACATACGGGCAGAACGCGCAAATCGGGGCTGCGCCGTCGCGGCCTCCCGCCACTACCGCCTGCCGGCTCACGAAGGTGTCACCGAATCCGCGGCTCCATGACCAAGGACCCCTCGGGCCCCGGGCGCACGAGCGCGGCGCCCGAGGCGATCGCCTCGAGGACCGTGGCCACGGCGCGACCGAGATCGCCTCCCGGCGGCAGGGCCGGAGCACTGCCCATAACCGGACGGTCGGCGAACCCGGTGTCCAGGTGCGCCAGTCTGGCCTCCAACACGACGGGCCCGCGGCGGTTCTCCCTTCGCAGCGCTCCGAGCCAGGCGGCCAGGGCGGCCTTCGCTGCGCCGTAGTCGGCCATGCCGGCCTGAGGGTGCTCGGCCACCACCCCCGTGACGGCGACCACCGCGCCTCCTTCGCCCAGCAGGGGAAGCGCCGCGCGTACGATTCCGGCCGGAGCCAGGGCGTTGACCGTCATCAGATACTCAGCCACCGCATCGTCGACGTCCTCGGCCCTGCCGAAGGCAACCACTCCCATAGCGGCCACGACGGCATCCAGACCACCCAGCTCGTCGGCGGCCCACTTGGGCAGCCCCGCGCAGGCATCCCCGTCGCAGGCGTCGAAGGTACGCACGTGAGCACTGCCGCACCGTCGTGCGGCCTCCATCAGGCGCGCACGGTCGCGGCCCGCCAACGCCACAGTCGCCCCCCGGTGCGTCAGCCCTTCAGCCAGCAAGCCGCCGATGACGCCGGAGGCTCCCACGACGAGAACGCGGGCACCGTTGATCTCCATCAGCCCTCGCCTCCGTTTCGAGCTCGCCGGTGCGGATGGATGGAGCGCTCTTCGTCCGATGGGGTGCGACGTGAGCAGCATGCTCCTTCTTCCGTGGTCCCACGGTCCACGGATGCAGGCAGAAGGCAGACGTACCCGCCCGCCGGCTTTCCGCTCCCGGAGGCCGGGTTCGCGGGACGTGCGCCGGTGGATCCGATGGATGACCGCAAGGGCTCGCAGCGCCTACGACGCCGTACCGAGGGCGGAGATCATCGAGGTGGCCGTTTCCGGCTTCTGGCCGGTCCGTTTCGCGACCCGTCGGGAGCGCGACGCTCCGACCGGCGGACCGCTCCGCAGGCGATCACAGAAAGATCATGCGCCCGACGAAGAAGGCGGCGACGACCACGGCGCCGGCGACGATCAGCCACAACCAGATGCCCGGGTGCTCCCACACTCCGCCGTCAGCACGCTCTTCGTGGGCCTCGGCAGTGGAGCCTTCACACTGAGGCGTCTCCTCAGGAGGTACGAGTGATTCACTCATACCTTCACCTTCGCCCTGTTCGTACGAACGTGCATCCGCGGCCTTTCCCGTGGCCGAGGCTGTCATGGCCGGTTCGCCCGAAGCGGGCGACGCCGTCCTGGGAGATGATCGGAGAGTGGCTCGCGATGCCGTCGCGCGTACGAGGTGCATGCCTCCGACCCGCCGGCCCCATTCCGCCGCCGCCCGCACGACCGCCGCACAAAAGGTCCCGCAGCAGAGGAGGCCGGAGACCACGGGCCCGTTCGGCCCCGGCCATGGACCGTTCGGCCCCTCGCAGGTCAGGAGGGCGCGAGGGACCGTGGTGGCGAGAGCACCCGGACCTTCGACGAGGAGGCACGGCGATGAAACAGACCGAGGTCGGCCGCCTGATGACGGACGAAGTGGTCTCGGCGGTCCCTTCGACATCCTTCAGGAACGTGGCGAAGCTCCTGGCCGCACACGACATCAGTGGAGTGCCCGTCCTTGACGAGGAAGACCGGGTTCTCGGCGTCGTCTCCGAAAGCGATCTCCTGGCCCGTAGGGCACTCACCGCCGGTGACCTCATGACCACACCGGCGGTCACGGTGCACGCCGAACAGACGGTCGCGGACGCTGCCAGGCTGATGGTGCGTCTCGGTGTGGAGCGACTCCCCGTGGTCGACGAGGAGGAGCGGCTGATCGGGATCGTGACCCGGCGCGATCTCCTCTATGTCTTCCTGCGCTCGGACGCGGAGATACGGCGCAGGGTGAGGGAGGACGTCCTGATGGACACGATGGACCTGCCCGGAGACGCCGTGGGCGTGCACGTCCTGGACGGGGTGGTGACCCTCAGGGGCCGTCTGCCCCGACAGAGTCAGGTCCCGATGGTCCTCAAGTTCACCGAGCAGGTCGACGGCGTCGTCGCCGTCGTGGACCGGCTGTCCGCGCGCGTGGACGACTCGTACCCCGCGCCCCCGGCCCGAACCGCTCGCGACGACAAGCCCTGGTAACCCCTCGCAGACGGGACGCACCGTGTCCACCACCGAAATGCCCCGGCAGTTCGTGACATCACTTGTCGAGGACGCCGCCACCGCACCCTCCATGCACAACGCGCAGCCCTGGAAGTTCGTCCACCGGACGGGCGCTGACACCATCGAGTTGTACGGGGACCCCGACCGCACCATGCCGTACGAGGATCCCGATCATCGCGCCCTCCATCTCGGCTGCGGCGCCGCTCTGTTCAACCTTCGGGTCGCTGCCGCCCACCGCGGACTGCCTGCCGATACCCGGCTGTTGCCCGACCCTGACGACCCCTGGCATCTGGCCGACGTACTGCCGCGCCCGACCGACAGGCAGGACGACGGCCTTGAGTCCCTCCATCCCGCTCTGAGGCTGCGGCACACCAGCCGCTTCCCCTTCTCCGAGGAACGGATCCCCTCCGAGGTGACCGACGAACTGTGCGCGGCGGCCCTGCTGGAGGGCTGCCGGCTGGTCGTTCCGGGAACCTCGCACACCGAAACCCTCCTGGATCTCTTCCACGACTCCGAGATACTGGAGGCCGCGAACGAGGCGGTGCGCAAGGAGATCGCCACCTGGACACGCACCGGCGCGGGCGAGGAGAGCGCCGAGACCGAGGGCATTCCCTCATACGCCTTCGGCCCCCGGCAGTACGACGTGACCTCCCCGGTACGCGACTTCGACTCCCATCGCCACACGTCCGACCGTGTCTCGGCCGTCTTCGAGAGAAGGCCCCAGATCGCGCTGCTCGGCACAGCCGACGACGCCCCGGAGGACTGGCTGAAGGCGGGCCAGGCATTGCAGCGGGTGTTGCTCCGGGCCACTCTCGACGGCCTCTCCACCTCCCTGATGTCGCAGCCACTCGAGTGGCCCGACCTGCGCTCGATGGCCCGTGATCCGGTTTCCGCCATGGGCTTCGTCCAGATGGTGATCCGCCTGGGATACGGCCCCGCGGGCCGGGCCACACCCCGCCGCCCTGTTTCCGAGGTGCTCTCCTTCGTCTGAGCGCCTCTGAAGGGGCCCTATGCCTTTTACACAGGAAGGTCGAGCCGTGTCCGACGCAGCCCCTGACCTCGCCCACGCCACACAGCCGTTCACCGTCGCCGACGTGATGACCAAGAAGGTCGTCGCCGTCCTGCCCGGCGCCGAGTTCAAGGAGATCGTCGCCGCCATGGAGCGGTGGAAGGTGACCGGCGTACCGGTCGTCGAGGGGGAAGGGCAGGTCGTCGGAGTGGTCTCGGAGGCCGATCTGCTCCTCAAGGAGGAGTTCCACGACCACCGCCTCGGACTCGTCGAACAGATGCGGCATCTCGACGACACGGCGAAGGCCGGCTCCCGGTGCGCGCAGGACCTCATGACCTCACCGGCGGTCACCGTCACTCCCGACGCCTCCCTGCCCCGGGCAGCCCGCCTCATGGCCGCCCATCGGGTCAAGCGGCTGCCCGTCGTCGACGCGAACGGGACCATCCAGGGGATCGTGAGCAGGGGCGACCTGCTCAAGGTGTTCCTCCGCCCGGACGACGATCTCGCGGCCGAGGTGCGACGCGACGTGGTGGAGCACCTGCTCCCGCTCTCCGACAGGAAGGTCCGCGTTCACGTCCACGCCGGGGTCGTGACCCTCTCCGGCGAGGTACGGGACAGCGCGCGCATCCCGCTCGCGGCACGCCTCGCGCGTGCGGTCGAAGGCGTCGTGGACGTCCGGTGCGAGCTCACCTCCCCGGGGCGCGCGGAGCCATGACACGTCCCTTCCCCCATGCGGAGCCCCGGACGGCCGCGCATGCTTGAAGCATGTCCCAGGTGACCACCACGGACCTGTACGAGGTCACGATGGCGCTCTCGTACCTGCGGGAGAACATGCGGGCACCGGCCACCTTCAGCCTCTTCGTCCGCGGCCTTCCCTCGGGCCGGGGATTTCTTGTGGCTGCAGGTCTCGAACCCGCCCTCGACTACCTCGCCCGTTTCCAGGTGGGAAGAACGGATGCCCAGGAGTTCGCCGAGGTGCTGGGGCGTCCCGTAAAGGACCTCGAACCGCTGCGCGGCCTGACCTTCGACGGCCAGGTCCGCGCCGTTCCCGAGGGGCGGCTCGTCTTCGCCGGTGAGCCCCTGCTGGAAGTCACCGCACCGCTCCCCCAGGCCCAGCTCGTGGAGACGTACCTGATCTCGCTCCTCTGTCACCAGACGACGGTGGCCGCCAAGGCGGCACGCTGTGTGATCGCCGCCGACGGACGGCCCCTGGTGGACTTCTCGCTCCGCCGTAGCCACGGGCCCGATGCCGGCATGCAGGCGGCGCGGCTCTGCGCGCTGGTCGGCTTCGCCGGCACCAGCAACGTCGCCGCCGCCAGCCGGTACGGAATCCCCGCCTCGGGCACCATGGCCCATTCGTACATCGAGACCTTCCCCTCCGAGGAGGACGCCTTCCGGGCCTTCGCACGCGCCCACCCGGGCCCCGTCACCTTCCTGGTCGACACCTATGACACCGACCACGGGGTCGACACGGCCGCACGCGTTCTCGCGGACCTCCGGCGCGGCCCGGGATGCGCGATCCGCCTCGACAGCGGCGACCTGGGCACCCTCGCTCACCGAGCCCGTACCGCCCTGGACACCGCCGGGCTGCGGGACGTCCGGATCATCGCGAGCGGAGGACTCGACGAGTACGCCGTCACCACGCTCGTACGGGACGGTGCACCCATCGACGTCTTCGCCGTGGGCACGAAGGTCGGCGTGGCCGCCGACGCCCCGTATCTCGACGCGGCGTACAAGCTGGTCGAGTACGACGGAACCCCGGTCATGAAGCTCTCGTCGGGAAAGGCCACGGCACCGGCTCCGAAACAGGTCTTCCGCAGGCCCGGTCTCCGGGACCTCATCGGCATGGCGAACGAGCAACCGCCCGAGGGCACGGAACCGTTGCTGCGGACCGTGATGCTCGGCGGGCTCCGCACGGAACCGCCCGACACCCTGGACGCCGCCCGCGCCCGCTTCGAGGCCGACCTCGCACAGCTCCCGGAGACGGCCCGACGCATCGAGAATCCGGTGGCCCCGGTGCCGGCGGTCTCGACGCGTCTGTCGGTCCTGACCACCGTCGTCCGGCACAAGATCGAGGCACGGATGCGAGCCGGACGGCAGTCACCCGGGGACCGCCCCTGAGGGATCACTCCTCCGACGTCGCGCAGCGCCGCGTGGTCGGTACGCGCGGCGCATGCGGTGCCCGACCTCCCGGCATGGTCAGCCATCGCCTTCGTCTCCCCCTGGACTCCTTCCCCGGTGGGTCCGGCCGGACCAGACTGGCTCCACCACTTCCCACTCGCGTTCCCAGGCCGCGAGACCACGGGACTGGGAACGCCGTCGTACGAGGGCGACGGCCGCGGCTCCTGAAGCCCCCACGACACCCGCCGCCACGCCGCCTCCGAATACCGAGGCGAGCGCGCGCTCGGCGGTCCCTCCCGGTGCACGGGAGGGACCGCCGGTGTCGTCCACCCAGATCGTCACGGCACGGCCCTCGGGCGTCCGGGAAGGGACATCAATGGTCCCGGACCGCCGGACGTTGTCCGGGTACTCCCACACCGCGGACGCGAGGGAGTCCGGCTGCGTTCCGTACCCGGAGTCCAGCGGCCGTCCCACGGCCCGCTCGGTGGTGGTAGCCGTCACCCGGTGGTGGTGGGCGGCGAACTCGCGGTCGGCCTCGGCACCCGCCTTCCACAGCATCCCGGCTGCCACGGCAGCACAGATCACAGCGATCGCCGTGACGACGAACAGGGCGGTGCGCGCGGTGGGCCTCTCGGACGGGGTGGGCCCACGGCCCGGCGCGTTGTGGTGGATCATGTCTGTCGCACCTCCAGGGACTGGTCCAAGGCCCAGCGGCTTCCCCGTTCAGTCGGCGGCGGCGAGTTCGGTTCCGATGTGGTGCGCCCATGCCCGGACGCGTTCCGGATTGCGGAAGTCCCCTCCCTTGCCGTGCCGGACCAGGGCACGCGCGATCGGGCCGGGCGTCTGTGCGGTCACGGCACCGCCGAAAGTGGCGTGCTCCCTCGCGCCCAGGGACGCCATCCGCCGGGCGACACCGGGTACCGGCGGGATCTCGCCCTGCTCGGCCGAGCTGTCCACGGGCCCGCTGCTGAACAGCCAGACAGGCCGGTGGCGCAGCTGCTCGGCATTGCGTCGGGCGCATCGGCGCGCCTTGCCGTTCCATCGGCCCGCGTAGAGAGCCCCACCGAGGACGACTCCGTCGTATCCGCTGACATCAGTGACGCTGTCGGCCGGAAGGACGACTGCGTCGAAACCCTCGATCTGGAGCGTCCTTGCGATTTCGTCGGCGATTCCCACGGTGGCCCCGTGCTTGCTGCCGTAGGTGACCAGGACTCGCTTGGCGTTCATGGCTTCCCTCCGTCATCGGCCGTGTCGGCTCGCTTCACGGGGATGGTTCGTCGAGCCCGGATCTGCTCGTCGGGCATCGGAATGCGAACGGTGAGAATGCCGTGCGCGTACGAGGCGTCGCCGCCGTGGGCGGGGACCGTAACAGGGAGGCGCACGGTCCTGCGGAACAGGCCGTAGCGGAACTCGGAGTGTTCCTTGTCCTCCTTGCTTTCGCGGTGCTCTCCGGTCACGGTGACGAGGTCGTCCTCGACCGTGACGCCGATGTAGTCGGCCGGGTCCATTCCCGGCAGTTCGGCGCGCAGGACGTACAGGCCGTCCCCACTGGTCATCTCGATCGGAATGGAGTGGGCAGCCGTGGCGGGCCGCCACCCGGGCAGCCCGGGAAACCCACGACTGAACCACTCGTTGAAGTCGGGGAAGTGACTGTGCCTGCGTTCCGCCTTGTTTCGAGTCATCGTCTGCTCCTGGTGCGGGTCCGAACCGTCACTCGGGCCCTTGTCGGTACAGAACGGGGCGGCCGGACGGTATGCGCGTACGGGGCGCACCCGACCGCGGGGCCGCGAAACCTGGTTCCGGATTCGGCTTACGGAGCCGGCCCCGGCTCCGTATCCCACTCTTCCGTCCGAGCCCTCGCCCGGCACAGTGCCCAAGGGGGATGTCGAGGAAGGCCGAACGGGCACCCGGGGGGACCGGTCGGCCCATGTCGCGTCACGTCCCACCGGGGCCGTCCGGCGGGCCCTGCCGAGCAGCTCACGCAGCGCGCCCGCTACCCCGCTCGCTGGAGCCGGCAGGACGATCGACGGGTCACCGCAGTCAGAGGAAGAGCGCGGACACCCGAATCGTGTGGACCGGGCGTTTGGGGTACGCCTTCGTCATGTCCGCAGCAAGCCGGAGCGTCCGGGTCCGCGTGGGCAGCACGTCTCCCGTGGCCTCCCGACGCTCCGGCGGGACCGACGGATCGACGTCCCTCGCATTACGGCGTGGCGACTTCGGGTTCATGGCAACTCCTCCTCTTGTCCGGCACCGCTCTCGAGCGCCGCCTCCGCCTGGGCCACGTGCCGTTCGACTCTCACGTCTCCTCGTCCCGGGTGGCGAAGTCGGGCGGGACGACCTCCACCGGACAGTGGGCGTGGTGGAGCAGGGTGTGGGCGACGCGCCCCAGGGACGGGCCGACGCCCAGCATGCGGCGTTCTCTGCCCATCACGAGCAGGTCGGTGTGTGCACTGGCCTCGACCAGGATGCCGGGCGTGCTCGTGCCCGTCTCGACGTGGTGGCTGACGACCAGGTCGGGGTAGACCTCACGCACGTGATCGGCGAGAGCGGCGACCTCGTGCACACGCTTTCGTGCCAGCTCACCAAGGTCGTCGAGCATGGTCGCGACACTGCCGATGTGCGTGAACACGTTCCAGACGCTCACCAGTCGCAGCGCCGCCTTGCCGGCATCGGCCTCCGCGGCGGCGATGAGCAGCCAGCCGAGGTCCGAGGCGCCGTCCACCGCTGCGGTCACGGAGGCCGGCACCGGAGCGGGCTCGCCTTCACCTCGCACGACGACCACGGGCACCTTGGCCCGTGTCGCCACACCGAGCCCGACCGAACCGAGCATGAGGGCGGTGAACCCGCCGTGTCCCCTACTCCCCACCACCATCGTGCTCCGGATCCCCGCGGCGGCCTGAAGGCCGGAGACCGCCTCCAGACTGCTCAGCTCCCTCGTGACGGCAAGACCCGGATAACGCTCCTGGACCGCGTTCGCCGTCTCGGCCAGCAGGTCGCGGCCCGCTTCACGTACCTCCTGGATCGTCTCGACGCCGGCGAACAGGGAACGCCGGTCGGTGTCGGCGGCGTGGACGATGTGCAGGGGGCGGCCCCGGCGGTCCGCCTCCGCCGCGGCCCATAGGGCGGCCGTCCTGGCGGACGGCGATCCATCGACCCCGACGACGACGTGGCCGAGCTCCGGTCTGGCGGGGATCGCGCTGGTCATGGCTCCTCCTCCGGAGTGGATCCCGGGGTTCGGACGTGCGTCCCCAAGGGCGACACCTCTCACGCTGCATCGCGGCGGCCCCCTTGGGGATGGGCCACTCGGTCCCGATCGAGTCCTGTCCGGCCCTCCTCCCTGCGACTGCCGGACGGGACCCTGAAGACATCGACGACAGCGCAGGAACAGAGGGAGGCGTGCCATGACAGCCCAGGTCACCGTCGGTCTGGACGGTTCGCAGGAGAGCTTCGCCGCTGCCGGTTGGGCAGGGCGGGAAGCCGTGCGGCGTGAAGTGCCGCTCCGCCTGATCCACGTGGAGGAGTGGCCGAGCACGCCGGAGGTGCCGACGGCGTATGCGCGCACGTCGGCCGATCAGGCCGAGGGCATCCTGCGGGACGCAGTGGAGCGCGCGCGGAAGGAGCATCCCGACCTCGAGGTGGTCACCGAACAGACACGGGGCCTCGCAGCCGAGGAGCTGGCCGCCGCCGCGAACGAAGCGGACCTGCTGGTGCTCGGCTCGCGGGGGCTCGGAGGGATCCTCGGCTACGTCATCGGCTCGGTGTCGCTCGCGGTCGCCGGAGCGGCGCACCGGCCCGTCGTCCTCGTTCGGGCGGAGACGGAACGGGTGCACCCGCCCCACAGTGGGATCGTGGTGGGCGTCGACATCTACCACCCGTGCGAACCGCTGCTCTCCTTTGCGTTCGAGGAGGCGGCTCGCAGCGGCCTGCCCCTGTGTTTCCTGCACAGTTGGACACTGCCTGCCTCGTACGGATACGCGGCCATGGTGGACCCGGAGATCGGTGCGGAACTCGGCAGCGAGGTCACGGCTCGCCTGGACGATCTGCTGAAGCCGTGGCGGAAGACGTACCCGGGCGTCGAGGTCGTCGCGAAGGCGGTCGTGGGCTCCGGCGCGTTCCAGCTCGTCGAGGCTTCTCGGAGCGCCGAGCTGGTGATCGTGGGGCGCCGGGGGCGCAAGGTCCCGGTCGGCCCGCATCTCGGCCACGTGGCGCACGCGGTGATCCACCACAGCCCCGCTCCGGTCGCTGTCGTCCCGCTCGTGTGAGGCGTCCTGGCGACGGTGTGGGGCGCGGCCGGGGAATCCGGCCCCGGTCATCGGCGCGAGCCCGGATGCCGCGCATCGCCTGGGCCGATCACGGAGAAGCGGGGCTGCGCTGATCAGCACCGACAGGCTGTTCATCACAACTCGCGGGCGGATTCCACGCCGGGGGCGCCGCGCACCAGAATCCGCCGCCCCGTCACGCGCCGTGGGGAGAGCACCATGACCGTGTCGCGCCCCTCTCCCGCCCAGGGTGTCGAGTACGCGGCGTCCGTGAGTCGCGCTGCGGTGGCCCTGTCGGACACGGTGCGCACGGGGCCGACGAGGAGCACGCTCCAGCCCTGGCTGAATGCCTCGTCCATGTGGTCCGCCTCGAACGCGATCTCCGCGCCGGACATTCCGGCGAGTGACGAGTCCTCGGCGGTCATGAACAGGAGTTCCGTCTCGACGACCTGGTAATTCACGGGAAAGACCGCGGGCCCGTCCTCGGTGACGACGGCGACCCGCCCGATGCCGTGGTCGTCGAGCAGCGCCCAGCACTCCCGCACGTCGAGTTCGTCCATCCGCGCGTGGTATCCGGCCCGGGTTCCTCCGGTCGGCAGGTCGACGGACGAACCGGTGAGGTCCTGGATGGTCGTCTCCAGTGCATTGGCGAGCCGGACCAGGAACTCGATTCCGGGGGCGGGTAGTTGCTCCTCCAGGTATTCGATGTAGCCGGGCGCGGAACCGGCGCGTGCGGCCACCTCCTCGCGGGACAGACCGAGTTGTCTGCGGCGGGCGGCGACACGGCGGCCGATGTCGCTTCTGGGGTGCTTCGCAGCGGCTGTGTTCATCACCGGTCTCCATCAGTGGGCACTTGGTGGTGCTGGGGCACGACGGCGACCGGGCAGGAGGCGTGATGCAGGGAGCGGTGGGCGACCCGTCCCAGTTCCAGACCGATGACGCCGTCGCGCCGTCTCGCCCCGACCACCAGCAGGTCGGCGGCGGCCGATCGCTCCACGAGGACCTTGTGCGCGGGTCCTTCGACCACGCTCGTGCGGAGGTGTACCCGGGGGTGGTCACGGACGGCCGACTCCAGCGCCTTGTCGAGCGCTTCGAACGCCCGCTCCTCGAAGGACTGCCGCGCGCCACCGCTCTGGAGCGGGTGATCGGCAGGCTCGGGAGCCGGTCGCCAGGCGCGGACGACGTCCAGTTCCGCATGCCGGGCCGCCGCTTCGCGAAAGGCGAAGCGCACGGCCGGAGCGTCGACGTCGTGGTCGCCGATTCCCACCAGCACCCGCTCGTGGCGCGCTTCCAGGGCCTGCCGGTCCCCGCGTACGACGACCACCGGGCAGTGGGACCGGGCCGCGACGACGAGCCCGACAGATCCCAGCAGAAGGCCGGCAAGCGCTCCCCGGCCCCGAGATCCGACGACGAGGGACGCGGCCTGCCGTCCCTCGTCGAGCAGAGCACTCGGCGCGTCCTCGGCGAGGACCGCTGTCGTGACGGTGAGCCCGGGTGCACGGCGCAGGGCCCGTTCCGCGACCGCGCCGACGATGTTCTCGGCGAACACCTGCTCCGAAGGCCGGTCGGCGGTCCGGGTCGGCACGGCACCTTCGTACCGTTCCCACAGCGAGGCGTGGACGATGCGCAGCGGCTGTCCGTGCCGTACCGCTTCGTCGACGGCCCAGTCCGCCGCCGTGAGGCTGGCGTCGGAACCGTCGACTCCTACCACCAGGGGCCTCTCCACAGTGGCCACCGCCTTCCGGGGTGTGACGTGGGTCGATCCCACGCTCGCGCACCCGGTGGCGGATCACGGGCGGGGCGGGCAGGGCCCACCGGTGGCGCTCGGAGTCCGGACGCCGGGCCGCGTCGCTCGGGGCTGCGGGCGGGCACGCAGGGCGAGGAACTCGTGCTGCGCGCGGATCCGGATTGCATGATGCACGGCCTGGCGGCGGCGCCGCCCCGCGTCCTTCCTCACCTTCAGGAAACCACCCTTCCCCACGGGCTGCCACGGCTGTCGGTTCCGCCCGTCCCGATCGGGCCCCTTGCCCGGCAGCAGAGGCGCGTGGGACCTGGCACTCTCCGCATGGCCCAGCGCCGGCCATGGGGCCGTCCGTCCCAGAAGGCACCGTGTTCGCAGTGATGACGCACAGATTGCCTCCCACGACACCGCGGTCGCTCTCGACGTACGGCCGAGAGTGAAGCCGGCGCAGACGAAGTACCCCGACGTGGAGGCCGTGGTGGCCGGATCGGCATGATGCGTGCGTGTGGCGTTCCGGTGGTCAATTGCCGGCGTTCAGCCGGCGTACACGCCGTTTCAAGATCGCGTCACCAGAGTGTCACCTCGTGCCTACCTCACACTCGCGTGCCGGCGTCGCCTCTGTATGCGCCGCGGCTTTGACGCTTTCAGGATTGCTCATCACAGGGTTGGTGGCCGCTCAGCCTGCGGCTGCCGCGGACCCCGCCGGTTACCCGAACATCCGCATCAACGAAGTCACGTCGTCGAACAACGACACGGTGGAGCTGTACAACGCCGGCTCGACCGCAGTGAGCATCAGCGGCTGGAAGATGTCCGATGACAGCTTCTCGCAGCAGTCGTTCAGCCCGTCCTCCAGCACGATCCCGGCCGGCGGCTTCGTCACCTTCAACTCGCCCAAGGGGCTCGGTGATGCGGACAAGCTGGTGCTCCACACCTCCAGCGGCACGGTGGTCGACCGCGTCGAGTGGGCGACCGCCAAGGCGAAGCCGGCGATGGCGCGTTGCGGCGGCGACGGCACCGGTACGTGGGTGACCGCGACCTCGGCGTCCACGTTCGGCGCCTCGAACGCCTCGGGCTGCCCGTCGTCGGTCCCTGCGGCGAGCCGGGTACGGATCAACGAGGTCACCTCGGACGGCTCCGACACCGTGGAGCTGTACAACGGCGGAACGAGCGCGGTCAGCGTCGGGGCGTGGAAGTACGTCGACAGCGACACCTCCCATTCTCCGGTGTCGATCTCGTCCTCCTCGCCGAGCGCGACCAGCATCCCCGCGGGTGGCTACGCCACGTTCAACTCCACCATCGGACTGGGTGACAACGACTCGGTCTTCCTCGTCGACAGCAGCGGCACCACCATCGACTCGGTGAGCTGGGCGACCGACGGCGCCAAGCCGTCGGACGAGCGCTGCGCCAACGGCAGCGGCTGGTTCCGGACCGCCACGACCGCGACGCTCGGCAGCGCGAACTCCTGCTCGGGCGGCACCGGCGGTGGCGGCACCCAGCCCGGCCAACTGCTGGGCGGCGGCGGCTCACTCACCAGCGGCTGCGCCCCCGAGGCGCCCAGCGGCACGGGTTCCACCCCGGCGGGCACGCCGGCGTGGCCGGGCGGGCTGGACGTCACGATCGCGGACAACGTCTGCGCGTTCACCACGTCCACCGGCGCGGAAGGCCGGGACCTGAGCGGCCTGGCGTTCGACCCGGCGAACCCGTCGGTGCTGTGGGCCGCCAAGAACAAGAACTGGCTGTACAAGCTGGTCAAGAGCAACGGCAAGTGGATCCCGGACGCGACCTGGAGCGCGACCGGCAAGCAGATCCGCTTCGCGGGAGGCTCGGGCGAGCCGGACTCCGAGGGTCTGACGGTCGGCGCCAACGGCCACGTCTACGTGACCTCCGAGCGCGACAACACCAAGAACACGGCGCCCAAGGACACGGTCCTGGCGTTCGACCCGTCGGCGTCCGGATCGACGCTGACGCCGGTTCACCAGTGGGACATGACCTCGCAGTTTCCGCAGCTCGACACCGGCAGCAAGGACGACGCCAACCTCGGTTTCGAGGGTGTCGGGTACGTGCCGGACAGCTGGCTGACCGCGAACGGCTGGGTCGACCCGCTCACCGGCGCCGCCTACAACCCGGCGAACTACCCGCTGCACGGGTCGGGCCTGTTCTTCGCCGGCCTGGAGTGGGACGGCTCGCTGCACGTCTACGGTCTGAACTCCGACGGCACGTTCACCACCTTCGGCCCGATCGCGACCGGCAAGGCATCCGTGATGGACGTGACCTTCGACGCGGGCACCCAGCGTCTCGTCGCGACCTGCGACAACACCTGCGGTGAGACACACACGTTCATGAAGGTCGACGCCTCCGGTGCGATCGTGCCGGACGTGACCTACACGAACCCGGCCGTCATGCCGACCGACAACCTGGAGGGCTTCGCGCTCGCGCCGGCCTCGACCTGCGTCAACGGCTCGCGCGAAGCGGTCTGGAGCGAGGACGGCATCTACGGCTTCGGCTCGGGAAGCTCCTCCTACGGACACGCCCTCTACAGCGGCACCTTCCCCTGCTGATCCTGCCCACCTCGGGAGACGGCTCACCCACGGGGCCGCCTCCCACGTGAGGCGCCCAAGCGGTACGCAGCGATGAAGCTCCTGGCGGACGGGGTGACGACCAAGGTCACCCGCCGACCGCCAGGAGCTTCGTCATGTCTGCCCCCGGGACCGTCTTCGGCATGTGGACGCCGGACGCTGTCGACAGTCCGGCTCTGGACCGGCTTCCTTGGTCGGTGGCGCCGAGCCGGTCTCCTGAAACGCGGGTGCGTGAAGCGGCGTCGGTCGTGAAGGATGCGTGGTGTGACTCCCGCGACTGAGACAGCCCTGCCGCCGTCGTCCGTGCTGAAGGCGTTCCAGGTCACTGGAAGGCCCGAGCCGCTGGAAGGAGGCCAGGGGCAGAGTGTCCGAGTGGGCGACGCGGTGCTGAAGCCGGCCGGTGACCGTGCCGACGTGGAGTGGACCGCGAGGCTGATGGATGGTCTGCAGGGTGGGCGCGGCTTCCGTGTCCCGCGTTATCTGCGTTCCGCACGTGGCGGATTCGTCGTCGAGGGGTGGGCGGCGACCCGATTCCTGACGGGCGAACCGGGGCCCGTCGGCCGATGGGATTCCCTGTTGGCTGCCGGGAGAGCCTTTCACGAGGCTCTGCGGGACGTACCGCGGCCTGATCGACTGGACGTGCACCAGCATCCGTGGGCGGTGGCCGATCGAGTCGCCTGGGGCGAAGCAACCGCGGAAGTACCGGTGCAGATCCATGGGTTGCTCACCAGGCTGCACGCACTCCGCGAGCCCGTGGACGCGCCTGCGCAGCTCATTCACGGCGACCTGACGGGGAACGTTCTGTTCGCGCCTCGTCATGCCCCCGCGATCATCGACTTCTCGCCGTACTGGCGACCGGTCGCCTATGCGGACGCGATCGTGGTGGCCGATGGTCTGCTCTATTACCGAGCTGGACACCACCTGGTGGACTCGGCGCTCCCCGGCGCCGAGGGGGCTCAGATGCTCTTGCGGGCGCTGATCTTCCGCCTTGTCGCACTGGGTGTGCTGGTGGGGCGCAGCGGTGCGCTGGATGACGCCGAGTTGATCAGGTTCACTCGCGTGTCCCAGTTCGTCGAAGAGCGCGTCAAGGGATAGCACGGGGCGAGTTGGCCCGCCGTAAGGATTCGGTGAACAGCACGCGTTACGGAGGATTGATGGCATCGATCAAGCAGTTCCAAGTCACCTTTGACTGCGCAGAACCGGAGCGCCTCGCTCGTTTCTGGTGCGAGGTGTTGGGGTACGTCGTACCGGCGCCACCGGAGGGGTTTGCCACGTGGGACGACTTCAAGGACTCGCAGCCGGCTGAGCAGCGGGATTCCTGGTTCGCCTGCAGTGATCCCTCAGGTGTGGGCCCGCGACTGTACTTCCAGCGCGTCCCCGAGGGGAAGGCTGCCAAGAACCGGCTGCATCTTGACGTGCGGGTCGGCACCGGACTCGTGGGTGAAGAGCGTCTCGCCGCACTTGAGGCCGAATGCGCACGGCTGGTCCCGCTCGGCGCCGTGCACGTACGAACGCTGTATGACGGCAACGATGCGTGCATCCCGATGCAGGACATCGAGGGCAACGAGTTCTGTATCGACTGAGGGGCTTCCTCGACGACGACTGCACGGTCCATGCACTGGATCAGCGAGGTCGCCGCTGATCCAGTGCACGCCGTCAGCTGCCGTCACCGACGATCACACTGACTGATGAGCAGGCCGAGGCGTACGGGAAATTCGCCGAGGAGCCGACCCGCAGCAACGGCAGGCCACTGTCACCTGCGCCACCGAGGACCGCTGCTGTGGAGCGTCAGTGTGTGAAGGGGTCCACGCGGGTCAGTTGGGTGCTCGCTGCCCAGAGGGCTTGGCCGGTGGGCTGGTCGGTCATGTGGGGGTGGGGTGTTTCGAGGTGGGGTTTGCCGCTGAGGCCGAGCCTGCTGGGGCCCCACAGCTGGCCGCCTTGGACGTCTGGGTCGAGGGTGGCTCGGACGGCGGGCCAGGCGCCGGCGTCCTTGCCCTGGAGAAGGACTTTCGCGGGGAGGGCCAGGAGTTGTCGGGGTCCGGAGCGCTGGTGGATGCCGGGGCGGGGCGGGGTGAGGGCGTCCAAGGCGCCGCCGGGGTGGGCGATCACGCTCATGCAGGTGCTGCCCGCGGCGCGCAGCTGGCGGTCGAGTTCGAAGGCGAAGGTCATCTGGGCGAGTTTGGAGCGGCCGTAGGTGCGCTTGGGGTCGTAGTCGCGTACGGACTGCAGGTCGTCGAGGTCGAGGCGCTCGGAGCGGGCGGCGAAGCTGCCCATGGTGACGATCCGGGCTGCCGGAGCCGCCTCCAGCCAAGGGGCCAGCCAGTGCACCAGGGCGAAGTGGCCGAGGTGGTTGGTGGCGAACATGAGTTCGTGGCCGCGGCGGTTCTGCTTGCGGGGCGGTTCGTCCAGTGCGATGCCCGCGTTGAGGACGACAGCGTCCAAGGCGTCGGTGTCCAGCTGGCTGACGGACGCGCTCAGGGAGGCGAGGTCGGCCAGGTCCAGGGGTATGTGCTGCACATGGGACCCGCTGACGCGGGCGGTGATGGCTTCCACGGCGGCGGCGGCTTTCGCCGGGCTGCGGCTGCCGATGATGACGGTTGCTCCGGCGGTGGCGAGCTGCTCGGCGATGAAGTAGCCGATGCCGGCGTTGCCGCCGGTCACCAGCACGGTGGTGCCGTCGGCGCGCGGGGGCGTGTGAACGTTCCAGGCCACGGGGGCTCCTTGCAGGGGGTCGCCGGTGGGGCCCGTGGGCGGCGGGGGCGGGGGCGGTATCAGAGTTCGGGCCAGCCCAGGTGGAGGCGGCGGAACGCCTCGGCGAGGGCGGCCTTGCGGTCGGGGCGGCTCGATGCCAGGTCGGGGGTCTCCAGCACGTAGCGGGCCAGGAGGCGGTGGGATTCGTCGGGCTCGCTCTGGCCGGCGGCCTCCGCGAGCAGGCGGGCGAGCGGCTCCTGACAGGCCACCCAGACCTGACGTGCGTAGGCCCACAGCGCGGGAGTGTCCATGATCAGTTTTGACGCGCGCCGGTAGCGCTCGGGCAGGTCGCGTTCGTCGGCGAAGGGGGCCCGGCCGGCGAAGAAGGCGTGCAGGGCGTCCAGGGCCGAGCTGCCTTCGGGCCGGTTGCGGACTGCGTTGACCAGGGCCGCTTCCCGCTCCCCGCTGTCGTCGAGGATCAGGGCTTCCTTGCCCGCCGGGAAGTGCGCGAACAGGGTCGTGGTCGCGGTGTCCGCGGCCTCGGCGATCTGAGCGATCGTCACTTTCTCGTAGCCGTGCTCCAGGAAGAGCTCCAGGGCCGCGTCGGCCAGGGCCTTGCGGGTTGCCGCCTTCTTGCGTTCGCGCCTGCCAGGCGCGGCTCCAGTGGTCGCCATGACTGAAATGTAGCACCACAAACTTCAAAACACTACTCGTTGCAGTTTTAGTCATAGTTGTGTTTCAGTCTGAGTAGGAAATCCGATGCTGTTCACTCTTGGAGGCCGTCATGACCATCACCACGGAAACCGGGCCTCCGACAGGAGCGGCACGGCTCGGCAAGCTCGCGATGTGGGCCGTCCTGCTCCTGGTCCTGCTCGCCGACGCGCTCGACATGATCGACGCGACCGTCACCAACATCGCGGCGCCCACGATCGCGGACGACATCGGCGGCGGCGACGGCCTGATCAAATGGCTCGGCGCGTCCTACGCCCTGGCCATGGGCGTCCTGCTCGTCATCGGCGGACGCCTCGGCGACCGCTACGGACAGCGCCGCCTCTTCCTGATCGGCATGAGCGGCTTCACCCTCGCCTCAGCGGCCTGCGGACTGGCCGGCGGATCCGGCGTAATGATCTCCGCCCGGATCCTGCAGGGCGCCTTCGGCGCGCTCCTCATCCCCCAGGGCATGGCGATCATCACCCGCCACTTCACGCCCGACATGCGACGTACGTCGTTCAACCTGTTCGGGCCGCTGCTGGGCATCGCCACGATCGGTGGCCCGGTTCTGGCCGGGTTCGCCATCGACGCCGACTTCGCCGGGCTGTCCTGGCGGCCAATCTTCCTGGTCAACCTGCTCCTGGGCACCATCGGCGTCGTCCTGGCCGCCCGGATACTGCCCCGCGACAACGCCGACCCGGCCGTCACCGTGGACGGGGTCGGCGCGGGCATCCTCGCCCTGGCCATGTTCGGGACGATGTTCGGGTTGATCGAGGGCTCCGAGTCCGACTGGAGCATCCTCTCCATCGCGGCCCTGGCCGTCGGCGTGGTGTTCCTGCTGCTGTTCGCGCGCCGTCAGCGGACCGCCGCTGCGCCGCTCATCGCGCCCTCGCTGTTCCGCAACAAGGGCTTCACCTCAGGGCTGCTGGTCGGGCTGATGTTCTTCGCCGTCACCAACGGGCTGGCCTTCGTCATCTCCCTGTTCATCCAGCAGGCCCTGGGCGCCAGCCCCGGCAGCGCGGCCGTGGGCATGCTTCCGCTGACCCTCGGCATCATCGCCGGCGCCGGCGCGGGCATGGCCCTGACCAAGAAGCTGGGCCGCCTCCTCATCCTCGCGGGCATGCTGGTCACCCTCGCCGGCGCCGGCTGGCTCCTGGCCCTGGTGGTCACCAGCGGCACCGACGTCACCCTGCTCGCCCTGGCACCCGCCAGCGTCCTGGCCGGCATCGGCATGGGCGCCTGCTTCGGCACCCTCTTCGACATCACCATCGGCAACACCGACCCCGCCGAAGCAGGCAGTGCGAGCGGCACCCTCACCGCCGTCCAGCAACTCGCCACCGCGCTGGGCTCCGCCACCGTCACCACCGTCTACCTCCACGGCGGGGCCCCCGACCACGCCATGACCCTCGCCATCATCACCGTCATGACCGTCACCGTCATCTGCCTGCCCTTCCTCGGCCTCCTGCCCAAGACCGCACCCGCCGACAGCCCGACCCCCGGCCACTGAACGGCTCGGACGCACCCAACCCGGCGACGGCAGACCGTCGCCACCCCAGCCGGTCCGCGCTCACCCGCAGCGCGGACCGGCGCCGCCAGTCACCGTGGTGTTCACAATGCGGGCCGCTGGCCCGGGGCGACCCGACGGAGCCATCAGTCGGCCCCTCTGCCTTCGGCGGGATGTCCGCAGGTTCGACGCCCGCTCACTGCGAGGAGATCGACCTCCGCGAACGACTCCAGTCCCAGCCCCATCCGAACGCCGAGATCCGCAACTGACAGCCTTGATCAAGGCTTAGCGCCAACGGCTGTACCGCTGGTCCAAGCGCCCCCGATCATGTCCCGATCCGGACACTCCACCGGGTGTGGCCCTCGCTGCTGCTACGGTCCGGCGCCATGAACACTGACGACTGGACGGCGCTCAGCGCCATTGCTGCCGCGGTCGGGGTGGTGGTCACCGCGGTCATGGCGTACTGGACGACCCGCAAAGCGGCGGCGGCCGCCGCGGACTCGGCTGACACCGCACGAGAGGTGGCGAAGATCGAACGCGACCGCTGGCACCGCGAGCTGACTCCTGAGCTGACCTTCAGCCTGATCCGCGTGGGCCCCAACCGTCTGAGGCTCGCCACCACACTCGACGGCCCGGTCGGCCTGGATCACCTCGACACGATCACCCTCACGGTGCGCGACGAGGCCGGACGGGATCACTCAGCCAGACCGCATTACGACGAAGCAATGCGTACGGAGCTGTCGTCGGTGATCTGGGGGGCCGCCCGATTCAGCCCCGGGGTCGACGGGGTTGCCGCGCCCGGCCGCAAGAGCATTATCCGGAGCCTGGAGCGCGGCAACTTCGTGTACCGGCAGATGGATAACTCCGAGCCGCCGAGCTGGTTCCAGGACCCGGGAGACTGGGTGGACGGGTACTGGGACGCGAAACTGCGCCTGCACGCGGTCTGCGAGGTTGAGGGGCATAAACCCTGGATCGTCGTTACCGAGGTCGAAAACCCGGGGATGGAATACATCTCCGACGGCTCAGAGGAGATGGAAATTCCGGAGCAGTACCGCTGAATCACGGCTGCCCGGGGTCGAGGCCCCAGCGGCGCCGGAGGACCCCGGCGGCAGGCCCTCGCCGAGCGCCGCTGAACGCCACCGGCCCCGGGCCAGCACAAGCAGCTCACCCGGAGTCGATACGCCGCTGGAGATCACACACGGTCACCAGCGGGCTGGGTTCCTCGGGGAACTGGCGACAGTTGAATACGCGAACTCACCAGTACCATGGCCCATTCAGGACTTGGGCATCAGGACGGTGTCGATGAGCTGGACCGTTGCGTTCTTCGTGGTGATGTCACCGCAGACGATGGTCGCGGAGTCGTTCACCTTGAAGGAATCCCCGGAACCGGACGTCGTCAGCTCCCCGCCCTGGAGGGTCTTGAACGAGCCGTCGGGAAGCTGGTCGATGGTCACCTTCTCATCCACCACGTGGTAGGTGAGGAGGTCCGTCAACTGGTCCTTGTCGTTGAGGATCTTGTCGAGATCAGCCTTCGGGATCTTTTCGAAAGCATCGTTCGTGGGTGCGAAGACGGTGATGTTCTCGGCGTTGTTCAGCGTGTCGACCAGACCGGCCTTCTTGACAGCGGTGACCAGCGTGGACAGTTCGGGGTTGTTGGACGCCGCAGTGGCGACGGGGTCATCGGCCATGCCTGAGGCGCTCCCCTCGCCGCTGGCAGGGAGTGTGGAGCAGGCGGGGCCGAACGGTTCGGCCACCGGGCCTGCCTGCGCCATGGGGGCCGCTGCGACGAGCGCAAGGGGAACGAGAAGTGCGCCCGCTCCGGCGAGGGCAACACCCCTGAAGCGGTTGCCGGTCATGTCCTTCACCTTCTCCTGAGAGGGAGACGAGCTGTTACCGCCCGCCACATCAATTACTTCTCACCGTGACCGCCTCTTGGATGACATCAGAGGCAGAAAAATGTGGCTTCCCCCTCAGTGGTAACGGCTCCGCAGGCCGGCTCGCGTGCGCCGCTTCCTCTCCTTCGTCCTGGTCCAGAGGGCTGTGCAGTGCTTACGAGGCGGTCGTGAAGCGGCTCGCCCGCGCTTCCGGCCCCACGCCCGCGCAAGCGTCCCTCAGCCCGTGCTGCCTCTTGGCGTGACGCCGCGGCTCCGGCCACCGGCCGGGGTGCGCGCCCCACGCCTTTGTCTCCCCGAAGGAGAAAGTTCAAGTCCTGTACGTCAAAGGGGTTTCTGGCGGAGGAAAAACCCAATACCTTCCTGACCTGTACCGGACAACAAGGACGGGTCGCCCTCCCCTCCCCCTGTGGGCGCCCGTCCTCCCGGCGCGACGGCGCGCGCCTGTGCTCCACCTCGACCCCACACGGAGGATTCGCGTGCACAGGAGATTCACCCGACCTCTCGCGGCGCTCGCCTGCACCTTGCTCGCCGCCGCGGGCGCCCTCACCGTCCAGCAGGGACCGGCCGAAGCCGCACCTGCGGCGGCCGAAGAGTTCCAGCAGGTCACCCTCGCCAAGGGGGTGGCCGAGACAGGCGAGCCGATGACGCTCGCCGTCCTGCCGGACAGGTCCGTCCTGCACACCTCACGGGACGGCACCCTGCGTCTCACCGACGCCGCCGGTACCACCAAGGTCGCCGGCCGGCTCGACGTCTACTCGCACGACGAGGAAGGCCTCCAGGGCGTCGGCGTCGACCCGGGCTTCACCGCCAACCGGTTCGTCTACCTCTACTACGCCCCGAAGCTGACGACCCCCGCGGGCGACGCGCCCGCGACCGGTTCCGCGGCCGACTTCGCCCCCTTCGACGGCGTCAACCGCCTCTCACGGTTCGTCCTCAAGGCCGACGGCACGCTGGACCTCGCCTCCGAGAAGAAGGTCCTGGACGTCCCCGCCAGCCGCGGCCTGTGCTGCCACGTCGGCGGCGACATCGACTTCGACGCCCAGGGCAACCTCTACCTCTCCACCGGCGACGACAGCAATCCCTTCGCCTCCGACGGCTACACGCCCATCGACGAGCGGGCGGACCGCAACCCCGCCTACGACGCCCAGCGGTCGGCGGGCAACACCAACGACCTGCGCGGCAAGGTCCTGCGGATCAAGGTCAACGCGGACGCCACCTACTCCGTCCCGGCGGGCAACCTCTTCGCGCCGGGCACCGCGAGAACGCGTCCCGAGATCTACGCCATGGGCTTCCGCAACCCCTTCCGGATGAGCGTCGACAAGCCCACCGGCACCGTCTACCTCGGCGACTACGGCCCCGACGCAGGCACCGCGAGCGCCTCCCGGGGCCCTGCCGGACAGGTCGAGTTCAACCGGATCACCAAGGCCGGCAACTACGGCTGGCCCTACTGCACCGGCAAGAACAACGCCTACGTCGACTACAACTTCGCCACCTCGACCTCCGGCGCCGCCTTCTCCTGCGCCGCCCCGAAGAACACCTCGCCGAACAACACCGGGCTGACCGACCTGCCCGCCGCACAGCCCGCCTGGATCCCCTACGACGGCGGCTCGGTCCCCGAATTCGGCAGCGGCTCCGAGTCGCCCATGGCCGGACCCGTCTACCGCTACGACGCGGCGTCCACCTCCGCGGTGAAGTTCCCCGAGAGCTACGACGGCGACTTCTTCGCCGGCGAGTTCGGCCGCAAGTGGATCAAGCGCATCGAGCAGGGCACCGACGGAGCCGTCCAGTCGATCAACGCCTTCCCCTGGCAGGGCACCCAGATCATGGACATGGCCTTCGGCCCGGACGGCGCGCTCTACGTCCTCGACTACGGCACCGGCTACTTCAACGGCGACGCCAACAGCGCGGTCTACCGCATCGAGAACGTCAGCGGCGGCCGGTCCCCGCTGGCCAAGGCCGCGGCCGACCGCACCTCGGGCAAGGCCCCGCTCACCGTCCAGTTCTCCTCGGCCGGCACCTCCGACCCCGACGGCGACCCGCTCACCTACGCCTGGAAGTTCGGTGACGGCGCCACCTCGACCGCCGCCAACCCGTCGCACACGTACACCGTCAACGGCAGTCACACCGCCGAGCTGACCGTCTCCGACGGTACCGGCCGGACGGCCACCGCCTCGGTGACCATCACCGTCGGCAACACCGCGCCCACCGTCACCCTCGAACTGCCCGGCGACGGCGCCATCATCGATCCGGGCGCCGCCGTGCCCTTCAAGGTGACCGTCACCGACCCCGAGGACGGTGCGATCGACTGCTCCAAGGTCACGATCACGTTCATCGTGGGCCACGACAGCCACGGCCACCCGCAGACCTCCGCCACCGGATGCTCGGGCACCGTGCAGACCATCGCCGACGGCGAGCACGACCCCAACGCGAACATCTTCGGCGTCTGGGACGCCGAGTACACCGACAAGGGCGCCAACGGGCAGCCCGCGCTGACCACCCACGCTCAGCGCATCAGCCAGGGCAGCCAGCGCCAGGCCGAGCACTACGGCGGCTCCGCGGGTGTGCAGGTCGTGGACCACGCCGCCGCGCACGGCGGGAAGACCGTCGGCCACATCGAGAACGGCGACTGGATCTCCTTCACGCCCTACCTGCTCTCCAACGCCACCAAGCTGACGGCCCGCGTCTCCTCCGCGGGTTCGGGTGGCACGCTTGAGATACGGGCGGGGTCGCCCACCGGCACCCTGCTCGGATCGACGGCCGTCCCCGTCACAGGCGGCTGGGAGACGTTCCAGAACGTGACGGCGAACCTCGCCGGCGCACCCGCCGGGACCACCACCCTCCACCTGGTCTTCAAGGGCGGCAGCGGCTCTCTGTTCGACCTCGACGACTTCACCTTCACGACCACGACCACATCCCAGGGCGGGCCGATCAAGGGCATCGGCGGCAAGTGCGTCGACGTCGCGGGCGGCGCGAGCGCCGACGGCACCCAGATCCAGCTCTGGACGTGCAACCAGACGGCCGCCCAGCAGTGGACGGCCGGCGCCGACAGCACGCTGCGCGCGCTGGGCAAGTGCATGGACATCAGCGGCGGCGGCACCGCCGACGGCACCAAGGTGCAGCTCTACGGCTGCAACAACACCGGCGCCCAGAAGTGGGTGCCCCAGGCCGACGGCACGCTGAAGAACCCGGTGTCCGGCAAGTGCCTGGACGCGGCCGGGGCCTCCTCCGCCGACGGCACCAAGCTGCACCTGTGGACCTGCAACGCCGCGGCCAACCAGAAGTGGACCCTGTCATGAGCCGAAGAATCGGGCGCATCGCCGCACTGGCCGCCTGCGGCCTGCTCGGAGCCGCCGCCCTGCCCGCCGCCGTCTCCACGGCCGCCGTCCCCACCTCGAACGCCCCCGCCCGCGCGGCGGTGGCCGCCGACCCGGCGTACGACGTCCTGGTCTTCTCCAAGACCGCCGGATTCCGCCACTCCTCCATCGACGAAGGCGTCACCGCCCTGCGCGAGCTGGGCGCGGCCAACAACTTCACCGTCACCGCGACCGAGGACGCCGCCGCCTTCACCCCGTCGAACCTCGCCGGGTACGAGGCCGTCGTCTTCCTCTCCACCACCGGCGACGTCCTCAACCCCACCCAGCAGACCGCCTTCGAGGGGTACATGGCGGCGGGCGGCGGGTACGTCGGCGTCCACGCGGCGGCCGACACCGAGTACGACTGGGCCTGGTACGGCGGCCTGGCGGGCGCGCTGTTCAAGTCGCATCCGCAGATCCAGCCGGCCACGGTCACGGTGGAGGACCGCGCCCACGACGCCACCGCCCACCTCGGCCCGAGCTGGCAGCGGACCGACGAGTGGTACGACTACCGCACCAACCCGCGGACCACCGCGCACGTCCTGGCCTCGCTCGACGAGTCCACCTACAGCGGCGGAACCATGGGCGCCGACCACCCCATCGCCTGGTGCAAGGACTACCAGGGCGGGCGCGCCTTCTACACCGGCGGCGGTCACACCGAGGACTCCTACACCGACCCCGCGTTCCGCCGGCACCTGCTCGGCGGTATCCGCTGGGCCGCGGAGCTGACGGAGGCCGACTGCCGCCCGGAGACCGGCTACACCCCGCTGTTCGGTTCCTCGGGCACCACCGGCTGGAAGCAGGCCGGCCCCGGATCCTTCGTGAACACGAACGCGACCCTCACCTCCCAGGGCGGCCTTGGCCTGTTCTGGTACCAGGCCAAGGAGTACACGTCCTACTCTCTCAAGCTCGACTGGCGTCAGGCCGGTGACGACAACAGCGGCATCTTCGTGGGTTTCCCCGCCTCCGACGACCCCTGGTCGGCCGTGAACAACGGCTACGAGATCCAGATCGACGCCACGGACACCCCGGACCGCACCACCGGCTCCGTCTACGGCTACAAGTCGGCCGACCTGGCTGCCCGCGACGCGGCCCTGAACCCGCCGGGAGAGTGGAACACGTACGAGATCCGCGTCGAGGGCGAGCGCCTCCAGCTCTTCCTCAACGGCCGGAAGATCAACGACTTCACCAACGCCGACCCCGCCCGCAGCCTGCAACAGGGCCACATCGGTCTGCAGAACCACGGGGACGGCGACGACGTGGCCTTCCGTAACATCCGGATCAAGGAGCTCGGCACCACGCCCGGGCCCCGGGAAGGCGCGATCACCGGGATCGGCGGCAAGTGCGTCGACGTGTCGAACGGATCGAGCGCGGACGGCACGCAGATCCAGCTGTGGACGTGCAACCAGTCGGCCGCCCAGAAGTGGACCGTCGGCACCGACAGCACACTGCGGTCGCTGGGCAAGTGCATGGACATCAGCGGTGGCGGCTCGGCCGACGGCACGAAGATCCAGCTCTACGGGTGCAACGACACGGGCGCCCAGAAATGGGTGCCGCAGGCCGACGGCACGCTGAAGAACCCGCAGTCGGGCAAGTGCCTGGACGCGGCCGGGGTCTCCTCGGCGGACGGCACCAAGCTCCACCTCTGGTCGTGCCACACCGGCGCCAACCAGAAGTGGGTCCTGCCCGGCTGAACGACTCCATGACTCCGGCGTGACCGCGGGAGGCGGTGACGCCGGAACCGGCCGCGGTACCGGGCCGGTGACGGCGGCGGGGCGCAGCGCCGAAGCGCCCTGCCGCCGATCTCGCCGAGAGGTGACACGACTCCGGTGGCAGGTGCTGTCCGGGGGCGCATCCCTGCGTATCAGGGAAGGCACGCCTCCTTCGTCAGGAGTTCAGGAGTTCTGGAGGCGTCGACGCCGTACTGGCCGGCGGCGCCCTGAGACAGGGCGCCGCCGGCGCAGGGCCTACGGGACTTCCTGGACGTCCTGGTCGACCGGGACCTCCTCGAACTGCGTGGCGGGTGCGTCGCTCGCGAGGACCCCGTCCGCCGCGAGGGTCACCGGGGGCAGGGACTCGGCCTCCGGCACGACAAGCTCGCTCTCCAGCCCCGCCTGGCCCTTCAGCCCGCGGAAGTTCTCCTCCACCACACCACCGAGCGCGGCGCACCAGGTGCTCAGGTCCACCTGCCCGGTGACCCGGAGCCCGTGCAGGGCCTGGAGCTTGGCGACCGCGACCCACGTCGCCCGGTCGAAGGTGCCGGTTGCCTTCACGGCGTACAGCTTGGTCGCCAGGATCGACTGGACGCCGAGTACCGCGGACCCGGTGGCACCCATGCCGATCTCCGGGGCCAGCGCCTCCCAGGTCGAGCCGGTCATCGTGCCGTCCGAAGCGGTGGGGAAGCCGTGCGCCGTCTGGAAGGCGCGCACCGCTGCCAGCGTGGCCGGGCCGAAGGCCCCGTCCGCGACGAGGCCGAAGCCCTGGGTGTTCAGCAGGTGCTGCAGCGTACGGACCGTGGCGCCCGCGCAGGAGGTGAACGTGTCGGGCCAGGTGCGGGCCGGGATGGTGCTCGGGTCCTGGCCGAGGCGCTTGGCGACGTGCAGGCGCAGCTGCGGGAAGGTGGAGTAGAACGCGGCACCGGGGCACTGGGTGTTGTTCCAGTCCCAGTGTCCGGTGATGTTCTGGGCGCCGAAGCCGTACTGGGTGCAGATGGTGGCGGAGAGCCGAACCAGCGACCACCACAGTTTCCCGGTGGGCAGCTCGTCGATGTAGGTGCCCTCGTTCTCGATACCGATCGACTGGGTGTTCTGGCCGACGGCGTGCGCGCTGACGACCTGGTAGCCGCCGTCGTCGAGCGAGTCCAGGCTGCCGTGGCGGCCTTCCAGCACATGGCCGCCGCGGCTGATGCTGAAGTGGTTTCCGGTGTCCGACCAGCCGTTCTTGTCCATGTGGATGTACTGAACGCGCTCGGCGCAGGCGATGGCCGCCTCCATCGAGAAGTCCATGGTGTTCGGGAACGCCATGTGGTGCACCACGATCCGCCGGGTGGAGCCCGTGCGGGTCGACAGCTCCCCGGCGGGCGGCCGGGCACCCCACTCGTCGCAGCTCATGATGTACGCGGTGTCCGACAGGTCGGCCGGAGCGGCGGCCGAGGCACCGCTCGCACCGGCCAGCTGACCGGCCCCGAGGCCGGCCACGGCCGCCGCTCCGGCGCCGGCCCGCAGGGCATTGCGCCGGGATATGTACACGGGCTCGAAGGACATGAGGCGTTCCTCTCCAGGGCTGTCCGTGGGTCTCGCGCCGCTACGCCACGCTGCTCCGTGTACGCCGGCAGGCAGCCTTCCTTCTAACCCGTCGACGGACCCAAAGTCCAGCGTTTTCACGAGCGTTGACGATCCGAAGGGCACGAGGAGGGACCTGCCGACGTCGGTGGGTACCCAGGCCGTACCGAGCCGCCCGAATCCACCCACCGGACCCCAGCGGACAGAAATTCCTGTCACTCGCGTCGACCGACAGGTATCCTTGTCACATGAGTGAAATTGCAGGGATCCCGACCCCCGACAAGGACGACGAGAACTTCTGGACCACTGTCCTGACCCTGTTGGAGCCCGCATGGAACGAGCCCAGCAAGGACGACATGTTCGCCATGGACGACAGGGTGCTCGACGCGGTCCGTGCTCTTGCCGAGCGGATCTCGACGCGTGCGCTGGCCTATCGCGCCGCGGACAAGCCCTTCGACCCCGCGCTCATGGCCTCGCCCGATGTGCAACTGGCTCTGCTGCGGGCGCTGTACGAGGCCAAGCAGTCCGTCGACCGGCTCGCGGAGAGCGCCGCCACCGTCGCAGGCCGCAGCGGAGCGAGTTATGCGCAGCTGGGTGCGGCCTGGGGCGGCATCAAGCGTCAGTCCGCCCGCCTCAAGTGGCCGCACGCGGTGGCCAGAAAGCCTGCCGCCGAGTCCATCCCGCTCCGCTACGCGGGCGGTTCCGCCGTGGTTCACCACGCACCCGACTCCGATGCCTGGTGGTACAGCGCCACCGCCGCGGACGAACAGACCGAGGAGTCCAAGGCCGTCCACAGCACCTATGCCGAGGCCATCGCAGGGGCCACCGAGTTCCTTTTGGCACATGCTCGGCCCGACCGGCAGGCGTCCACCTGACCCAGCCGGCCCCAAGGACATGACGAACCTGGTCCCAGGCCAGCGCATATGACCTCCCGTCACCCACCACGTCACGCACGCCTGGGAGTATGAGGAGTCACCGCTGCCTCATCTCTTGGAGTACGCACGATGCCCCGTCGCCACCTCATACCCCTGGCCGGAGGGTCCCACCGCTCCCGCGCACCGGGTGCGACGCCGCGGGGCGCAGGTTGCCGGGCCGGCGCCGGGCGGTTCGGCACGGCACCGCTCTCCGGCCCGAGCGCGGGTTGCGGCGGTCGGCCATCGCTGCCGCCCAGGCGTGCCTGGTTGCCGGCACCGGACGGGTACGTACGGGAACTGTCGGCCCGGCCGCACGCTGACCGGTAACGCGCAGGCACATCAAGGACGCGGTCGTGATGTCCTCGATTCCCTCCCCGCCGCCCAGTCGCCGAACCTTTCGCCCCCCTTCCCCCACGACCCCGGAGACACCTCCATGCCACGCGTCCTCCTCGTCGAAGACGACCCCTCCGTTCGCGAGGGCGTCGAGATCGGGCTGCGCCGGTGCGGGCACGAGGTCCTCGCCGCCGCGACCGGCGAGGCCGGTCTTGAGGCACTGCATGCCTTTCACCCCGACCTCCTGCTGCTCGACCTGATGCTGCCCGCCATGAGCGGCGTCCAGGTCTGTTACCGGGTACGTGAGACCAGCCAGTTGCCGATCATCATGTTGACCGCGCGTGGCGACGACGTCGACATCGTCGTCGGCCTGGAGGCGGGTGCGGACGACTACATCGTCAAGCCCGCCCGTGCCGAGGTCATCGAGGCCCGAATACGTGCCGTGCTGCGCCGCATCGAAAGCCCGATCGACGCGAGGCCCGTCGTCGAGCACCACGGTGAACTCGACATCGACCGTGCCGGTCACACCGTCCTCAAGTCGGGTGACCAGGTAGCCCTCGCACCCTCCGAACTGAAGCTGTTGCTGCACCTGTCCGCGGTGCCGGAACAGGTCTTCAGCCGGCAGCGGCTCCTCCAGGAGATCTGGGAGCACAGCTACTACAGTGACGTCCGTCTGGTGGACGCCTGTGTGCGCCGGCTACGCATCAAGATCGAAGATCCGTCCCGCAGTCCTCGATACATTCAGACCCTGCGGGGCTTCGGCTACCGCTTCGGTCCGCTGTGAGGATGCCCGGAGCGACCGCCGCGTTCGGGCTGCGTACCCGGCTGGTGATCGCGTTCCTGCTGGTGGCCGCCGTCAGCGCCGTCACCACCGCGGCGTTGACCTATCGGGAGGCGCGCAGCGCGGTCCTCGTGCGTGCGCAGGACACGGCCGTCGCCTCCTTCCGCGAGGAGGTGGAGCGGTTCACCCCCAGCCTGCCCATGGACCCGGATTCGCTGCGGTGGAATCTCTACGACATCGCGGCGCGCGCCAAGCCCCATCCGTGGATCGTCTTCGCCGAGTACGGCTCGTTGCGGGCCTCCTCAGGTGACCGGCCCGTATCCGGTGTTCTCACAGCGCAGCTGCGCCGCACCGCGCTCACTTCGCCGCACGGCAGTTTCGAGCGGGTCGTCAAAGGCGGGAGCGCGTACCTGACGATCGGGATGCCGGTGATGACCCGGGTCGTCGCCGGCGGCGGAGCGGTGCCCAGTGGCCTGGTTCTCTACGCCGTGATGCCCATGACCGACGAAGAGGTGGACATCGACGCCTTGGTGACCGCTGCCCGGGACGGCGCGCTGCCAGGGCTGGCCGTGGCCCTGGTGCCCGCACTGCTGGCGGCGCGCAGCGTTCTACGCCCCGTCCGTGAACTGCGACGTGCCGCACACGTGATGGGTGGCGGGCAGCTCGACACGCGTATCCCCGTCCACGGGCGGGCCGAAATGGCCGACCTGGCAAGGACGTTCAACGAGTCGGCAGCCCGACTTGAGCGCTCCGTGCAGGAGTTGCGGGACGCCGAGGCGCGGGCCCGACGCTTCGCCGCGGACGTCTCGCACGAGTTGCGCACCCCACTCGCCGGAATGCTCGCCGTCACGAACGTGATGGACGAGGACGCCGGGACGCTCGCGCCGGACACCGCTCGGGCGGTGCGCCTGGTCAGCGCCGAGACCGGCAAACTGGCCGTACTGGTGGAGGATCTGATGGAGATCTCCCGCTTCGACGCCCGTGCGGCGGAGCTCACCGCAGACGAGGTGGATGCGGGGGAGGCCGTGCGCAACACCCTGTCCGGCAGGCAGTGGTTCGGCCGGGTCCGCTCGGAGCTGCCCGACGGCCTCCGTATCAGCCTCGATCCGCGCCGGTTCGACGTCATCGTGGCCAACCTGGTCGGCAACGCCCTTCGCCACGGTGCCGAACCGGTCACTGTGCGGCTGTCGGCACGCAGGGATGTGCTGATCACCGAGGTGCACGACAGCGGGGCCGGGATCGCGCCGGACGTGCTGCCGCACATCTTCGACCGTTTCTACAAGGCGGACACCGCGCGTGCGCGCTCATCGGGCAGCGGCCTCGGGCTTGCGATCAGCGCAGAGAACGTACAGCTGCACGGCGGCACGATCCGCGCGGAGAACGCGCCCGGCGGCGGCGCGCTGTTCACCGTTGAGCTGCCCTTCGACGGGCCCGCGTCCGGGCGCGGCCCGGACGATCCGTCGCCCGCGCAGCGCGGCACGGGGCCGGCGGACAGCCACGACCGGACGGAGGCCAACGGGTGAAGAGGTCGGCGTTCGGTGAGCGTCGAGCGGTCCGGCTCGCCACGCTGTTGGTGCTCGCCTGCGGCCAGCTCGCAGCCTGCGGTATCCAGGAGACGGCCGTGATCGAGGCCGGCAGCCCGGCTGTCGCCGATCTGCTTCCCCCGCGCGAGGGACGTGTGCTGTTGTTCTTCTTGGCCCCCGACAACGAACTGCGGCCCGTGCCACGGATCGTCGAATCACCGTGGCTGAACGGCACTGCGGGCTCCGTCGGGACGGATGACTCGTCGGCCCGCCCGGGCGAGTCGCACAGCCGGGACGGCCTCGTCGAATCGCCCCCGATGGGCGAGGAGATGAGCGAGTCCCAGTCACCTCTCGCGGCCGTCACCACCTTGTTCGCCGGACCGGACAAGGCCGAGCGCCGGGCCGGGTTCCGCAACGCTCCCTCGCTGCCCCGTGCGGCATCCGCCGCGGACCGGGTCGTGAGGGGTGATCTCACCGTCGAGGTGAAGCTGCGCCTGCGGGTGACACGGCTGACCGCCTCCGCCCGCGACCAGATCGTCTGCACGGCCGCGTACGCGGCGCATGCGCAGGGAGCCGTGTCCGTAAGCCTGGTCGGGAAGGAAGGGCGCCTCGCCCCGGCCGACTGCCCCGTGCGACCGGTCCCGGTGCCGGCACGCTGAGCCGTGGCAGTGGGGCATGCGAACGGCTGAGCACTGGTTCGTAGAGCCCAATTCTCAAGTGACGCTGCCGGGTTGACGTCGAACACCGCGACCCGTCGGGCGCCCGGCCGCCCGACGATCTAGGGCGGCCCGGCGTGGATATTCGGCGGGACAGGCGTCCCACGCGGAATCGAGGCTTTCCGGCGGCCCCGCACGGGAAGGCAGCGGCCCGCCGGAACGTCCGTTCCGGCGGGCCGCTCTCCTCGACTCACCCGGGGCCGTGTCCTGCCCGTCGGGGTCTCACCCCGATCGCGCGCCCCACGGGTTCCTGCCGGTGTTTCCTCACCGGCCGAAGAAGGCGTTGTGGATCGTGACCTTCGACTGGTTGCCGTCCTTGTCGGTGACGACGGCCTTCAGCGAGATCGCCTTGTCCTTCTCCGGAGCGCGTACCGTGATCTTGCCCGCGCTGACCGGGAGGGGCAGCCACGTCGTGCCGTCGTACGACACCAGGACGCGCAGGGTCTTCAGGTTGGCGCCGGCCGCCGCTCCCTGCACCTCGACGGGGACGGTCTGCTTGGTGCCTGCCGGAACGGTGGAGTCCAGCGCGAGCTGCGGCAGGAAACGGACCGTGGAGACCGGGAGCATCGTCGGGCTCTCGGTGCGGGCCGAGTTGAAGGTCCACGAAGCGTCGACCCGGGTCCCGGTGCGGTTGATCGTCGGATTCCGGTGAACCGTGGTCGACACGGTGTACGCGGCGGCATCCGACGGCAGCGTAAAGGGCTCCTGGTCGATGGCGGCGTCCTTCTGCACGTACAGCTCGCCGTTACGGTGGATGGTGGTGCTCGCACCCGAATACTGGGCGAACCCGGAATGGCCCGACCCGTCACTGACCAGCGGCAACGCGCCGTAGATGTCGTCGCCGTCGCGCACGATCCCGTCGTTCGCGTTCAACCGCGGCCCCACCACACCGACGTTGAAGGTCTCGGTGTACGTCGCCCCCGCCGCGAACCGCTGGTGCCCGCCGAGCTCGTATGCCGAGTCGAAGCTCCGGTAGCCCGTCGGGTCTTCCTCGCCCAGTACACCCGCGACGATGTTCCAGGCGGCCCCGTCGGCCGTGGACAGATACACATTGCGCGTTCCCGGTGCCGACTGCACGGAGTAGGGGGCCTCGACGCCGCCCCCGTAGTCCAGCATGCCGTGCGCCGCGACGGCACCCTCGAGGCCGGGTACGGACGACCCGATCCCTGCCTTCACCAGGGCCATGTCCTTGAGCGTGTAGGTCTTGCTGTATCCGGTGGCCAGCTCCCGGACCGGGCCGCCGGTGAGGACGTTGTATTCGGTGGTGCCCTGCTCCCAGTTCGCGGACCACTGCTGGGCAAGGGCGCCGTCGTCCATCGTGGGACCCTGGTACGCGGTGCGCAGGTTGTCGAAGCTGCTGAACTCGCCCCCCTCGATGATGAAGGTCTCGGGTGTGCTCAGGGTGTACATCATCCCGGCGCGCGTGGGGCGTGCGGCTGCGTCGGGCACCTTGAAGCTCACGGGCCGGGTGGTGCGGGCATCAAGGGTGACCGTGGTGGGACCGGTCACCGAGAGCTGCGGATTGCTGATCAGATCGGCGCCCTTGCGCGGGGCCGCGGGGTCGACCAGCATGTCGGCCGCGAGGCTGTAGGTACCGCGCGGCAGCCGGACCGTGGTGGAACCCGACGACAGGTCGGGGAAGAACCGCTGGCCCGCGGCGGACTCGCGGTAGCCCTTCAGGTCGGCCTGCCAGGTGGTGCTGGCCGCACCGTCCCGTCCAATGGTGTTGAAGGTGACGTCGTACGACTCGCTCTCACGGTCCACCGCTGCGGCGGTGCGCACGGTCTGGCCGCCTCCGGACGCGACGACCGTGGCCGAGTACGAGCCGTCGACCGTACCGCCGAGCCGGGTGTCGGCCGTCAGGTCCACGGCGGCGGTGCCGCCCGCCGGGACCGTGATCCGCTGCGTCCCAAGGGTGAAGAACCCGGCCGGGGCGGGCTGTCCGTCGCCGCCGGTGGGCGCCGCCAGCGACAGGTCCAGCGTCACGTCCGCGGTGCCGTTGTTCCGGTAACCGACCTGCTTGGTGACGGGTGTGTCGTCGGTGTGGGGCCACTGCTGGGTACCCAGGCCGACCGAGCCCGGTTCGGAGACGAGCGTCTGGTCGATCGCCTTGTCGACGGCGAGCCGGCCCGCGCCCTGTTGGAAGACCGAGTGGGAGCCGTCCTTGGCCGAGCCCGTCAGGACGGCCTTGATCTGTGCGCCCGTCCAGGTGGGATTCTTCTGCTTGAGAACTGCCGCGGCGCCCGCGACGTGCGGGGTCGCCATCGACGTGCCGCTCAGGCTGATGTATCCGGGAGGGTTCTGTCCCGAGGTGCCGGTCGCCGCGGCCGCCGTGATCTCCACGCCCGGCGCGGTGATGTCGGGCTTGACGGCGCCGTCCCCGGTGCGGGGCCCGACGCTGGAGAAGTCGGCGATCCGGTCGTCGTCGTCGACGGCGCCGACCGTCAGGGCCGCGTCGGCGCTGCCCGGCGATGCGACCGTGCCCCGCCCCGGCCCGCTGTTGCCCGCGGCTATCGCGAACAGGACGCCCTTCTCCGCGGAGATCCTGTTGACCTGGGCTTCCAGGGGGTCGATCCCAAGGGTGTCGGGGCTACCCAGGCTCATGTTGACGACGTCGGCGCCCTGGGCGACGGCCCAGTCCACCCCCGCGAGGATGCCGGAGTCGTCACCGACGCCCCGGTCGTCCAGCACCTTGGCGTTGATCAACTGCGCCCCGGGTGCCACGCCTTTGAACCGGGCGTCCTTAGCCCCCGTACCGGCCGCGGTGGAAGCCACATGCGTGCCGTGTCCGACACGGTCCCGGGCGTCCGGGGAGCCGCTGAAGTTCCGCTCCGCCACCACACGGCCGGTCAGGTCCGGGTGGGTGGCGTCGATCCCGGTGTCCACGACGGCGATCTTCACACCGGTGCCGTCGTACGAGCGGGCCCAGGCCGCCGGGGCGCCGATCTGGCCGGTGCTGCGGTCGAGCGACGCCTTCCGTACGCCGTCGAGCCAGATCCGCGCGATGCCGGAGGTCGTGGCCGCCGAGCCGTCGTCCTGGCGGCGGGTCAGGGCGTCCCACAGCGAGCCCGTGCTGTCGGTGGCGCCGGCGTGGGTGACGGCATCGGCGTCGAGGGCCGACAGAGTCCGGCGCACGGTGGTGCCGTCGGAGGACCGCACCTCGGCGCGGGCGGACTTGGCCGCCGATCCCCCGTAGCCGACGATCACCTTCAGCCCGGCCCGGTTGGCCTTGCGGCTCGCCGGTTCCGCGAGTCCGGTGATGTCGAACAGCCGCTGGTCCAGCGTGCCGTCGGCGATCAGCCGCCGGACGTCACGCGGCATCACATAGGTACGGCCGTTGTGCGTCTGGGTGAAGAAGGGTATGTCCTCCCGGCCCTTCGCCCGCTGGATTCCGCCGACTCGGCCACGGGAGTCCACCTGGACCCGGTCCCCCGTGATCAAGGTGACGGTGTGCACGGTCCTGCCGGCTGCCCCCAAGTCCTTCGCCGTGACAGGGGATTTCGTGTCCGGGCTGCCGGTCTTCGCCGATGCCGGGCCGGTCAAGCTCGTCGTCAGGGCGACGGCGGCCACAGCGCCGACGGCGTACGCCTTCTTTGATCTTCTACGCAAGATTGTCCCTGCTCAGGAGTGAATCGGGCGGGCGAAGGCCCAGCCCGCACGGGGACGTATTCGCCTACGTACGGCCCCGGGGCACTGAAGTATTCCGGGGGCGCTCGGACGCACTCAATGATCGTTGTGTAACAGCCGTTCGGAAGGATCGGGCTCCGCGGCCATGAGCAACTTCTTGTTCTGGGCGGGCCCCTGGAGCATCTTGACCGGTGCCCCGCCGGACGCCGCTCGACGTGCCGGTGCACCGGACAGGCCCGCCCGAGCAGCTCCGCACGAAGGTCAGTGCAGATGGCCACGGCGTGCAACAGTGCGTCACATTCGGTCCCACCATGCGGGATTCGACAGCAGATTCGACGGCGGATTCGACTCATCATGAACGCTTCTTTTCACTTCTGTGGCTTTTTCCGATCGGAAGGGTTGGTTTATGTACGCTCCTGACCGTCCACAGAAAGGGATCTTCCGATGCGCTACACCTGGGCCACCGTTGCCGTGAGCCTCGCGGCCGCGGTCACCACCGCACTCTCCACCGGTGCCGCAGCCGCACCGAGTCGCCATGTGCCGTACGAACACCGTCAGTTGCTGGCCCGCGACGACTTCCGGCACGGTCTCGGCCAATGGTCGGCCGAACTGGAGAAGGGCGGCAGCGTCACAGCCAAGAACGGTGTGCTGGACGTCGACGTGCCCGCCGGGGCGTCGGTGTGGTTCAAGCGGCCGTTCTCCGGCCGGTACGAGATCGACTTCACGGCGACCCCGGTCTCGAAGGGCGGTGCCAACGACCGGGTCAGTGACCTGAACTCCTTCTGGAACGCCCGGGATGCGCGATCCCCCAAGGACCTGTTCGCCACGGCCCGCAGCGGCGCCCTGGCGGACTACGACCACCTCACCACGTATTACGCGGGCCTTGGCGCCAACTACAACACCACTACCCGACTGCGCCGCTACGTCGGCGTGGCGGATTCCCGCCCGCTGATCTACGACTACACCTCGCCGCTGCTCACCGCGAACGAGCCCAACCGCGTCCGGCTGGTCTCCGACGGCAGGCACATCCAGTACTGGAACAACGGCGAACTGGTCTTCGACTACACCGACGAGGACCCCTACACCAGCGGCTGGTTCGCCTTCCGCACCACGTGGAGCCACTTCCACATCACCGACTTCCGCGCCTGGCGGCTCAAGGGCGGTCACGGTGCCTGAGATGTCACGCAGAGACGCCCTCAAGGCGGCAGCCGCGGCCGTCGCGGCGACCCAGCTCTCCTGGGTCCTCGCCGCCGACCCGGCTGCGGCGGCACCGGTCGAAACCGTCACCGCCGGCCCCGTGCAGCTCAGCTGGCTCGAGGACGGCACCCCCACCAAGGCCCCAGGCACCACCTTCGGTGTGGCCTGGCCGAAGGGCTCGCTCCCCGCAGACCAGGGCTTCGCTCTCACCGCCGCCGACGGCACGGCGGTCCCCGTCCAGTCCTGGCCCACCGCCTACTGGCCCGACGGCACCCTGAAGTGGACCGCCCACGCGGTCGGGGCCACCGCCAGACCCGCCGAGAGCTACACCCTGGCCCCCGGCACTTCCGGGACCGCGGACGTCGCGCTCACAGTGGACACCAAGGGCGGCACGATCGACGTCGACACCGGCGTGATCCGCGTCAGCATCGCCAAGGCCGGCGCACACGACGTCATCCGTACCATCAAGCACGGCAGCACCGAGATAGCGAACAAGGCCGAACTGGTCGTACTCCGCCAACCGGAGGTCGACGACGACTACGACGGCAGCGGCTCCAGCACACGCTGGGAACGCTTCACCGGCCGCGTCAGCTCCGTCACCGTCGAGCAGTCCGGCCCGGTGCGCGCCGTCATCCGCCTCGAGGGCAGGCACGAGCGCGGCAGCCGCTCCTGGCTGCCCTTCGTCATCCGCCTCTACCTCTACGCCGGGTCCGAGGCCATCCGCGTCGTCCACACCATCACGTACGACGGCACCCAGGAGCCCGGCCGGGACAGCGGCGACTTCATCAAGGGCCTGGGCCTGCGCATCCGCGTCCCGCTCTCCGACGAGCTCTACAACCGCCACGTCCGCCTCGCCGGCGCCGACGACGGCTTCCTCACCGAAGCCGTCCAGGGCATCACCGGCCTGCGCCGCGACCCCGGCGCGGCCGTGCGCACCGCGCAGGTCAAGGGAGAGAAGCTGCCGGACATCTCCACCTGGGACACCCGGGTCTCCTCCGCCCTGCAGTACGTCCCGGCCTGGGGCGACCACACCCTCGCCCAGCTCTCGGCCGACGGCTTCACCATCCGCAAGCGGACCAAGGCGGGCCACGGCTGGATCCACACCACCGGCGGCACCCGTGCCCCCGGCTTCGGTTACGTCGGCGGGATCAGCGGCGGACTCTCCTTCGGCCTGCGGGACTTCTGGCAGAAGCACCCGGCCCAGCTCGACGTCCGAGGTGCCGCATCCGACGCGGCGACCGTCACCCTCTGGCTCTGGTCGCCCGAGGCCCAGCCGCTCGACCAGCGCTTCTACCACGACGGCCTCGGCCAGGACACCCACGAGAAGCAGACCGCCGGACTCGGCATCACCTACGAGGACTACGAGCCCGGCTTCGGCACCCCGTACGGCATCGCCCGCACCTCCGAGCTCTTCCTGTGGGCCAACGCCGCCACCCCCACGGCCGACACCCTCGTCGCGCAGAAGGACGCGCTGACCGCCCCGCCACAGCTCGTCGCCGACCCCGGGGCCCTCCACCGTGCAGGCGTCTTCGCCGGGCTCTGGTCCCCCGTGGACCGGTCCACCACGGCCAGGAAGACCGTCGAGGACCGCCTCGACCTGCTCTTCGCCTACTACCGGGACCAGCGCGAACAACGCCGCTGGTACGGCTTCCTGGACTACGGCGACGTCCAGCACACCTACGACCCGGACCGCCACACCTGGTGCTACGACATCGGCGGCTACGCCTGGGACAACTCCGAGCTCTCCACCGACCTGTGGCTCTGGCTGGCCTACCTGCGCTCCGGACGCGCCGACATCTACCGCTTCGCCGAGGCCATGACCCGGCACACCGGCGAGGTCGACGCCTACCACCTCGGGCAGTGGGCCGGCCTGGGCACCCGGCACGGCGTCCAGCACTTCGGCGACAGCGCCAAACAGGTCCGCATCTCGACGCCCGTCTACCGCCGCCTCTTCTACTACCTCACCGCCGACGAGCGCACCGGCGACCTGATGCACGCACAGGTCGACGCGGACGAGACCTTCCTGAGGCTCGACCCCAACCGCAAGGTGCGCACCGACGGTTACGTTCCTGGGGACCGGCGCGCCCTGTCGATCGGCTTCGGCACCGACTGGAGCGGGCTCGGCTGGGCCTGGTGGACGGAATGGGAACGGCGCGGCCCCAAGTGGCGAACAGCACGGAAGAAACTGCTGGCCAGCGCCTCGACCATCGCCGCCCAGCCCAACGGTTTCGTCCAGGGCAGTGGTCTGTACGACCTCGACACGGGCGCCTTCGCCATCCAGACCACGCCTGTCATCGCCGTCTCCCACCTCTCCGCGAGCTTCGGCCTGCCCGAACTGGCCGCCGAGCTCATCGACGCCCTCGACGAGAGCGACATCCCCGGCTTCCGGACCGCCTGGCTGGACTACTGCCGTTCCTTCAACGCCACCTCCGCCGAACAGGTGGCCCGCTACGGCGCGAGTTTCAAGGCAAGCCTGGTCCAGGGCCACTCCCGTCTGGACGCGTACGCGGCGAGCCTGACCGGCGAAGCCGCGCTGGCCACCCGGGCCTGGAGCAAGTTCACCGCGGGCGACGGCTACCCGGACGCGAAGACCCCGTGGACGACCACGGAGATCAGCGGGCCCACTGTGCTCAACCCCGGGACCGACGCCACGTGGATCAGCACCAACTCCACGGCGCTGTACGGTCTCGCGGCCATCGAGAACCTCGCCCTGGTCGGTGAGGCACTGAACTGAGCCCAGGCCGGCGCCGGGGGGTGCGGGCCCGGGCGGTACCGGAGAAACCGACGACCGAACCGAACGATCAAGGGGAACGCGGATGGTGTCGCAGGCTGCCGGAGCTCAGGTTTCCGTGCAGCCTGCGTGACCGCATCGCGCTCGGCTTCCGACCCCCGCACGGACAAGCGGTCCGGAAATCCACTCCGGTGAGCCGAAAGACGGCAGTTCTGCAAAGGAAGAGCGTTGTCCTCAAGATCCACGCGCGTAGATCATTTGTCCGGGACTCCGGAACACCACGTTCCTTGATCAAGAATCCCATCGAAGGCGGTGTTGTGATGGGCGTATCCGTTCGATACGATCGCTTTCCTCAACGGCCGTAAGTCCGCTTATTAAAGGGGGCATTGTGGGTGCGTTCGCGTCAGCAATTGTCTCCGAGCGGGATACTTGATGGAGGAGGCCGAGGAGCGATTACGATCTTCCGGCCCCGAATTATCTGAAGCCCCGTCCTCTTCCCCGTTCCGAAGACGGGATTTCTTGCTCTTCTGGACGGCGGGCGCCGTCGACGGTCTCGGTACCTGCGCGTCCTCCCTCTTTCTTCCACTGATTCTGCTGGGTGCCGGATATCCGGCCGGGCTCGCCGGACTTGTCGCGTCGGTGGCACTGGTCAGCGGCCTGGTGGTCTCGCCGGTGGCGGGCGTGTTCGCCGACCGGTGGCCGCGCAAGCCGATGATGTACGCGGCGGCCCTGGTCGCGGCGGGCGCCATGGGATCGGTGTTCGTGACCGTGGCCCTCGGCCATGTCGTCCTCGTCCACGTACTCGTCGCAGCAGCGGTGGAGCAGGCGGCGAGCGCCACCTACGGGGCGGCGGCCTCCGGGACGATCCGGCGGTTGGTGCCGCCCGACGGATACGCCAGGGCGATCGGGTACCTACAGGCGCGGGACCAGGCGGTGCAGATCGTCGGGCCGACGCTGGGCGGCGTGCTGTACCAGCTGGCGCGGTGGGTGCCGCTGCTCGCGGACGCGGCATCGTTCCTGCTGGTGGCCGTGTTGAGCAAGGCGATCCGCACGGACCTGACGCCCGGACGGGAGGGTCCTGCCGCGTCGTTCACCCGTGACCTCGCCGAAGGACTGCGCTTCGTATGGGCGGAGCCCTTCCTGCGCTTCGTGGTGGTGTGGACCGCCGGGATCAACGCGCTGCTCGGCGCGCTGTACTTCCACGCGGTGTTCGCCTCCCACGCCCAGGGCGCCAGCCCCTCCTCGATCGGGCTCATCCTCACCCTGGCGGGCGTCGGCGGGCTGCTGGGCGCACTCGCGGCGCCGTGGCTGGTGCGGAGGGTTCCGGCGGCGCGGATCGTGACGGGGGCGTCGTGGGCCATGGTGCCGACGGCGGCCGGGCTCGCGTTCGCGTCCCGGACCTGGGCCTACGGGCTGCTGTTGAGCGGGGTGTCGCTGATCGTGCCGTCCGTGGTGGTCGTGCTGCAGACCCGGGCGGTGCTGGTCACCCCCGACCGGCTGCTGGCCCGGATGGGGACGGTGCTGGGCACCGCCGGCCAGGGCGTCGCGGTGCTCGCGCCCGTGGCGGCGGGGGTCCTGGTGTCGGCGTACGGGGGCCGTGCCGTGGCACTGGGCTGCGCGGGCGCGTTCGCCGGGCTGGCGCTGTACGCAAGCTCCAGGGCCGGGCTCGTGGCCCGGGAGACGCCGTGACGCCGGCCCCGCCGCGGGCGGCCACGCGCAACTACGGCGTCTACCGGCCTGTGCTGCCGGTGACCAGCCCCCGGCACCCGGACCGGATGGTGTACACCGGGGACGCGGACGGCCGGTGCGAGATCTTCGCGTGGGACCGGTCCAGTGGCATCGAGAGGCAGTTGACGGACCGTCCGCACGGCACGCTGCTGTGCGCCATCGACGACGACGAGGCCGTCTGGTGGTTCGACGAGGACCGTGGCGGCAGCGGCGGCTGGCGCACCCAGCACTTCGACGGCGGCCCGGACCGTCCTGCGCTGTCCGGGGTGCCGTACGGGCGGCCCGCCGGGCTGGCACTGGCGGCCGGGGGCGCGGTGGCCGTCGGCATCCGGAGCCCCGAAGGGCTCAGCATCCATATGGGACGGCGCGGTGGCACGGGCGCACCCGTCCTGTGCACGACGGATTCCGGCTCGCTGTGTGACCTGGCGCCGGACGGCGGGCTGCTGGCGGTCTCCGGACCCGCGCACTCCGCCCGCGCCGTGACGCTGCTGACCCCGGACGGGACCACCGTCGCGGTGCTCTCCGGCACCAGCGAGCGCACCTGGGCGCTCGGCTTTGCGCCCACGCACGGGCCGTTACCCGGGCCGGCGCCGTTCTCCGGCCCCGTACCGACGCCCGGCCGCCCCCTGCTGCTGGTCATGCGCGAGCGGGCAGGCCGCTACCACCTCGGCACCTGGGCCCCCGGGCGCGGACTGGAGCTGCTGCCCTGGTGCTCGTTCGACACCGAGACGACCGCCCGCTGGTACCCCGGCCCGGGTGGCGCGCGGGTCCTGCTCCGGCAGGACCGGCACGGCCGCAGTCGGCTGTTCACCGCCGACCTGAACCGCCGCGAACTGACCCCGGTGGCCACCCCGGAGGGCAGCATCCTGGACGCGTCGCCGGCCGCCGACGGTGACGTGCACTTCATCTGGACCGATGCGGTGAACGTGCCGCGCGCACTGTCCCTGTCGGGTGCGCCGCTGCCCGGACAGAGCCAGTGGCGCCTTCCCCGGTTCGGCCACCGCCAGGACCTGTGGACGCCCGGGCCGGACGGCCCGGTGCACACCTTCGTCACGACGCCCGCCGACCGTCCCGCGCCGCACCCGCTCGTCCTGCTCGTCCACGGCGGCCCGGCCGACCACGATCGCGATGCCTACGACCCCATGGTGCAGGCCCTCGTCGGCTCGGGTTACGCCGTGGCCCGCGTCAACTACCGTGGCTCGACCGGCTACGGGCCGCGCTGGCGCTCCGCCTACTCCGAGGGCGTCGGCCACACCCAGGTCGCCGACCTCGTGCGGGCCCGGGCCGAGCTGCTGGACCGGGGCATCGGCAGCGAGGGCGCCGTGGGCCTCTGCGGCACGTCGTGGGGCGGCTACCTGACGCTGCTGGCCATGGGAACCCGTCCGGACCTGTGGAACGTCGGGGTGGCCGTCAAACCGCTCGCCGACTGCGTGACGGCGTTCCGGCACTCCACGCCCGCCCTCCAGGCGCTGGACACCGCGCTGTTCGGCGGCACTCCGGACCAGGTGCCCGACGCCTATGCCCACGCCTCCCCGTCCTCGTACGCGGCGGCCATCCGCTCCCCGCTGCTGGTCGTCGCCGCGCGGCGGGACGCCAAGTGCCCGCCGGAACAGGTCGAGGCGTACCTGGCCGTGCTGCGCGCGGGCGGGGTGGACCACGAGCTGATGTGGCTGGACTCGGGCCATGACGGCTACGACGGCGCCGACCACCTGGCCGTGATCCAGCGGTCCCTCAGGTTTCTCGGCCGCGGGCTGCCTTCGGCGCCCGTACCGGCCGAGCCGTCCCCGCACCCGGAGAGGGGGTGAACATCATGCAGAAGGACATCATCCACGGCGACCCGCTCGAGGGCGACGAGGAGAGCCGCAAGCCGGGCGTCGGAGTCGTCGTCTACCTCCGCTCCGCGGAGGAGATGGAGAACGAGGACAAGTAGCACCAGGGGGCCGGCCTCGCACTCCGTGCGCGACCGGCCCCCGACCAGACCGGACCGGATTCCCGGCCGGATGCCCGACAGATCACTGACTCCGCCCACTGATCACAATGAGAAGAGGCCAGCCATGCGCGTACTCCTGGTGAACATGCCCTGGGCCCCGATCGATCTCCCGTCGCTGGCTCTCGGAATTCTCAAGCGCAGTGTCGACGAGCGTGTCCCGGGCGCAACGGCAGACGTTCTCCACGCCAATATCGAATACGTGGACTGGACCACCAAGAACACCGAATTCGACCTGGAGGACTACTCCTACTACGCGCTCGGTTCCTATTTCCTGGGCTGCGGTGACTGGGTGTTCTCCTCCGCTCTTTACGACGACCCCCAGTGGCGGGTTCCCGAGTTCACCGAGGCAATGAGCAGCCGGGTGCGCGGGGCTCGAATGGAGATGACGAAGGCGCTGCACGTGACCGCACCCGATTTCGTCCAGCACATCGCCGAGCGCATCGTCGAACTCGCTCCGGACGTGGTCGGTTTCACCTCGACGTTCCAGCAGAACACCGCCGCCCTGGCGGCTGCCAAGTACGTCAAGCGCCTCGCCCCGCACATCGCGACGGCCATGGGCGGCGCCAACTGCGACGGCAAGCAGGGCGAGACCGTCCACCGCAACTTCCCCTTCGTCGACTACGTCCTGCGCGGGGAGGGCGAGGTGTCGTTCCCCGCGCTGCTCAGGGCGCTGGACGCCGACGAGCCGCTGTCCGACGTACCCGGGCTGTGCTGGCGCGACGCGGACGGCGCCTCCGTGGTCAATGCCATGAGCACCAAACCTCTGCCGCCCGCCTCGATCCTGCCGCCGGACTACTCCGGGTACTTCGAGCGGCTCGCCTCCTCCCACGCGCGCCACTGGGTCGAGCCCAAGCTGGTGGTCGAGGGCGCGCGGGGCTGCTGGTGGGGCGAGAAGCACCACTGCACCTTCTGCGGGCTGAACGGTTCGTTCATGCAGTTCCGCAGCAAGAGCCCGGACGTGTTCTACGACGAGATCATCGAACTGGCCCGCAAACACCGGGTCCTGGACATGTACGTCGTCGACAACATCCTCGACATGGGCTACGTGAACACGGTGCTGCCGCGCATCATCGACAGCGGGTTCGACCTGCGGATGCACATCGAGATCAAGTCCAACATGCGCCAGGGGCAGCTCCAGACCCTCGCCGACGCGGGCCTGATCTTCGTCCAGCCGGGCATCGAGAGCCTCAACAGCCGGGTGCTGACGCTGATGGACAAGGGTGTGACCGGCGGCCAGAACGTCCGGATGCTCCGGGACGCCGCCACCGTCGGCCTCTCGGTGGCCTGGAACTACCTGCACGGCTTTCCCGGCGAGGACGTCGAGGACTACGACGACGTGGTGGCCCAACTGGCCGCGCTGGAGCACCTCAACCCGCCCGTGGGCCCGTCCTCCCGGATCGCGATCGAGCGGTTCAGCCCCTACTTCAACAACCCCGGGCTCGGCTTCTCCGAACTGCGCGCCGCCGAACCGTACCGGCTCACGTACGACCTCCCGGACGCCGAGATGTTCGACCTCGCCTATGTCTTCGACGTGCCGCCGCGCGGGATCGGCGAGGACGTCGTCGACCGCCTCAACGAGGCCATTGTGCACTGGAAGCGGAACTACTCCGGCAGCCGTCTCACCCACTGCGACCTGGAAGACCGGATCGTCCTGGTCAGCAAGCGCCGGGCCTTCGACTGGACGCACCTGGAACTGACCGACCCGTTCGAGCTGGCCCTGTTCCGACTGCTCGACCAGCCGCACACGGTGAAGGCGGCCGCCCGCAAGCTGGACGAGGACCACCACGTGGGCGAGGACGCACTGCGGCAGGTACTGACGCGGTGGCGGGCGCTCGGCCTGGTCTTCGAGGACAGCGGGCAGTTCGTCCAGATCGCGCCGCCGGCGCTCAACGAGGAGTTCCTGCGGATCGACTTCATGCGGCACACCTCCGCCCGCGACACCGAACTCGCCGCGACGACCGCCTGACCACCCCGCGACGACCGCTCGACGGAGAGACGACGATGACTCCAGCACTCACCGGCACCGCCCCTTTCACCGTGACCGCCTCACGGGACTACGACCCCGAGGTGGGCACGCTGCCCAGCATGTCCCTGGGTCGCTACGAGATCGACATCACCGGCGGCGAGGCCGCCCGGCGGCTCTTCGCCGCCGGGGCCCGGCACGTCACGCTCCCCCGCCCGGTCGACGTGACGGACCCCGCCGACGCGGCCTGGTCGGTCCGGGCGCTCAGCTTCGTCGGCGACCTGTCCAGCCTGGCCATCTCGGTCGACTGGCAGCTCCACACCGGCCCCGACCCGGACGCCTGGCGCCACTACAGCCATCTCCACCCGCCGACCGCCGTCCTCGGCACCGCCGACCCGGCCGCGGCGGCGCTCGCGTGGCGCAACGCCTACTACATCTGCAAATGCGTCTTCCGGCACGGCCCGGGGTTCATCCAGGTACGCGACCGGCGCTACGGCGAGCTGCGCCGCTTCACCATCGACGAACCGGAGTACCACGACGCCATCGGGGCCCTCACCGACGGCGCCCGCGCCGACGCGATCCCGCGACCGATTTTGGACGACCTCATGGGCGAGACCCTCGTCCTGCGTCTCGGCGACCACCTGTGGTGGGCCCCGTACCGGGTCCGTCGCTGGTCGGAGGCACCGCTGGTGATCTGATCCCCCCGGGGCGGACGCACGGCGTCGGCGCGTCTGGGATAGCGTCCCTCACTCCGGACAAGTGAGAGGGACGCTGTGCAGGTTCAGGTGCGTGGGCGGGGGGCCCGGCAGTGGTTCTCGATCGGGGCGATCGCGTTCGGGTCGTTGTTCTTGGTCGTCGGGTTGATCCTGGCGGGGGTGTCGGTCTCCTTCCTGGCGAACGCGGAGCGCGCCCCGGGCACCGTGGTGTCGCTGGAGTGGCGGAACGACGACAACGGCGTTTCCCGCAAGAAGCGGGGCAACGACAAGCCTGCGGCGTACCCGGTGGTCGAGTTCACGTCGGCGGACGGCACCCCGAGGACGTTCCGGAGCTCTACGGGTTCCAACCCACCGTCGTACGAGGAGGGCGAGCGGGTCGAGGTGCTGTACCGCGCCAACTCCCCCGAGGACGCGCGGATCAAGGGGTTCGCCTCGCTGTGGCTGCTGCCGCTGATCTTCGGCGGGATCGGCCTGGTGATCGCGGGGGTCGGTACGGGCGTTGCGCTGGCAGGGCGGCGTTCCTAGGGAGTGTTCGGGTGCCGGCTGCACGCCGACGCGGGTGATCTGCAAGCGGGCCGTGCGGGTCGGGGGGATGTCAGTGGTGGCGGGCAGACTGCGGTGCATGCCTTCGGTGACCGCAGATGACTACGCCTGGATTCGTTTCTCCCCGCTGTTCCGCGACGCGATCAGGGGCGGATACGGCCTGACGCTGGTCCGGGGCGTCACCCCCGACGACGCACTGCGTGCGATGGGCGCGGAGCCCCGGGGCAGGTGCGCGGGAGTGGACGCGCTGATCGAGCGGCACGCGGACCTGCGCGACGCGACGGACTACTGGGACGACTCCTTCATCGCGGGCGCCTTCACGGTGCCGGGTTCGGGCGGCGAGTGGACGCTCGTCCTGCAGTTCGACGGTGGTGTGGGGATGCAACCGCGCTTCCTGGAGGCCCTGTCGGTGGACGGACGGGCCGTGACGCACTCCTCCAACGGGGGCGCACCCATCGACCTGTTCCACTGGTACGAGGCCGGTGGGCTTCGGACCACCTTCGAACGGTCCACCGACAGATATGGCAGCACCCCCGACGACCTGGTCCCCGTGATGCGTGAGATCGGTTTCGACCTCACCGGGAACGAGTGCAGAACCGAGACCAAGGCGGCGGTCCTCGCCCTGACCGAGCGGCTGACCGGCGTACGGCTCACGGAGGATCTCCTCAAGGACGCCGAGTACTACTTGGGGCATGTGCCGGAGGAGCCCGCCGAGGAGTGGAGCAAGGTCGTCATCGACATCACCGACGCGAACGGGGAACGGTTCTACAAGGAAGTCACCCGTGAGGAGGCCGAGGCCGCCTCGGTACGCGCCCGCGAGGAGGCCGAGGCGCCGATCGTCGTCCTCGGGCCGTCGTCGCCCCATCCCTGAATCTCATCTCAGCGAGCCCATCCTCCTGTTCACCTGAACAGCACGGCACGGGCATGCCCAAGCGACGACCCCGGCCGCCCCCCACAGGGAGCCGGGGCCGTCGCGTTCTCGGGCCTGCTTCACGAGCACACCTGGGCTGAGTGACACACGAGAACCACAAGCCGTGCCCGTCGGCTTCGGCGCGCAGATCGCGTGGCCTGGTATGCCCTCCCCGTGAAGTACCCGGCCGGAGAAAGTCTCGGGGATCGGACACCCCCTCGGCGAGGTCCCGTCCGGGCGGATGGGCGCCATGTCACAAAGTCGCCAGCAGCCGGGGCGAGTTGCGCGTCGCCACGACTCAGGAAGGCTTGGAGGCCCCCGCGCGGCCCCGGGGCACGGTCCAGTGGTAACTGCGCTGTAACGGCCTCCACCTAGGTTGCGGCGTGCCGCGTCGCCCACCCGCTGCTGTTGCGGACGTGGCCGATGGGCTTCCCGTACCGCCTCTGGAGGAGCACGCCCATGCACCCGCCTCGATCGCCCCGGCGTACATCCGCCGTGTGGGCCGCCGCACTCACTGCGGCGGCCGTCGTCATCGGCCCGTCGCCCGCTCTCGCCCTGGCGCCCCTTGCCGACGCGGGCACCCCCTCTGCCGACGGAGCGCGCGCCTTCCTGAACGACGGCGCGATCACCGTGGACGACACGCCCTGCGGGGGAACCCGGACCATGTCGGAGGGTCGTTCGGTCACCCTCGTCACCGGGGACACGGTGACGGTCCTGCCCGCGGCGGGCCCCTGCGGCAAGGAGCTGACCTCGATCGAGCCCGCCGAGGGCCGGGAGGGCGTGCCGTACGCGACCCTGCGTGGAAAGGACGGTCACGTCTCCGTCGTCCCCGCCGACGCTCAGCCCCTCCTCGCCGCAGGACGTGTGGATCCTCGACTCTTCGACGTGACCGGGCTGCTGGGCATGAAGTACGGCGACGACGAACGCCGCACGCTCCCCCTGATCGCCGACGGCGCACCCCGGAGCAGCCCGGCTGCCGCCCGCTCACTGCCCACCTTGGGTTTCACCGCGGGCGCGGTCGCCAAGCCGGATCTCGGCCAGGTGTGGAAGGACACCCTCGCGGACGACGACAGCCGGCTGTGGCTCGACGGCCGCCGCAAGGCACTCGACGAGACCAGCACCCGGCAGATCGGCGCGCCGCACGCCTGGTCCAAGGGCCTTACGGGCAAGGGCGTCACGGTAGCCGTGCTCGATTCGGGGGCAGACGCGAACCACCCCGACCTCGCGGGCGCCATCTCCGTGTCGAAGGACTTCACCGGCACCGGTGAAGGGGACGGAAACGGCCACGGAACCCATGTCGCCGCCACCGTCGCCGGCCGTGGGTCCGCCTACCCCGGGGCGGCGCCCGGCGCCTCCCTGGCCATCGGCAAGGTCCTCGACTCGGCAGGCCGGGGCTCCGATTCCAGTGTCCTCGCCGGAATGGAGTGGGCCGCGAAGGACGTCCACGCCGATGTGGTCAGCATGAGCCTCGGCGGCACCGACACCCAGGGCACCGACCCTCTCGAAGCGGCCGTCGACACGCTGTCCGCCACCACCGGAACCCTCTTCGTCATCGCGGCAGGGAACAGCGGTGCGGCCCGCACCATCAGCTCACCCGGCAGCGCCGACGCCGCGCTCACCGTCGGCGCGGTCGACTCGACGGGCGCCCTCGCAAGCTTCTCCAGCCGTGGCCCGCGCACCGGCGACTACGGCGTGAAGCCCGAGATCGCCGCGCCCGGCGTCGACATCACCGCAGCCGCCCCGGGCGGCGGATACGCCACGATGTCCGGTACGTCGATGGCCACCCCGCACGTCGCGGGCGCCGCCGCGATCCTCGCCCAGCAGCACCCCGACTGGACCGGGCAGCAGCTCAAGGACGCACTCGTGGGCTCGGCGTCCGGCGACGCGGCGACCGCCTTCGAAACCGGTGCGGGACAGCTCGACGTCGCCGCGGCCGTGGACGCCACCGTCACGGCGTCCCCCAGCAACACCAGCACCGAGGTGCCGTACGGCACGGAGAAGGCGAGCCGCACGGTCACCTATCGCAATGACGGCGACCGTGACGTCACCCTCGCCCTGGCCGAGGACGCCGACGCCCTGTACCTCGACCGCCGGTCCCTGCGGGTCCCCGCGCACGGCACCGCCTCCGTCGACCTGCGGATCGGCGGCGCCGACCCCGGCTCGTACGCAGGGGTGCTGACGGCGCGGGCCGCAGGGGGCGGGACCGTGCGAACGGTGGTCGGCGCCTACATCGAGCCCGAGGCCGGTGATCTCACCGTGCGCTTCATCGGCTTCGACGGGCAGCCGCTGCCGGGCCAGGAGTGGCAGATCGTCAACATGCGAACAGGTGAGGCGGATTACGTCGTCGCCCCCGAGGGAACGGCAACGGTTCATCTTCCGGCCGGCGAGTACACCATGCCGGTGTACGCACGAACGAAGACGACCGATGGCAAGGCGGTCGCCGTCATGGCGAACGTCCCGGTGACGGTGCGTGCGGGCGCGCAGACCGTCACGGTCGACGCCCGCGAGACACGCAAGCTGGACGCGGTCCTCGACGACGACCCCGCCGCCAAGCTCGACTTCCAGGCTCTCGACCTGGAGCGCGGCATCGGTGGAATCAGTGTCAACTGGTCGACCGGAGTGTCCCCTTCGACCGTGACCATGGTCCCACCCGCGCAGGCCGCGGGGCTGAGCTACCGCCATCACGCGGTCTTCGTCCCCAGCAAGACCAGCCCCACCAAGAACTGGCGCGCCGACACCGTCGACGTCCGGACCGGTGAGGTGCCCGCCGAGCAGACGCACCACGCCTCGCTCGCCGCTCTGACCTCCGTGCGCACCGTCTACCGGTCCCAGGCCTACACCGGCAACAACCAGGCCGTGATCCGCATGGCGCCGCTCTATCCGGGAGAGGGCGGTGTGCGACTGCGGCAGACCGTCACCCCGCCCGCCGCGGTCACCACGCACTACGTCGAGAACGCCGTGCCCGGACTGACGTGGGTGCGTCAGATCGGCTGGACCGGACTGACCGGTGGTGGCTTCGCCATGACCGAAACCCGCGCGCTGGCCGACGGTGAGGAGGACACCTTCGGCGCCTCCGCACTGGGCCCGGTGGTCGCCGCCGGTGAGGCGGTCCGCGAGGGCGACGCCATGCGCATCCGTCTCGGCAACCTGCTCGCCGACCCGGTGGCGGGACACAGGGGCGGCACCGAGAGCACCGGAACCCTGACTCTCGACCGGGGTACCGACCGGCTCGCGACCGGCCCCGTCGGCTCGACGGGCGCCGCTCTCACCGCTGAGGCGTCCGCCGGCCGGGCCACGTACCGCCTCACCCTCGATCAGTCACGCAGCGGCTGGATCCTGCCGACGAGTGCCCGGGTCACCACGGAGTGGACCTTCCGTTCCGGGCACACCGGCCAGGTCCGGGAACTTCCGCTGACCAGCCTGCGGATCGAGCCGGGCGGCCTCGACGGGGGTAACGGGACCCCGTACGGCAGTGAACTCCCGGTCGTCGTCAGGGCGGAGAGCCCGGACGGCGGCCCGCAGGTGACGGAAGTGACCTCGGAGGCCAGCTTCGACGGGGGCACGACATGGGTGGCCACTCCCCTCTCCCGCGGCCCCGGCGGGAGCTGGGCAGGCACACTCGTCAACCCGGAGTCCGGCCCGGAGCGCGGCGGCGCCGCACTGCGTGTGACGGCGCGCGACGCGGAAGGGGGCACGGTCACTCAGACCGTGCTCAACGCCTACCGGTTCCGCTGAGTCCACATGCCTGATACCGGGCCCCGGAAGCTTCGGGGCCCGGTGTCAGAGGACTGAGGTCAAGGTGCCGCGCCCGGTGGCCAGGGCGCGGCGGGCCCGTCAGCCGTTGCCTCCCGCCGCCAGAGGGTCGAGCTCCCTGCGCCGCCGGCTGATGGAGTCGGGGTCCCAGTCCGGCCGGGGGACCGACGCCAACAGGAGCTTTGTGTAGGGGTGTCCGGGGTCGGCGAGCAGATCCGCGACGGGGCGGTGTTCCATCGTGCGGCCCCGGTAGAGAACGAGCGCCTCGTCGCACACGTACCGCACGACGGCCAGGTCGTGGCTAACGAAGACCAGGCCGATGCCGGTGTCGCGGCGGATGTCCGACAGCAGGTTGAGCACCTGGGCCTGGACGGAGACGTCGAGCGCGGACACCGCCTCGTCGAGTACGAGGACGGCCGGTCCGACGGCCAACGCGCGTGCGATGGCCGCGCGTTGGCGCTGGCCGCCGGAGAGTTTGCGCGGCAGCGCCGCCGCCTCGCGATCGCCGAGGCCGACCTGGGCGAGGAGTTCCCGCACCCGTGCGGCCCGGGCCGCGGGATCGGCGAGGCCGTGCAGGCGCAGCGCCCCGTCGATGGTGGCGCCGATACTGATGCGCGCGTCCAGCGAGAGGTACGGGTCCTGAAAGACGATCTGCACGGCCTTGGCACGGGCGAGGCGGGCCGCCTTGCCGCGTACGGTCGGGGCCAGCGGTTCGCCTTGGACGAGGATCTGTCCGGCGTCGGGGCGTTCGAGGCCGATCAGCATGCGGGCCGTGGTCGTCTTGCCGGAGCCCGACTCCCCCACGATGCCGAGGGCGCCGCCGGCCCGCAGCGAGAACGACAGGTCGTCGACGGCGACGACCTCCGTCTTTCCCGTCCGGTAGGTCTTGCGCAGACCGCTGACCTGAAGCAGTGTGCGGGCCCCGGTTTCGACGGTCAACTTCCCTCCCCTGTAGCTGGGTTGTCCATTGAGGTGAGCGACTCCCCTGCGAGGTGGCAGGCCACCAGGGCCCCGCCGTGCCGCTCCAGCGGCGGCGGTGACTGGTCACAGACTCCGGGCCGGGCGAAGCGGCAGCGCGCCGCGAAGGAGCAGCCGGGTGCGGACTCCAGCAGCCCCATGGGGGAGCCGGGAATCGGGGTGAGCCGGGCGGGCGGTCCGTCCGGGGCGTGGAGCGGCGGAGACGAGCCGAGCAGCCCCGCGGTATAGGGGTGCCGGGGCGTCTCGAAGAGCTGGGCGGTGGGTGCCGTCTCGACGATCCGGCCCGCGTACATCACGTAGATCCGGTCGCAGGCGGCAGCCGCCAGTTCGATGTCGTGCGTGATGAGGAGCATGCCCAGGCCGTGTTCACGCTGCAACCGCCCGAGGATGGCCATGATCTCGGCCTGGGTGGAGACGTCCAGCGCGGTGGTGGGCTCGTCGCAGAGCAGCAGCCGGGGTTCGCCGGTGAGCGCTCCGGCGATCATGACGCGTTGCAGCATGCCGCCGGAGAGTTCGTGCGGGTACTGGCGCAGGTGCCGTTCGGGGTCCGGAAGGCCGACCGCGCCGAGCAGTTCGAGGGCGCGGGCGTTGGCGCGGCCCTTGGACCAGCCGCCGCTGACGCGCAACGACTCGGTGAGGAAGTCGCCGATGCGGCGCACCGGGTTGATGCCTGCCCGGGGGTCTTGGAAGATCATCGACGCGGTACCGGTACGGATCGCCCGCAGCCCCGCGGGGTCGACGCCCACCACCTCCGCCCCGTCGACGCGCACGTGCCCTTCGATGTCGGCACCCGCGGGGAACAGCCCGAGGGCCGACCGCGCGGTGACCGACTTCCCCGAACCGGATTCGCCGACCAGCGCGACGACTTCACCGGCCGAGACGGTCAGGTCGATGCCGTCGAGGACCGGTCGGGCCGTGCCGGGCAGGGTGATGCTCAGGTTCTCGTACTCCAGCAGCGCCATCAGGACTTCCTCCCCGCGAGCCGGTCGCCGAAGGTCTCCCCGACGATGTTGAAAGCGACGACGACCACCACGACGGCGAGCGCGGGAACGACCGCGGACAGCGGCCGGCCCTGCAGGACGGCGGCCTGGGACTGGTTGATCATGGCGCCCCAGTCGGGTGTCGGCGCCTGCACGCCCAGACCCAGGAAGGACAGGGCGGCGAGGTCGAGCAATGCGTAGCCGAAGTTGACCGTGGACTGGGCGAGCACGGTCGGGCCGATGTTCGGCAGCAGCCTGCGTACACCTACGTACAGCGCGGAGTGCCCCTGCACGCGGTAGGCCGCGATGTAGGGCCTGGCCTGTTCCTGCAGGGCGAGGCTGCGCACCAGGCGTGCGGTGTACGGCATGTAGGCCACGGACATGGCGATCACCGGTGCCGTCATCCCCTTGCCGAAGACCGCCACCGCGAGGATCGCGACGAGCAGCGCGGGGAAGGCGAAGACGACGTCGAGCAGCCGCCCGAGCAGGGTGTCGACCCAGCCACCCCGCCACGCCGCGAACAGCCCGACGGCGATGCCGACCAGGGTCGAGACCAGCACCACGAGCAGCGGCCCGACCAGACTCGTACGGCTTCCCTCGACGAGGGCCGAGAACGTGTCGTGCCCGCCCTGGTCGGTGCCCAGCCAGTGGTCGGCGCTCGGGCCGACGAGCCCCGTACCGAGCTCTCCGTACGTCGGGTCCTGCGGTGCCAGCCACGGCGCGAACACCGCGACCAGCACGAACAGAACGAGGAGGCCCAGACAGAGGTTTGGCAGCCAACCGCCGCCCAGGTTACGCAACTTGGCGATCGGGGTGCGGATCATTCCCGCCGTGGGGGCACTCATCGCGCACTCCCCGCTGCCGCGACCCGCGGATCGATGAGCGGATGCACCAGGTCCACCAGGAAGTTGACCACGACGAACGCGGCCACCACGAGCAGCACGATCGCCTGCACCACCTGGAAGTCCATCTGGTTGACCGATGTCACCAGCAGCGACCCCACGCCCGACATGCCGAACGCGGTCTCCACGATCGAGGTGCTCACCAGCATCCCTGAGATGAGGAGCGCGGAGACGGTGACGATCGGGCCCAGGGCGTTGCGCAGCACATGCCGCCGGATCACGGTCCACTGCGGGGTGCCGCGGCTCACCGCGACCTCGACGTGCTCACGGCCCATTTCCTCCAGCATCGACGAGCGGGTCACCCGCGTGACCATCGCCATGAACGTGACGGACAGGGCGATCGCCGGGAGCACGACGTGGTGCAGCCGGTCGAGGACGCCTTCGCCGTTCCCGATGGTCGGGAACCAGCCCAGCTTCACGCCGAACAGCGACCGGAGCAGCAGCGCGGCGACGAAGGCGGGGGCTGCTGCCCCCACCGTCACCAGCAGCATCACCATCGAGTCCGTGCGCGTGCCGCGGCGCAGCGCGCCGACGACGCCGGCCGCGACACCGACCACCGCGATCAGCAGGGCCGCGGCGGCGATCAGCACCAGCGTGGTCGGCAGCCGCGACCAGATGACCGAGCTGACGTCCTGGTGGAAGACGTAGGAGCGGCCGAAGTCGCCGTGCAGTACGCCGCCCAGCCAGTCCCAGTACCGGACGAAGAAGGGCTCGTCGAAGCCGTACCTGTGGCGGATCTGGGCGAGCTCCTCGGGGCCGGCGCTCCGGCCGCGGACCAGGAAGCTCGCCGGGTCGCCGGGCGCCAGGTACAGCGAGGAGAACACCAGGAACGAAGTGACCAGCAAGGTCGCCGCCATCCCGGCCAGGCGACGCGCGACCGCGAGCGCCCGTGTGTGCGTACGTCTCACTTCTTGGCCCCGATCTCAGCCGCCCACGGGTAGTAGAGGTAGGCGACGGACGGCTGGACGCCGGTGATCCGGTTGCCGAGGAAGACGCTCGTGGGCTGCGTGTACAGGGGCAGCCAGGGCAGTTCCCGCAGGGCGACCTTCTGCGCCTTCGCGGTGGCCTGGGCGCGCTCGGCGGGGTCATAGGTGCCCGCAGCGTCCTGGACCGCCTTGTCGAACTCCTTGTTCGTCCAGCCGCCGTAGTTGGCGAACATGCCGGTCTCCAGGGAGCCGTAAGCATCCAGCGGATCGGTGATCGACGTGTACCAGAAGGTGAGGAAGAGGTCGATGCCCTTGCGGGCGGCCGCGTCGGTGAAGAGGGTGGAGTACTTCTCCGGGGAGAGCGTCTCGATCCTGGGGTCGAGGCCGATGGCCTTTGCGGCCTGTTCGACGGCCTGCGCGACGATCGTCGTCTGCGAGTCGAGCGGGCTGGTCGCGATGACGATCCGCTGCCCCATCACCCCGGCCTTCTGCGCGATGTCCTTGGCCTTCGCCGGGTCGTACGGGTAGTGCGGCACGTCCTTGACGATGGCCTCGCGGCTCGCCGCGGGCGCCTGGTTCCACATGTTGTCGGTGACGAGGGAATCGGCGACCTCGCCGACCCCGCCGACGCCGGCCTTGACGATGCCTTTGCGGTCGATGGCCATGAGCAGGGCCTTGCGCACCTCGGCGTCACCGAGCGGGCCCTCGAGGTTGCTGACGATCTCTTCGGCGACGGTGCTGTTGACGCCGTAGTAGAGCTTGCCGGCGGTAGACGAGCCGAGCTGGTCGTAGGCGTCGGCGGGGACCATCCAGCCACCGTCCACCTCACCGCTCTGGAAGGCGTTGACGCGGGTGGTCGCATCGCTCAGGAAGACGAACTTGACCTGGCCGGCCTTGGGCTTCAGCTCGGTGTTCCAGTAGCCGTCGAACTTCTTCAGGGTGAGCGACTGGCCCGAGGCCCAGGACCCGAACGAGAACGGCCCCGTGCAGTTCACCCCGCCCTTGGGGCTGCCGTAGTCCAGGCCCGCCTCGGCGAGGGTCGCGGCCGACTCGATGGTTCCCGAGCTGGTGGCCATCTCCTGGTTGAAGACCGCGTCGGGCTTCGTCAGCCTGACGGTGACTTCCAGTGGCCCCGTCGTGTCGATCGACTTCACGTTGCGGAACGTGTTCTCCCACGCGCTGCCCACTTCGGGGTCCATGTGACGGCGCAGCGAAGCGACGACGTCGTCCGCGGTGAGCACCGTCCCGTCGTGGAAGTGCACGCCCGGACGGATCTTGTAGACCCAGGTGGTGGGGGTCGGATTGCTGTACGAGGACGCCAGGTTCGGTGACGTCGTCAGGTCCGGGTTCCAGCGCAGCAGACTCTCGCAGACGTTGGCGAGGATCTGGTTCGGCGGGTAGTCGTACGCGTAGACGTAGTCGAGCGAGGACGGCTCTGCGTAGATCGACCAGGTGAAGGAGTCGATGTCGCCCGCGGCGGCGGGCGTCTGCTTGGTGAGCTTGTACGAGGTGCTGCCGCCGGCGTCCTTGTCCGGGTGTGCCGTGCCGCTGCACGCACTGGTGATGAGCATGGCGCTCGCCGCGAGGAGGGTCCCTGCGGCACGCCGCATCGACCTCATCCGTGTCGGCCTTCTCGATCCTGCGCTCTGTGAGGACATCGCCTGTCTCCGTCCGGGGTGGGCTCGGTGAAGTGCATGGGGAGGGGAGATACGTCAGTCGGTCGCGGGCGCCGCGGGTCCGGGTGTGTCCGCGGCGAAGACAAGGCGGCCCTCGACATAGGTCCGGCGCACCCGGACGTCGCCGATCTCGTCGGCGGGCCGCGCGAACGGGTCGCGGTCGAGGACGACGAGGTCCGCGTACTTGCCCTCCTCGACCGTGCCGGTCACGTCGTCGAGGTGGTTCACCCAGGCGGTGCCCGCGGTGTACGCGGTGAGCGCCTCGGCCAGGGTCAGGGCCTGTTCGGGGTAGAACGGCGGGTACGTCGCGCCCTCGGGTAGCTCTCCCACGGGGGCGGCACGGTTGACCGCGACGTGGATGCCCCACAAGGGGTTGGGGCTGCTGACCGACCAGTCGCTGCCCGCGACGAGGTGCGCCCCGGCACGGCGCAGATCCCCGAACGGGTACTGCTGGGCGGCCCGTTCGGCCCCCAGGAACGGGATGGTCAGCTCGTCCATCTGCGGTTCGTGGGCGGCCCACAGCGCCTGGATGTTCGCGGCGACGCCGAGGTCCGCGAAGCGCGCGAGGTCATCGGGGTGGACGACCTGGAGGTGGGCCAGGTGGTGCCGGTGGTCGTTGGCGCCATTGGCGGCGCGGGCCGCACCGAGCGCGTCGAGTGCCTCGCGCACGGCACGGTCGCCGAGCGCGTGGAAATGGACCTGGAAGCCGGAGCGGTCGAGCGCGCACACCGCCTCGCGCAGCAGCCCGGGTTCGACGAAACTCAAGCCCGAGTTACCGGTCGGACAGCCGCAGCCGTCCAGATACGGCTCCAGCATCCCGGCGGTGAAGTTCTCCGCGACGCCGTCCTGCATGATCTTGACGCTGGTGGCCCTGAAGCGGCCCGCCTGCCCGATACGGCGGCGTTCCTCCAGCTCCGGAAGCTGCTCCAGACCACGCTTACGGTCCCACCACAGGGCACCGACGACCCGGGCGAGCAGCGAGCCTTCGCGGGCCGCGCGCAGATAGACGGGCAGGTTGTCCGAGTAGCCGGAGAAGGAGCCGATCATGGCGTCCTGCCACCCGGTCACCCCGAGGGAGAACAGGTACTCCTGCGCGGCGAGCAGTCCGGCATGCATCTCGTCCTCGGTCGCGACCGGAACATGACGGGCCACCAGCTCCACGGCGCCCTCGTGCAGGGTGCCGGCCGGGGTGCCGTCCGCCTCCCGCTCGATGCGGCCGTCGGCCGGGTCCGGGGTGTGCCGGTCGACGCCCGCGATCTCCAGCGCGCGGGAGTTGACCCAGGCACCGTGGCCGTCGGAGTTGATGAGCAGCACGGGCCGGTCCGGCACCACCGCGTCGAGCATGGAGCGCGTCGGCGTGCCGCCGGGGAAGCTGTCCATCCCCCAGCCGCCACCACGGATCCACGCGGAGTCCGGGTGCTCCTTCGCGTACCGGGCCACCACGGCGAGACATCCCTCGGCGGTGGTCTCGTCGCTCTGGTCGCAACCGAGCATCTGGGTTCCACCCATCACGGGATGGATGTGGGCGTCCTGGAATCCGGGGACGAGCAGGCCGCCCTCCAGATCGACGACCTCCGTACCGGCACCGGTCAGGGAGCGCACCGTACCCACGTCGGCGACGGCGACGATCCGGCCGCCCGCTACCGCGACGGCGGCGTCCACCGGGACGGGGCCCGCTCCGGTGAAGACCCGGCCTCCGACGAAGACGGTGTCGGCTTGGCTGCTGTGCGCCATCAATTCAACCTCCATCACGGCGGAGTGACCCGCCCGACGTGTTCGTTGAGGAGGAGTGAACGGCAGCGCAACAGCGCTGTCAACGGTGTTGCGCTCACTGGATCCCGGACCGTTACACTGGCCGCACCATGCCGAAGTCACCCGCCACCAAGTCCCGGAACAAACGCGCAGGCAGTCAGCTCACGCCCGACGCGATCATCGACGCGAGCCTTCGCATCGCCGAGCGCGGAAGCGAGGACGCCTTCACCGTCCGGCGCCTGGGTGAGGAGCTCGGCGCGGATCCGACCGCGATCTACCGGCACTTCCGCGACAAGGACGAGCTCCTGCTGTCGGTCGCGGACCGCACGCTCGGCGAGGCACTCGACGCCATCCCCGAGGGCCTCGACTGGAAGGGCCGCATCCGGGCACTCGCCGACGCCTCGCTCGCGGTCGCCCTCAAGTACCCGGTGGTGGGATCGGCCATGGCAAGCCGGACCACGCGCCGGACCAACGAGTTCCGGGTCGTCGAACTCATCCTCGGAGCGGTCCGCGAGGCCGGCCTGGAGGGCGCCGAGGCCACCGTCCATTACCGCATGATCGGGGACACACTCCTCGCGTACGTGGGTCAGCAGGCCGCGTTCCTCCTGTTCGACGCGGACGCCCGCGCAGCCGACGACTCCGCATGGAGCCGTGAGTACCGACTGGTCGACCCGCAGCACTTCCCGAACATCACCCGCCTCAGCGGCGAACTCGCCGAGGTGACGGACGAGCAGATCTTCGACGCCACGGTGGAGGCCCTGATCTCGGCCGTCGAAAGGCGCGCCGCGATCCTGCGGGTGTCCTAGGAGGGCTCTGTCAGCCGACGAACCGGACGGGCCGGGACCCTGGTGACGTGCTCCGAAAGGCGGCTCACCGGTCTGCGCGATGATCCGGACGAGACCGCCCGGGTTCGGGTGGCGTCTCGGCGTCTCAATGGGCGGGAGGCGTCGAGCGGGTGTACCGGTCTCCGAGCCGGCGCAGGTGGGTGACCAGTTCCGCGGGCTCGGTGACGTCGAAGTCGAAGTCGAGCATGCCCAGGTAGACGGCAAGGGTCTGCACCGTATCGGCACCGGTGATCAGGATGCAGCTGTCGGCATCCACAGCCTCGACCGTGCCGACCGCGGGGTTGATCCGCTCGATCACCGCCGTCGCCGGGGCATGGACGGTCACCCGCGCGTGGTAGCGCCAGGCAGCGCTCGACACCCGCAGGGAGACGTACGCCGCGGCGTCGCCGCCGGGCAGTTCGCGCGGGGAGAAGCGCGGGCCGGTCGGGGTGCGGGGCTCTATTCGGTCGATCCTGAAGGTCCGCCAGTCCTGGCGCTCGACGTCCCACGCCACCAGGTACCAGCGCCGGCCCCAGTTGACCGCCCGATACGGCTCGACCAGCCGGCGGGTGGTCGAGCCGGCATGGTTCAGGTAGTCGAAGCGCAGCCGTTCCCGGTCACGACAGGCCGACACCAGGGTGGTCAGCACATCCGCAGACACAGCCGGTGCCGGACGGTCCGCCGGCACGGCGACCGTGTACGCCTGAAGGGCGCGTACGCGTCGGCGCAGCCGCGGGGGCAGCACCTGCTCCAGCTTGGCCAGCGCCTGCAATGACGTCTCCTCGGTGCCAGGGACGGCGCCCTGCACAGCAGTGCGCAGGGCAATCGTCACGGCCACGGCTTCCTCGTCGTCGAGAAGCAACGGCGGCATCGCAGCCCCGGCGACCAGCCGGTAGCCGCCGGTGGCACCGCGTGTCGCGTCCACGGGGTAGCCGAGCTCGCGCAACCGGTCGATGTCGTTGCGGACGGTACGGCCACTCACCTCCAGGCGCTCGGCCAGTTCCGAACCCGGCCAAACGCGCGAGGTCTGCAGCAGAGAGAGCAGGCGCAGCAAACGTGCGGAGGTATCGAGCATGGAACCCAGCCTGTTGTGTGATTAGGAACGATGCGTGCCTATATCGAGGATACTGTTTTACCCATGGAGAACAGCAGCAGCACCGACGCCCGGATCCACCCGTTCCGCATCGACGTCCCGCAGGACGCGCTCGACGACCTCCAGGAGCGGCTGGCACGTACCCGCTGGGGCAGCGAGATCCCTGGCACCGGCTGGAGCCGGGGCGTGCCCACCGGCTACCTCAAGGACTTGGCCGCGTACTGGGCCGACGGTTTCGACTGGCGCAAGGCGGAGGCGGAGCTCAATGAGTTCCCCCAGTTCACGACCGAGATCGACGGTCAGAACATCCACTTCCTGCACGTCCGTTCGCAGAACCCGGCGGCCGTCCCGCTCCTGCTGCTGCATGACTGGCCCTGCTCGTTCGTACAGTTCGTCGAGGTCATCCAGCCGCTGACCAAGGACTTCCACGTCGTCGTGACCTCAACGCCCGGCACCGGCTTCTCCGGTCCGCTCGGCGAGGCCGGCTGGAACACCGGGCGCATCGCAGGCGCATTCGTCGAGCTGATGGACCGGCTCGACTACAGCTCCTACGGCGTTCAGGGAACGGGCGGCGGCGCCTGGATCGCTGCCGAGATGGGACGCCAGGCGCCCGACCGCGTCATCGGCATCCACGTCAACGGTCTGGTCACCTTCCCCTCCGGAGACCCTGCCGAACTCGACGGGCTGACCGAGTCCGAACAGGAGCGGCTGGCCCGTCTGGAGAACTTCCAGCAGGACAAGATGGGCTTCAACGCCATCCAGTCCACCCGCCCGCAGACCCTCGCCTACGGGCTGCACGACTCTCCGGTCGGCCAACTCGCCTGGATCGCGGAGAAGTTCAAGGAGTGGACGGACCCCGCCGCCGAACTCCCCGAGGACGCCGTGGGCCGCGACCGCCTGCTGACCAACATCAGCGTCTACTGGTTCAGCGGTACGGCCGGCTCCTCGGCAAACCTCTACTACGAGTCCGGCCACGACCCGAGCGCCTGGGCCCCGAAGCCGCGCGGCACGGTGCGGACCGGTGTGGCCGTCGCCCTGAAGACGGACATCGCCATCCGCCGCTTCGCCGAGCGGGATCACCACATCACCTACTGGAGCGAACTGGAGCACGGCGGCAACTTCCTCTCGCTGGAGCAGCCCGAGGCGTTCGTCACCGATGTCCGCGCCTTCTTCGGCACGCTCGGAGACTGACACCCCCGGTTGTGACTCCGCCGTCCTGAGGTGCTCGGCACGCAAACGGAGATTCACACGAGGGGCCGCCTCCCGCTATTGCCGCGCGACGGCCTTGAGCCAGTCCTCGACGGCGACGACGTCCGCCCACTGCGGGAAGAGCTTTTCGGTGAGGACCCGGTGCACCTCGGGGTCGGTGTCGAGGCAGCCGTCCGCCAGGACGGTGAGGCCGAAGTCCAGGTCGATGGCGGCCCACACAGTGGACAGCACCACGGCGCTGGTGGCGATGCCGGTGAGAACGAGGCTGTCGATATCGCGAGCCCTGAGTACCAGGTCGAGGTCGCTGCCCGAGAAGGCGCTCCCCCGCCTCTTGGTCACCACGACGTCGCCCTGCTGGGGCGCGATGTCGTCGTGGATCTCGGTACCGGGGGCACCCTCGGTGAACATGCCTGCCCGCACAGCGTTTGTGATCACCTTGTTCCGGGGGCTGACTTCCGGATCGCCCTGCCGAAACGCCATCACCACGTAGATCACGGGGATACCGGCAGCCCGTGCACCGTCGATCGCCCTGCGCAGGCGCGGCAGATATCCGGATCCGTCGTCGGCGATGGCCACGACGTCCCGTTGGACGTCCATCACCAGGAGTGCGCTCTTCGCCATGACTGCCGCCCTTCTCCGTCGGAAACCAAAAGCAAGTCTGGTGGATCGGCCGGACCGCGGTGGGGGTTTCGGAGATCTTGGTCAGCGCCGCGCAGCAGTGCGCCCATGAGGACCTCGTCCCGACGCTATTCTCGCGCTCGTGCCCACCGACCATCCGCCCCCTGTCACGCCTACGGGTCCGAGGAAGCCGGTCCACGCGGCATGGGCCGGCACCGAGCCCGCTGGGGGAAACGCATGACCGCCGAGCACTCCGTCGCCGACGACAAGGAGCAGGCGGTCACCGACGAGGTCCTCGCCAGCTTCGACGACACCGGCGACCCCCGCCTTCGCACGGTGATGCGGAGCCTGGTCCGGCACCTGCACGCCTTCGCCCGAGAGGTCCGGCTCACCGAACAGGAATGGAACGCGGCGATCGAGTTCCTCACCCGCGCCGGGCACATCACCGACGAGCGCCGCCAGGAGTTCGTCCTGCTGTCCGACGTCCTCGGACTGTCCACGCTGGCCGTCGCCATCAACGAGCCGAAGACGCGCGGCGCCACCGAAGGGACGGTGTTGGGGCCGTTCTTCGTCGAGGACTCCCCCGAGGTCCCGCTCGGTGGCGACATCGCACGCGGAGCGGTGGGGACGCCGTGCTACGTATCGGGCCACGTGCGGTGCCTGGACGGCACCCCGGTCAGCGGCGCGCGACTGGATGTGTGGGGAGCCGACGAGGACGGCTTCTACGACGTCCAGTACCCCGGCGACCGCTCCGCGGCGCGCGGCCGGCTGCGGACCGGGCCCGACGGGGCGTACCGCTTCTGGACGGTCCTGCCCACGCCGTATCCGATCCCGCACGACGGCCCGGTGGGCGATCTGCTCACGGCCGCCGGCCGCACGCCGATGCGGCCGGCTCACCTGCACTTCAAGGTCACCGCGCCGGGCCGCCGCGCCCTGGTCACCCACCTCTTCGTGGCAGGCGATCCCCACCTCGGCCGCGACGCGGTGTTCGGCGTGAAGGACAGCCTCGTCGTCGAAGCCGAGCATCACACCGCCGGCCCGGCACCTGACGGATCGCAGCCGCAGGGCACGTGGACGAGCATGAGTTTCGACCTCGTGCTCGTTCCCGACGAGGACAGTTGACGGCCTCCCGTGCGAAACCCCGGGCGACACGGCAGGCTGAACGGCGGGACGATCACGGACGGGCGCACGTTCGAGGATCTCCACGGAAAGGGAACGACATGAGCAGCGAAGCAGTGTCCATTCGCCGGTACCACGTGTTCGCTCGCGATCGGCTCGCCGTCGAAGTCGCCGGCAAGCCCGGGATACTCGTGAGCACCTCGGCGCCTCCGCCCCTGCCGGGTACGGGGCCGGTGACCCACCCGTTCGCGACGGCGAGCTTCCGGATGGCGGAGAACGAGGGCGAGCTCGGGCTGTTGCTGCGCAACGCCCCCGACCTCGACGCGTTCCTGGCCGCGGCGCGAAGCGCCGGCTATCGGGTCGAGCAGGTCGAGGAGTAGGGCCCGGCGCCGTGGCAACCGCCACGGCGTGCGTGTCGTACGTGGACGGTACGCTCTCGTCGCAGATCACAGACCGCCGATTCGATGAGGTGCCCCATGCTGAATGCCGTGACCACACGTTTTGTCGATGCGGCCACCGCGCTGCCACCGGAAGCGCTCGCGTCGGCGTTCGATCGAACGGTCGACCTCCGCACCGAAGGCGGCAGGGAGGCGAGCCAGGCTGCGGTGCCGTCCGCCTCCGAGAACTCCGAGCTCGAGCGCCGGATCCGCACGGCCCTCCTTTCCCGCGCCGACGAGCTCGACGCGCACCTGGAAGGGCTGCACTCCGACGCCTGGGCCGCGATCTCCACGGCGGCCCGAGCGATCCTGAAGCGACGGAATCTGACGGTGGGGCAGTTCGACGTGCTCGTCCAGCCGTTCGTCGGGAGTGGCGTGGAGCTTCCGCAGCACTCCACGCGCGAACCGGGAGCCTAGGACCTGTCGTCCGGATCATGCCGGGCTCGCGGGGTCCGGCACGCACATCTGCGGCGGTTGATCCGGTCGCAGGCATCGTCGGTTCAGCCCCACAGGCCGGGGCCACGTGTCAGTCTTTCCTGTTGTCCCAGGGATTCCCGATCCAGCTGTCGAACGAAGGGATCAGGGCACCGAGGGCGGCTCCGAGCCGCCAGTCCAGGTCAGGTGCGTTCACGTGGATCGTGTCGCCGGACGAGGGAGCGGGCACCGCTCTTCCGGGCGTCGAGGTAGGCAGATATGCCGCCCGGCGGCAATGCGCGTTCCACGTAGGCGACCGGCCGCGATGTCCCCGGCCCGTCGGAGAAGTCGATCCGGCAGTCGAACTCCCCGCCGGGAGCCGTCCTCAGCTTCCGAAGCGCTCGCAGGGTCAGCGTCCTGGTCACGTGATGGGCTCCTTCGCGCTCTTCCGTATCCAACGGTCGCCATGAAATGCAATCCAACGGTCGTCATGAACAGGGCTCCTCGGAGCGAGTGGCGTGGCGGACGGAACGCCACTGGTGCTGGGAAGCCCCAGTCGCTGACCTGCCGGGACGTCGGCCGCCGAGTCGGTACGGCGGGACGGCCCCGGGCGCGGGCGGCCGATTCCGGACGGAGCGGAGTCACCGTTCCGTGAGCGCCCTGATGATGCAGAATGTGGGCGGGACACGGGGGGACCGGATTTACGGTCCCCGACGCGGGCGGGGGAGTCATGTCGCGTTGGAAAGAGTTGCCCGCTGAACTGCATCCACACGTGCATCAGTTGATCGTGCGGTTGCGCAGGCTGAAGGACCGCGACGGACTGACCACACGTCAACTGGCCGCGAAGACCGGGTACAGCGCGAGGTCCTGGCAGCGGTATCTGAACGGCAGGTCGCTGCCGCCCCGTGAGGCCGTCGAGGCGATGGCCCGCATCAGCCGTGACGATGCGACCCGGCTGCTGGTGCTGCGGGAGATCGCCGCCGAACGCTGGGCGGAGGGACAGGTGATCACCACCGGTGACCCGGAGAGCGCCCCGGAGACACCGGTACCCGCGCCCACGGAGCAGTCGTACGGGCTCTACCCGCGCGCCCTCGTCGTGGCGGGGGCGGTGGCCCTGGCGCTGTCCGTGTCCGCTGCCGTCGTTCTGGGCGTCCGACTCGCCGACGCCCGCGCCGAGCTCGCGGACGAGCGCGCCGGCGCGGTCACGGCGCCCCCGGCCATCGTGTCGGAGTCCTTGGTTCCGGTCGTCTACACCTGTCGGCCGGAGCAGCGTGACGGCCGCTGGTACGCGGGCCACAGCCGCACCACCGACACCATCCTCGCGTACACCCACGTGGGGTCGGAGGTGGCCGAGGCACAGTGCCTGCTGCGCCGCGCGGGCATATCGCCGGGGGACATCGACGGCATCTTCGGCCCGCAGACGCAGCGCGCGGTCGAGCGCATCCAGAAACGGGACGGGCTGGTCGTGGACGGCGTCATCGGCCCGCACACCTGGAAGGCCCTGCGGGAGGCGGATCCGAAGTGACCGCGGAACACACCCGGTTGACGGCTGGGCTGCGGGAGTTGCGCGCCCGTACGGGTCTGAGCCTGGCGGCGCTGTCGGAGCGCACGGCGTACAGCAAGTCCTCGTGGGAGCGCTACCTCAACGGCAAGAGCCTGCCCCCTCGTCATGCCGTACGGGAACTGTGCCGGGTCGCGAACGAACCGGACGGGTGGCTGCTGGCCCTGTGGGAGATCGTCGAGTCGGAGTGGAGCGGGCGCGCGGCGGCCCCCGCCCCTGCAGCCGAAGAGCCGCCGGCACAGACACCGGAACCGCCCCGGCCCCCAGAGGCCGGGCGCCGGCTCGGCCGCCGGGGCAGGCTCATGGTGGTCCTGGCGTCGGCGTACGCCGTGATCGTCGGTGGTGTGGCGCTGGTGCTCTTCCTGCTGCCGGGCCTGGAGGCCGCGGAGGAGGATCCGCTGTCGGCCTCCGCCCCGCGCTCGCTCGCCCCCCAGTGTCACGGAGGCGCCTGCGAGGGCCTGGATCCGATGCGCATGGTCTGCGGCATCGACCCCGACACCCTCACCACGTATCGCACCACTACCGGCGCCCATGTGGAGCTGCGCTACAGCGAGAAGTGCGGCGCGAGCTGGGCCCGGGTGTGGCAGGCCCGGATCGGCGACCGGGTGGAGGTCACGTCGGCCGGCCCGACCCGTGAGGTTCGCGTCAAGGACGCCGCCGACGCGGAAACCTACGTGTACACCGAGATGACCGCGGCCCACCCCGGCAGCACCGTCCGGGCCTGCTTCCGGCCGGCGTCGGCCGACCGGGAACGGGAGTGCGTCGATGCCCGCGTGGGCGACGCCTCCCCCACGGCCCCACCACCCCTCACTCCAGTAGCGTCCGTTCCTCCTTCCACGGAGGCGAACACCTCGGCCGTCCGCTGAGAGCCTCAGGCCGGTGCGGTCACCGACGCAGACCCGCCGCGGGGCGCACACCGGCGGCGCTTGTCGGGAAGCAGGTGGGTGATGCCCTGACCGTCGCAGTGCTCCAGCAGGGGAACGGTGACGCGTCGAGTGGTGTCCAGAGCCCGGCTCGCCGTTCCTACGGTGAACGGCTGGTCGAGTTCGCCCAGCCGGTCGGCTGCCAGAAGGGGAGCGTCCGGCAGCAGGACCACGTGCTCCGCGAGCCGCAGGATCGCTCCGTGGCGGACGGCCGCGGCGAGTTCACGGCGGCCCAGGCCGAGTTCCGCGAGCCGCTGGGCGTGGGGGGCCGCGAAGGGCCGCCCTTCGAGCTCGGAGGTGAGCCTTCGGACCGCGTCCGCCACCACGGCGGGCTGTGTCGCGGGCCCGGCGGTCACGCGCCCGCGGCTCATCCGCAGGGGCGGCGTGACCAGTGCTTCCACGAGGGAGACGGCCGGCAGCCCCAGGCGATGCCGAGCGGCGTCCACCGGCATGCCCTCTTCGGTGGGCCGCTCACGGTGGTGAGCCGCGACCAGTTCGGCCAGGGAAGCGCGCAGGGCGGTCCAGTGGGCGGGGTCGGCGAGCCAGTCCCCCGCGACCGGCGTGGTGTGGACGGCCACCCCCATCGCGGTCAGGTCGGCGCGCCTGACCAGCAGCCTTCGCCGTAGCTCGGCCGCCTCCCCCGGAGTGCCGCGCACGTCGCCGAGCTCTGCCGCCCGCCGTGCGGCGGAGCCGCGACGCCGCAGTTCCGGTGGCTGGGGGTCGAGCACAGTCAGGCCGGCCAGCACACGCCGCAGACCGGGATCGCGCAGCACCGCGCGGTCACCGATGCGCAGCGGCAGCGGCTCCGGCAGGGTCAGCCGGACGGTGTCGGTGCCGAGCGGCCGTACGCGTACGGGCACGGCCGCCGAGCCGATGTGGGCGACGGCGGTACGGGGCAGCTCGGCGGCCGGTGTTCCGCCGTGGACGCGCACGTCGCAGCGCAGGCAGGGGAGGAAACTGTCGGGCGTGAGCAGGGCGTCGCCACGGCCGGTCGCCTCCTTGTCGAGGCCCCGGAGGTTGACGGCGACCCGGGCGGTGGCCCGCACCTCGCCCGTTTCCTCACCGAGGGCCTGCAGGGCCCTGACGCGCACGGGACGGCCCGAGCGGGCGGTCACCAGGGTGTCACCCCTGCGGATCCGCCCCGCGCCGAGCGTGCCGGTGACGACCAGTCCGCTGCCGCGCACGGTGAAGGACCGGTCGATCCACAGGCGCACCGGGGGGTCGGCGTCCCCGTCCGGCAGCCGCGCGGCCAGCCGGCCGAGGGCGGCGCGCAACGCGGCAAGGCCCGCGCCGGTGCGCGCGCTCACGGCCACGGTCTCGACGTCGCCGAGGGCGCTGGTCCGGATCCGCTCCCGTGCCTGCGTCGTGGCGGGGCCGGGGTCGGCCAGGTCGCAGCGGGTGACGGCGAGCAGTCCGTGCCGTACGCCGAGGGCGTCCACGGCGGCGAGGTGCTCGGCGGACTGCGGTTTCCAGCCCTCGTCGGCGGCGACGACGAACAGCACGGCGGGCACGGGGCCCACGCCGGCCAGCATGGTGGGGACGAACCTCTCGTGTCCCGGGACATCGACGAACGCAAGGCGTTCGCCCGACGGCAGGTCCGTCCATGCGAAGCCCAGGTCGATGGTCAGGCCACGGCGCCGCTCCTCCGCCAGCCGGTCGGGGTGGGTGCCGGTCAGTGCGTGGATCAGTGTGCTCTTGCCGTGGTCGACATGCCCTGCCGTCGCGATGACCCGCATGGTCACCGCCCCGCCGCGCGCAGCACCGCGGCGAGGATCTCGCTGTCGAATTCCTCCGGTACGCACCGGAGGTCCAGCAGCAGGCGTCCGCGCACCACCCGCCCGAGCACGGCCGGTTGACCGGTGCGCAGAGGTTCTGCCAGGTCGTCGGGGAGGCTGAGCGCGCAGGAAGGCAGAACGGCCCCGGGCGCGCCCCCTCCTCCCACCACCGCCTCGTGGGGTACGACGCGGGCGTCCAGACCTCGGCGGACAGCGTCCTCGGCCATGCGCAGCGTGCGGATGCGCAGCTGCGGCAGCGGCATGTGCACGGCTGTGTGCACGGGAGGCTCGAGACCGCGCAGTGTCGCTTCCAGCGCGGCCAGGGTGAACTTGTCCACGCGCAGGGCGCGGGCCAGAGGATGGCGGCGCATCCGTTCCACGACGGCGGCCCGGCCGAGGACCAGCCCGGCCTGCGGCCCGCCGAGGAGCTTGTCCCCGCTGGCGGTGACGAGGGTGGCCCCGGCGCGCAGGGCCGTGGCCGCGTCGGGCTCGTCCGGCAGCACCGGGTCGGGAGCGAGGAGGCCGGAGCCGATGTCGACTACGACGGGAAGGCCGAGGGACGCCAGTTCCTCGGCTTCCACTCCCCCGGTGAAGCCGCTCACCGTGAAGTTCGACGGGTGGACCTTGAGGATGAAGCCGGTGTCCGGGCCGGCGGCGTCCGCGTAGTCGCCGAGACGGGTCCGGTTGGTGGTGCCGACCTCGCGTATGCGGGCGCCGCAGGAGGCCAGCAGTTCGGGTATCCGGAAGCCGTCGCCGATCTCCACGAATTCGCCCCGGCTGAGCAGGATGTCGCGCCCCGGGGCCAGCGTCATTGCCGCCAGGGCCAGGGCGGCGGCTCCGTTGTTGACCACGTGCACCGCCTCCGCGGCCGGCACCGCTTCCCGCAGGGCAGCCATGGCGCCGCGTCCGCGTGGCGCCCGTCTGCCGGTGCCGAGGTCCAGCTCGACGTCCGTGTATCCGCCTGCCGCCGCCATGGCCTCCAGTGCGGACCGCGACAGCGGGGCCCGTCCCAGATTGGTGTGCAGTACGACGCCGGTGGCGTTGTGCACGGGGCTCAGTCCGCCTGTGTGCGCGGGGAGCGCGGCAAGTGCGGCGTGGACGGCGTCGCCCGGGCCGATCCGTCCTTCGCGTACGAGCTGTTGGGCGGTGCCGACCGCGGCCTTGACGAGGGGCCTGCCCAGCCGTGCGGACGCCTCGCTCAGCCGGGGGTCGCCGAGGAGCACCGTGGTGCTCGGCACCTGCCTCCGGATGTCCGCAGGCGGCTCCTCCGTCTCGTCCGCCACCCGCGCCACCCCGATCGAAGTCAGCGGAGGCGGACGGGAATCGAACCCGCCTGGCCCGGTTTCCGGACCACACCGATGTTGAAGATCGGGAGGGGCACCAGCCCGCCCAACGCCTCCGGAACAAGATTGTGGTCCCCGCACACTGCTGGGGCAAGGGGTGAAATGATCGCCGTATGACGACAGTTGGCCCCGCCGCCGTACCGGCCGCGCCCGTGCGGTTGACCCAGTTCGCACACGGAGGCGGCTGCGCCTGCAAGATTCCTCCGGGGGAACTGGAGGCGATGGTCGCGGGACTGCTGCCGCCCGGGAACCCCGGGCAGGCCCTCGGCGGCAACAAGAACCGGCTGCTGGTCGGACTCGACGACGGTGACGACGCCGCCGTGGTGCTCACCGGTGACGGCACGGCCCTGGTGTCGACGGCCGACTTCTTCACACCCGTCGTCGACGACGCCCGCGACTGGGGCCGGATCGCCGCGGCCAACGCCCTGTCCGACGTCTACGCGATGGGCGGCCGGCCCGTCGTCGGGCTCAACCTGCTGGGCTGGCCCCGTGACGTACTGCCCGCGGAGCTGGCCCGGGAGGTCCTGGCGGGAGCGCTCGAAGTGGCCCGCGAAGCCGGCTGCTTCGTCGGCGGCGGTCACAGCATCGACAGCCCGGAACCGCTCTACGGAATGGCCGTGACGGGCCTGGTGGATCCGGACCGGCTGCTGCGCAACGACGCCGGCCGGCCGGGCGTGCCGCTGACCCTGACCAAACCGCTGGGCGTCGGCATACTCAACAACCGCCACAAACGGACCGGCGAGGTCTTCGCACACGCCGTCGCCACCATGACAATGCTCAACGACAGGGCAGCCGCGGCTGCCCTGGAGGCCGGCGCCGTGTGCGCCACCGATGTGACCGGATTCGGGCTGCTCGGCCATCTGCACAAGCTGGCCAGGGCCAGCGGCGTCACGGCCGTGGTGAACGCCGCCGCCGTCCCCGTGCTCGACGGCGCCCGGGAGTCCCTGCGGGCCGGGTACGTCAGCGGCGGCACCCGGCGCAACCTCGACTGGGTACGCCCGCACCTTGACGCGGGACGGGCGAGCCAGGACGAGCTGCACCTGCTTGCCGACGCACAGACCTCCGGCGGGCTGCTGATCGCCGGGGAGGTACCCGGACATCTGGTCATCGGCGAGCTGGTGCCCGCCGTGGCCGGCACCACGCTGGTAATCCGCTGAGCACTGCGGTGGGCCGCGGGTCCACGGGCGAAGCCCGGGGCCCGCGGCCGGCCCGCTACCGGTAACGGATGTGCAGGTGGTTGTCGTGGTTCGCGTAACTCGTGGTCAGCCCTTCCGAGATCAGCTGTGGGTCGTTGAAGAAGATCAGCTGGACGTGGCCGGATGCCTTCGCCCGGATCTCCTGCACGAGCCTGCGGGTGGCCGCGCGGTCGTACGTGCTCGACTGCCAGGTGATGCGCCCCGCGGTGCACTGCGCCGAGTCGGTGCGGGCGGGCCACACGTCGATGTCCATCCCGACTTCGTGGCTGCCGTGGCCGGGGATGTCCCCGCCGTGCTCGAAGCCCGCGTCGCCGACCGGCAGTCTGCCGTTCCCGGTGGCGGCGAACGTGGCGGCGGCGGCCTCCAACTGGCCGACCGCACCGGCTGTCGCCCAGTGGGCACCCGCGTTGCCGTCGGGGCTCTGTGCGCACATCGTGCTGCCGCCGAAGTTGATGTTCTCGTAGTGCCACAGCAGGTTCTGCCAGGTCGTCGGCCCGACGACGCCGTCCGCGCTGATTCCCGCATGGGACTGGAAGGTACGGACAGCGGTGCCGGTGGCGGATCCGAAGGCCCCGTCGACCGAGAGGCCGGCGCCCCGCTTGGCGTTGAGCAGCGACTGGAGGGCCGTCACCGCCGGCCCGCTGTCGCCCTGACGGACGGTGATGGCGAGCGCGCCCCAGGTGGCGGGCCCGACGATGCCGTCCGCGGCCAGGCCCTTGGACTGCTGGAAGCCCACCACGGCGCTCTGTGTGCCCGAGCCGAAGGCGCCGTCCACCGCCACGGAGCGGCCGTGCGCGGCGAGGAGGTGCTGCAGCGCGACAACGTCGGAGCCTCGGTTGCCGCTGCTCAACAGCGGGAACGCGGCCTGCGGGAATGCCTGCGCCGGGACGCCCAGTCCGAAGAGCAGGCCCGCCAACGCGGTGAACAGTGTGATGGTGCGTACGAGTCGTCTCACGGTGTCTGCCTCGCTTTCCTGTTCACTTTCCCGACTGGAGGGCGCCCCAGGTGGCGGGGCCGACGATGCCGTCGGCGCCCAGCCCGCGCGAGGACTGGTAGTCGCGTACGGCCTGGGCGGTGCCCGAGCCGAAGACGCCGTCGATGGACACCGTCCGGCCGAGCCCGGCGGTCAGGGCACGCTGCAGCCGGGTGACGGCCTCTCCCGTCGAACCGCTCTGGACGGTCGGGGTGGATCCGCGGGACAGCAGGGCCGTCCAGGTCTTCGCGCCGATCGCCCCGTCCGCCGTGAGCCCCTTGCTGCTCTGGAAGTTCCGGGTGGCGGAGGTCGTGTCGGGCCCGAAGATCCCGTCCGGGGTTCCCGGGTCGAAGCCCGCGGCCTTGAGCAGGCACTGGGCCGCCTTGACCTGGTTCCCGGTCGAGCCGCTCTGGACGGTCGGGTACGCGGTGAAGTCGAGGTTCGCCCCGGTGCAGGTGGGCGTGGGCGGGGTGCCGGTGCCCACGTCCAGGTAGTCGCGGTCGATGTTGATCGAGTAGCCGCCGTAGGACTCGGTGACCTCACCGACGTACTGGTGGATCCGCTGGTGGTTCGCCCAGGAGGTGGACGGCACGTAGGAGCCGGTGTTGGTGTCGGCGGCTCCGTTCCACCACGCGTAGAAGAGGTGGTCGACCCGTGTGTAGGCGCTGTTGTTGTACTCGCTCGCGGCGTCCTTGATACCGGAGGCGGCGCTGGAGTAGAAACCCGAGAGGTAGCCGCTGGTGTGCAGGCGCTCGGTCCAGCCGGACAGGTACGACAGCACGGCCGCCTTGCAGGAAGCCGTGGAGGTGTACGCCTCGATGTCGCTGTAGATGGCACTGCCGGCCGGGATTCCGAGGTTCGACGCGGCGGTGATGGCACCGGCCGCCGCGGTGACCCCTTGGGACTTGGCCGTGGCGGGATCGGCGGACATCTTCAGCGAATAGTTGGTGCACGGTGCCTGGCGGCCGACGTCGATGGGGAACAGACGCCATCCGTTGCCGGTCTGGCTGGTCACCCAGCTCGCCGTCAGATTCGGCTGGGCGCAGCCCCGGAAGGAACCGCTGATGTAGACGCCGACGGCGCTGTACGGCGAGTTCGCCTGCCAGGCGTTCATGGCGGCCTGCGAGGGTGCCGTGCAGGCGTCGAAGCCCTTGCCCAGGTAGCTGCCCGGCTGCGGCCCCGCCGCGGCGAGGGCGGTGGCGCCGGACGGCTGGGACGCGCGGGGCAGTTCGGTGCGCTCGGCGCCCTCGGTGAGTTCGGCCGAGGCGAGAACTCCGCGCACCAGGCTCTCGGTCTCCGGGGTGTGGGCGGCGGTCACGAGGACGCCGGCGTCCTCGACCGCGACCTGAATGGTGTCGTTGCTGGATACGGCGGACGGGGCGTCGGCCTTGCCGCGCCGGGTCCGCGCGACCGCGGCCGTGGCCTGGCCGGCGGAGCTGATGGGCTCCACGACGATGCCCCCCACACGGCCGACGACCCGGGCGGGGCAGTCGTTCTGCTCGGCGGGCTCACCCAGGTAGACGGCGGGTCTGTCGAACCGGAGGCAGGCGCGCGGGTTCTCGGCCAGATCGACCACCTGCCAGTCGGCGGGCACGTCGATGCGGTACCCGTGGTACGTGACGGTCTGTCGGCTCTCGGGCGGGGGAGCCGCCGCGGCAGGGCCGGGGACGGCGAGCGCGCCGATACCGGCGAGCACGGCCAGCGTGGCCGTACCGGCGCGGGCGCGCCAGGGGATGCGGGACGACATCAGGGCTCTCCTACTGGGGTGCGGGGGGAAAGTGAGGGAGGGCGGCGTGGCAGGTCTGCTCCGCTTCGGCCATGAGCGGCGCCCGCCCCTGGCCGAAGCCTGACCGGCCGCGCACCCTACGGTCGAGGAAGTCCGCCTCCCCGGGCCGGAGGCCGTCCCGGGGAAGGCGGACTGCTGTGCGGTGGGTGGGGACTCGTTGGTCAGACGCCGCAGTTGGGCGCGGACCAGGAGCGGCTGGTGCGTCCGTCCACGTGGGTGTGGTCGTTGTGGTCGGGGTAGCCGGGGCCGAAGATGCCGCCGAAGCCGTGCGAGCGAGCCCGCTGGGCGAGTGCGCAGAACGACGGGCTGCCGATCAGGTCGGCGGCATCACCGTAGAGGTGACGGCTGTTCGAGGCCCCGCCCGCCGCGTTGTTACAGGCCGTCGAGCGGAATCCGCTGGACACGGAGATCGGTACGTCGCCCATCGCGTGCCGCATGGCCTCCAGCTTCCACATCGTGCGCAGGCCGTTGGACTTGGCCGTCGCGGCGCTGACCGCACCACCGGACCAGTCGGAGTTGCAGTTGTTCAGTTCGGCGTAGGTGAAGTGGATGGGGGTGCAGTCCGGGTCCTGCAGTGCGTAGATCTTGCTGAACGTCTGGGAACCCGCGATGCCGTCCGCTCCCAGGCCGTACGCCTGTTGGAACTTGGTGACCGCGGCCTTGGTGCGCGGGCCGAAGTTGCCGTCGACGGAGAGGATCTCGCCGTAGTCGACATGCCCGGCCACCCGGATCTGCAGCTGGGTCACGTCGGCACCCGACATGCCCTCGGACAGGGTGCGGCCCCAGCTGTAGCACTCGTCGGCCTGGGCCGGGGCGGCCGTGGCCAGCACTCCCCCTACCGTGGCCGCCATGATCATGACAAAAGCCAGAACGAGTTGGACCGTACGCCTCAGCATGGCGCCTCCGTTGTGATTCCTTCCCGATTCCCCGCTAGAGGGCTGAGGCGAGTTTGGCCTCCCTCTCCGTTGCATGTCCACACCGTCACCATCTGCCACAGGACCAGACCTCCGGCACAACTGGCTTGCAGGAAAGGGGTGTTGAGCCGACCGGTCAGCGGGCTCTGCGGGAGAACCGGGGGCGGTCGGGGCCGGCCGGCTCGATGCAGCGGGACTGGACGTGCTCATAGGCCCTGGTGGTCTGCACGTCGGCGACTTCTCTGCGTTCGGTGAGGCGGTCGATGACGAAGGCGTACACGCCGTCGACGCCGGGGACGGCGATGTGCAGGAGGAAGTCGTGCGTACCGGAGATGACGAACAGGCCGATCACCTCCGGCAGGCGTGCGGCCCATTCCCGGAACTCCTCGATGACGGGGCGGGCCGGGGCCGGATGTGCAGAGAGATGAGCGCCTGGATCGACAAGATCATTGGCAGGCTTCCCCTCATGCCCTGAGCCAGGAGCGACGCGCTTTCCGCCACCGCGCCGGCGAGCTGCCGCGCTGGCTCACTCCCGGGCCGTCCGGGGCCGGCCCGCGCATGCCTCGCGCGCCCTGTCCTGTCACCTGGTTCGCCGCTCGTCGACGGCACCCCTATGGACAGACCGCACAGGCTGCAGCGGCGATCAGCGCGGAACACACGACGGTCATGCCGCTCAGCCGCACCGCAAGCAGGTCGTCCCAGCGCTCCCCGTTTCCGGAGAGCCTCCGAAGGGCCGGGGTGAGTGCCCGGCCCACTCCGAACCCGAGTCCGGCGGCCAGGGCGGGCGCGTAGGAGCCCCCGGACAGGAGCACCGCGACCACCATCGCGTACGGCGCACTCGCCGAGACGTAGGTACGCACACCCGTACCGAGCTCGAAGCCGAACTGCAGGGCGCCACGCGCCAGATGGCGGCGCAGGACGTCCTGCGGAATCTGCCGGGCGTTCTGCGGCAGCCGTAGCGTCAGCCTGCCCGCGTCGCGCAGCGCGGCGAGCAGCGCGACGGCCACGATCAGCCCTTGCCGCACGCCTGCCGGGAGCGGTGTGAAGAGACCGGACAGGAGCCACAGCACCCCGGCCGTCAGCACCCCGCCGACCAGCAGGCCGCCGGTGAACACGCCGAGGACCAGCGCCTGTCGGTACGTTGCCCGCCAACCTGGCGAGGCCAGCGCGAATGCGCTGTTACGCGTTCAAACGGAGCCGGAGAGCGAGTAGCCGGCCAACCCCCCGGTGATCGCCCAGGTCAGCACGGGGGCGTGGAGGACGGCGGCGATCGCCGCGATCCCCAGGGCCGCCACGGGCAGAACGGGATCGGTGAGCAGCGCCCGTACGGCACGGGCACCGCCTGGCCGGACGGCTGGACCACCGGACTCGCTCACCTAGACCGTCCCGGTCAGCGTGAGCCAGGTCTTCTGGCCGACCACGCCGTCGGCGGTCAGACCATGCAGGGACTGGAACGAGAGGACGGCCTGCCTGGTGAGCGCACCGAAGTTGCCGTCGACCGTCACAGCGGCGCCGTGCTTGTTGAGCTGCCGCTGCGCGCCGCGTACGGCGTCGTTCACGTCGCCCTGGCGCACGGTGACGACCAGGACCGGCCAGGTGGCCGGGCCGACGCTGCCCGTGGGGCTGAGCCCGTTGGCCGATTGGAACGCCTCCACCTGCGCCTCGGTGTCCGGCCCGAAGATGCCGTCGACATCCGTCGGTTGACCGTGGTGCGTGAGCAAATGCTGGACGGTGTGGACGTCGGGCCCGGTGGCTCCGCTGCCGAGGGTCGGCCAGGTGAGGGTGCCGGGACAGTCGCAGTCGGTGGTCCAGCGGCAGATGGACTTCACCCAGCCGGAGCCGGTGTTGCGGTACCCGTCGTGGCAGCGCCGCTCGATGCCGCAGCCGCAGGTGCCGCAGGCAGCGCTGTAGCGCCACAGCCAGCCGTCGTAGGTACCTGCGTAGCACTGGTTGGGCCGCAGCGTCCAGGTGACACCGTCCGTCCTGTGGAAGCCGGTGTTCGTCCCCGATGTCACGCACGCGTCGGCATAGATGGTGCTGGGCCCGCAGCCCGGGGAGCAGTTGTGGTCCGCGGCGTAGCTCGGGCACGCACCGGTCCAGATGTCGTAGCCGTCGGCATACGCCTCCCGGGCGGCGGAGAACACCCCCAGCGCGGCGAATCCCGCGGCGGTCGCCGCCTGCAGCACGGTGCGCCTGGACGGCGCGAAGGAGGGAAGGGCCCCGCGGCCGGTACGGGAGCGGCGGCCACCACTCCCCGAGCGGCGCAGCGTGGGCACGTCGTCCAGTGACGTCATGGCCGGCTCCTCGGCGTTGCGGGTGCGATGTCGTCGAGCAACCGCAGCAGCGCGGTGGGTGAACCGAGTGGCTCCGAACGCGCGATCCGGCCCTCCGGATCGATGGCCACCGCATAGGGGGTGGCGGGGATGTCGTAGGCCGTGAACAGCTCCGGACGGTGATCCCTGACCGGGACGGCGCCCGCATCGGCCCGGCCCCCGGCGCCCGCGTAGAGCCCGAGCACCTGCGGGGCGGCTGCGTCGCCCTGGCGGACCGTCCAGGCGTCGGCCTCGGCGAGCACCTGGCCGCAGGTGCCGCAGTCGGCGTCGAGGAAGAGCAGCAGCGCGGCGCGGCCCGGCGCCACGAGGCCGTCGAGCGCGGCCGGATCGAGGCTGCCGGCAGCGAGACCGGGCGCCGGTGCGCCGGGAGTGATGCCCACGCGCCCGGGGCGGTGCGGCTGCGTTCGTGACAGCTGGTGCACCTGCCTGATCAGCCCCGAGACGACCAGCGCGAGCAGCGCGATGGCAGCCCACGAGGCGATCAGAGCGCTGGTGGTGAAGTCCATCGCGTCGACACTCCTTCGGCAGTCCGGTGCACGGTGGTCCCGGTCGGCTGGTTAACGGATGCTGCGGTCGGCTCGTGCATGGCAGCAGGCAGCGACCACAGCAGCAGGGCGCACGCGGGAGCTGCGAGCAACAGCGTGATCAGTTCCGCCGCCGAGAGCGGTACGGGGCCGGTCCCGGCGACGGCCGCGCCGGTCAGCGCGAGCCCGGCGAGAGCCGCGGCCCGCCGGGTCACCCAGCGGCTCAAGGGCACGTCCTTTCCCGAACAGCCGCACGGCCCCCCGCGACCGAGGGCCAGGGCGCGGCGCGTGTAGGCGGCGTAGAGCCCGAAGAGGACGGCCCCCACGGCGAGTACGGCCTGCAGCCCCCGCTGGTGACCCGTCAGCAGCGCGACCGCGCCGAGGGCCCCCAAGGCGCCCTCCAGGAAGGGCAGGACGGCGGCCGTGACGCGGCGGGACCGCGGGCCCAGCACGCCGTGCACCCGCAACGCCTCGCCCAGGACGGCCGGATGGGCAGCGTGGGAGCCCGCACCCATGAGCAGGGTCAGCACGACGACGGAGGCGGTCAGCCCGCCGTAGAAGCCGGTCACCGCCGGCTCACCGGGTGTGCCGCAGCGCGAGGCGTCCGACGAGCTCGGGCACCCGCTCGACCGAGGTCGACGCCAGTGGAACCAACGTCGCCCAGATCTCGGTGGAGGAGAGCACGAAGAACGGGCTGCCGTCGGAGAGCGTGTCGCGGAACAACTCGCCCGACGCGACCGCCACCCCCTTCCAGGGCGGAAGCTGGGCGGTGTGCTCCTTCGTCCGCCGGGACAGCTCCAGGAGCCCCAGGCCGGGCACCTCCTTGATCACCGTCGCGGGCCGCGCGAAGGCGCTTCCGGCCGACGGATCCGGCTGGAGTGTGAGCCCGTGCTCGCTCTCCGCGATACGCACCGACCGGAGCAGCCCCAGCACCTCGGCCACGCCCAGGCCGTACAGCCGGGTCACCAGTGCGTGGCGCTCGCCACGCCACACGACGAGCAACGGCCTCTCCACGAGCCCCGAGCGCGGTTCGCGCTCGTCCGACTGGAAGATGCGCAGAGTGCCCTTCTGGAAGGTGAGCTCGGAGTCGGGTGATCCGATGCCCAGAGAAGCGGCGACATCGTCCCCCAACGAGGCGGGACCCGAGGTGAATTCGACCAGTCGGCCACCGGCCACCACCTCGACGGCCGACGTGCACGGCGCCTGGAGGTCGACGTCGCCCTCCAGGTGATACGTCCCGCCGTCGAGAGCGCGGTGCGTGACGAACGATGCGACCATGTGCATCCTCCCGAGGGCGGGGGGTCTGTGTGACACCACGGCCGCAGAGCAAACTAGGCAATAGTCATGCCCCTGTCAATCGATCGAGATCACCCGGCTGGCCCGACCCGGACCCTGGAGGTATCCCCAGGCCCGTTCCGGCGGCTGCCGCCATGGGCGCCGCCCTACCGCCCCCGGCAGAGTGTGCGGGCATGAAGGCAACGACGAAGACCTCCCGGACCCGGCTCGCCACCGCCGCTGTGCTCACGGCCGCCCTCGCGTCCACGGCCCTCGTGCCCGGCGCTTCGGCCGCCCCCCACCAGGCATCCCCGGCCTCCACGGACGGCCGGCTCACCTCCCGGCAGCTCGAACGCGAGACGGCCCGCGTCCTCCAGGAGGGCGGGTTCGTCGGCATCTCCGTGCGGGTGCGCGACGGCGCCCGCACGTTACATGCCCGTGCGGGAGAGGCCGAGCTGCACACCGGCCGCCCTGTCCCGCGTGGCGCGGAGTTCAGGATCGCCAGCGTCACCAAGACCTTCGTGGCCACCGTGATGCTGCAACTCGCCGCAGAGGGAAGCCTGTCCCTGGACGACACCGTCGAGCACTGGCTTCCCGGCGTGGTGAAAGGCAAGGGCAACGACGGCAGCCGCATCACCGTCCGGAATCTGCTGCAGCACACCAGCGGCCTGTACAACTACGGCCCCGAGGAGGACAGCGGGAACACCGCGGCCGATTTCGAGCGGACGAGATTCGACCACATGGACCCCGAGCAGATGATCGCCGGAGCGGTGGGCCACCGGCCGGACTTCCCGCCCGCACCGGCCGACGACCCCGAGCCGGACTGGAACTACTCCAACCCCGGCTACGTCCTCGCCGGGATGATCATCGAAAAGGCCACCGGGCAGCCCTGGGCCGAGGAGGTGCGTGACCGCATCATCCGCCCGCTCGGCCTGACCGGGACCTACTCCCCCGGCGACGACCCGTATCTGAAGTCGCCGCACGCACACACCTACCACCGGTTCCCCGGCCCGGCCGGATGGACGGACACCACGGCCAGGAACACCTCCTGGGCGGGCGCGGCGGCTGCCCTCGTCGGCACCGAACGCGACGTGGACCGCTTCTTCACCGCCCTGCTCGGCGGGCGCCTGCTGCCTCCGGCCCAGCTCGCGGAAATGCGCAGGACCGTGCCCGTCGGCGAGCGCTTCGACGTGGGGTTCCCCGGCCTGCGGTACGGCCTGGGACTGATGCGGCAGCCGCTGACCTGCGGCGGCCAATCCTGGGGCCATGGAGGCGACCTGGAGGGGAACACGGTACGCACCGGCTTCACCGCGGACGGAAGCCGCTCTGTCGTCGTCGCCGCCAACGGCACCGGCGGCGAGGAGCAGTTGCTCGCGGCCGAGCGGGCTGTCCGCAGCCTGGTGGACCGTGCGCTGTGCGCCGGTGCCGAATGACGCGGCCCCCGTACGGTCGGTGAATAGGGCCGCCCAAGGTGCGGGCCCCGGGTACGCCGCAGTGGCCCATGCGATGCCCCGCCCACCCGAAATCGGCACCTGGTCTCGAAACACCCGCCACCACCGTCTCCACGACCTGCATCGGCGGGTCGGCCATCGGCGCGCACCCCCCACGACCCTGTGACCCACGTCACATGCGATTCCTGTCAGCAATCGGGGAGCCGTCCCGCTCAAGTCACTGGGAGCAAGCGAACCGACAGGAGCAACTCATGAAGCACCGCATCGTCGTCCTCGGTGCCGGCTATGCCGGGTCCTACGTGGCCGGGGCCCTGGCCCGCCGGCTGTCCCCGGCGGACACCGAGATCACCGTCGTCAACGCCGAGCCGGACTTCGTCCAGCGGCTGCGGCTGCACCAGCTCGCGGCCGGCCGGGCCATCGAGGCTCCACAGCTTTCCGACGTCTTCGTGGGCACCGGGATCCGGCTGCGCGTGGCCCGTGTCACCGCCGTCGACCCGGAGCGTCAGGTGGTCGCCGTGGCCGACGCCGACGGCGGCGGCGAGCTCGGCTACGACACGCTTCTCTACGCGCTCGGCAGCCACGTCACCGACCACGGCGTCCCCGGCGTGGCCGAGCACGCCTTCGACGTCGCCGGCCGGCCCTCGGCCCTGCGCCTGCGCGAGCGCCTGGACAGCCTGGGCAGGCGGGACGGAGGCCGGACCGTGCTGGTCGTCGGCGACGGGCTGACCGGCATCGAGACCGCCACCGAGATCGCCGAATCCCGGCCCGGTCTGTCGGTGACGCTGGTCGCCCGCGGAGAGCTGGGCGCCCGGCTCTCCGCCGGAGCCCGCAGCCACCTGCGCCGGGCGTGCGACCGACTGGGCATCACCGTCCTGGAGCACACCGAGGTCGAAGCCGTCGAAGCTGCACGGGTGCTGTGCACCGACGGCACCGCCCTGGCGTCCGACGCAACCGTGTGGACGGCCGGGTTCGCGGTCGACCCCATCGCCGCCGCCGGCGGGCTGGAGGTCACCGAGAACGGGCGGATCGTCGTCGATCGCACCATGCAGTCGGTCTCGCACCCGAGCGTCTACGCCGTCGGCGACAGCGTCTACGCCGTCGGCGACAACGGCCTGCCGCTGCCGATGTCCTGCGCGTCGGCCGGTTACACCGGCATGCAGGCCGCGACGGCGATCGTGGGACGCCTGACCGACCGCAGGATCGCGAACACCAGGCTGGAGTACCTGGGCAACCACATCAGCCTCGGACGGCGGGACGGGATCCTGCAGATGGTCGATGCCGAAGGGCGGGCGAAGCCGAAGTACATGGGCGGTCGGAAGGCCGCGCGGATCAAGGCGGGCATCCTCCGGATGTCGCTGTGGGCCAACTCGCACCCGACCTTCGGCCTGCCCAAGCGCAAGCACCGCCTGGCCGCCGCGCCGGATGCGACCGCCGAGAGGGCGGTCGCGTAGGGCTCTAGGGCCTGTCGTCAAACTGCCGTCGTTCGGCCGAAGGCCGGGCCGCGCGGTGTCTGGTGCGTGCGATCGCAAGGCGCCGGGATGTCCTCGTAGCGGAGCTACCAGGGCATTTCGGCAACGCCGCGAGCGTGCGTGCCAGACACCGCGCGGCAGACGGAAGTTTGACGACAGGCCCTAGGGTGTTCCGCGTGGACAGCACCACTGATGGCTTCGACACCGGTCGGTTCGAGGCCAGCCGGAACCGGCTGGCCTCGCTGGCGTACCGGCTGCTGGGCTCCGCCGCCGACGCCGAGGACGCCGTGCAGGACGCGTTCCTGCACTGGCAGGCCGCCGACCGGCAGCGGATCAAGGTGCCGGAAGCATGGCTGACCAAGGTCGTCACCAACCTGTGCCTCGACCGGCTGCGCTCGGCACACGCCCGCCGCGAACGCGCCGTCGGCGACTGGCTGCCCGAACCGCTCCTCGACGGCGACCCGATGCTCGGCCCGGCCGACACGTTCGAGCAGCGCGAATCGGTCTCCCTGGCCGTGCTGACACTCATGGAGCGCCTGTCCCCCCACGAGCGGGCCGTCTACATCCTGCGCGAAGCGTTCTCGTACGGCCACGCCGAGATCGCCGAGATCCTCGACCTCACGGAGTCCGCAAGTCAGCAGCACCTCCACCGGGCCCGGAGCCGGCTCACCGCCGCGCGCCGCCGCGGCGGCGAAGCCGACCCGGCATCCGCCCGCAGGATCGTCGAGGAGTTCCTCGCCGCTGCTTCCTCGGGCCGCACCGAACAGCTGGTGGCCCTGCTCACCGACGACGCGACCTCGATCTCCGACGGTGCCGGTCTGACGAAGAAGCTGCTGCGGTACGACACTCCGCAGCGCATCGCCGCCGTCGCACGGGCAGGCTTCACCTCCACACCGGCGAAACGGCGACTCGCCGGCGGCGCGACCGCCATCCACTACGCGCGCGTCAACGGCGCGCCCGCCATCCTCTTCGTGCTCGGCGACGACCGGGTCGTCGGCGCCGTCACGTTCGACATGGCCAACGGCAAGATCGCCACCGTGCGCGGCATCGCCGCCCCCACCCGCCTCGTCCGCCTCACCGAAGCCTGGCGCCGCCACGAACCGGACACGCCGCTCGTCCCCCAGTGGTGACCAGAACGCCGACCGCGCTGCGGTGAAACCCTCCCGGGCTCGGGAAGCACCGCCGGCCCCCGACACACAGCGTGCAGCGGCTCGCGACGGGGCGCGCGGGCACCGGGCAGGGTTCCGTGGTGCGCCCGGACGACCAAGGTGCGCTCGCTGGCCATCCGGGCGAGATTGGAGGTACTCCGCCTGATCCCCAGGTCCGGAGCACCCGACACGAGGCAGGGGCCATGAGGATCCGAGGTGCAGGTGGTGCGGGTCACGCGGCAAGAGGCGTGGGCATCGACGGGTTCGCCATCCGGGCTCTTCGTACGTCTCCCGGACCGGAGAAGACATGACGCCCGGCGTGCCCCCTGCGGACCACAGCGGGGCTGATACCCAGCAGCAGCCGAGGGTGCTGCTCATCGTCGGCGCGGCAGGTTCCGGAAAGAGCACCGTGGCGGGGCTGCTCGCCGACCGCCTCGACTGGCCCCACCGGGACGCGGACGAGTTCCATTCCGCGCACAACCGCGCCAAAATGGCGGCCGGCCTGGCTCTTTCGGATGCGGATCGGGAGCCGTGGCTGGACGACATCCGAGCCTGGATGGACCGCAAGATCGCCGCGGGCCTGTCGATCGTCGTCACCTGCTCCGCGCTCAAGAGGGCCTACCGCAACCGGCTCATCGGCGGACGCCCCGAAGTCCGGCTCATCTATCTCCGAGGTGCGCCAGCTCTGTTGCGCTCGAGGCTGGGGGGACGGCGCGGGCATTTCTTTCCGGCCGAGCTGCTGCAGAGCCAACTTGCGGATCTGGAGGAACCGGAGCCGGACGAGGACCCACTGGTGGTGGAGATCGATCAGCCACCGGAGGCGATCGTGGACGCGGTCCTGTCGTTGCTGCGACGCGAGACCGCTCCGGGCGACGCTCCGACCGGAGCCGACGGGTTCACCTCCGGCCCGTTCGGAATGCCAGGGGTGTCCCCAGGGCCGACGGGCGAACGATGGGAGCTGCGGCGCGGCGGGCAGAGCGCCGTCGTCGTGCAGTTGGGTGCGACCTTGACCCACTACACGGTGGACGGCCGAGCGGTACTGGACGGTGTCGACGCCGGCTCGCCCATCAGCGGTGGACGTGGACAGCTGCTCATTCCCTGGCCGAACCGGATCGGTGGAGGCCGGTACCGTTTCGACGGAGTGGACCAGCAGCTCCCACTGACCGAGCCGGAGCGGCTCACCGCGATCCACGGGTTGCTCCGCTGGACCCCTTGGCGGCTGCTCGCCCGCAGTGACGAAGCGGTGAGGGTCGGAACCTCGCTCTTTCCGCAGCCGGGATATCCCTTCCTCCTCGACGTCGTCGCGCAATACCGGCTGGGTCCTGACGGGCTCGAGGTCGTCATCTGCGCCACCAACGCGGGAGAGACGGCCGCTCCGTACGGAGTGGGGCAGCACCCGTACCTGACGGTCGGCACCGACACGGTCGACAGCACCCTGTTGACCGTTCCCGGCGAGTACTGGCTGCCCACCGACGAACAGGGCCTTCCGACCGGCCGCGAGTCCGTCGCCGGCAGCGCGTACGACTTCCGCACCGAGCGTCCCATCGGCGCGCTGCGGCTCGACACCGCCTTCACGGGGTTGACCCGCGACGAACGGGGCCGTGCCTTCGTACAGCTGACGCATCCGTCCAGGTCGCACGGCGTCGACATCTGGCTGGGCGAAGGCGCCCGGTACGTCCAGCTCTATACCGGGGACACGCTGTCCGATCCCGGTCACCGGCGCCGCGGTGTTGCCGTGGAAGCCATGTCCTGTCCGCCGGACGCGTTCCGCAGCGGCGCCGACCTCACCGTCCTGCAGCCCGGCGCCAGCCATGTCCTGCGGTGGGGCTTGAGCCCATGGGCATCCGCATGACCTCGTCCACAGCCGTCGCGACGGCACGGCCCCACCCGCATCTCGGCGGACGCTCTGATGCGCCTCGGATGGGTTGACGGACAGTAACGCTGGTCCGACCGGGCGAAAACTTCCGCCGGATTGCCCAACAGCGGCTCCAGCGAACCTCTGCGGCCCTGCGGTCGGTGATTCTTGACCCGGTGTACGGGCCGGGACCGATCCAACCGCCCGGATCCGCGTAACGAGGGAGACAAAGGACCATGGACTCCACTGCGAACGCGCCCCAGGGCGTCATCCCGGAGCAGCTGCTGAAGGGCCAGAAAGCTCTGGTCACAGGAGCCAACTCGGGCATCGGTAAGGCCACCGCCATCGGGCTGGGCCGAGCGGGAGCCGATGTGGTCGTCAACTACGTGTCCGGCCGGGACGCTGCGGAAGAAGTGGTCGAGGAGATCGCTTCCTTCGGGGTACGTGCGGCTGCCTACGAAGCGGACGTCTCCCAGGAGGACCAGGTCACGGCCATGATGGACCGGATGGTCCAGGAGTTCGGGACGATCGACATCCTGGTCGCCAACGCCGGCCTGCAGCGCGACGCGCCCTTCACCGAGATGACGCTCCAGCAGTGGCAGAAGGTACTCGACGTCAATCTCACCGGCCAGTTCCTCTGCGCCCGGGAAGCGACCAAGGAGTTCCGGCGCCGCGGCGTCGTGCCCGAGGTGTCCTCCTCGGCCGGAAAGATCATCTGTATGAGTTCGGTGCACCAGGTCATCCCGTGGGCGGGCCACGTCAACTACGCCTCGTCCAAGGGAGGCGTCCAGATGATGATGGCGACCCTCGCCCAGGAACTCGCCCCGCACAAGATCCGGGTGAACGCCGTCGCCCCGGGCGCCATCCAGACGCCGATCAACCGGAGCGCCTGGGAGACGGCGGAGGCTCGCGAAGACCTCCTGCGGCTCATCCCGTACAAGCGGATCGGTGATCCCCAGGACATCGCCCACGCCGTCGTCGCCCTCGCTTCCGACCTCATGGACTACGTGGTGGGCACCACTCTCTACGTCGATGGCGGCATGACGCTCTTCCCTGGCTTCGCCACCGGCGGCTGACCGCCCCTTTACGTGCTGACAGTGAAGGCGGTTATGCACCCCTCGGTCGACCTGCTGGCGGACGCGCCCGCCCAACCGCTGCCCGCCCGTGACTCGGAGTGGTCGTCGTGGTCTACCTGATCATCTTCGGCTCGCTCCTCGCCGTCCTGCTCACGATGCGTACCCGCTGGAGGCTCGCGGACGAGCCGCGGGCCGACGGGCAACCCGTCCAGGCGCCGGAGGCGGACGGCCCCTACGGCTGTTGTACTGGCTCGACACCCGCGGCGAGCTGGAAGCGCTGACCGACTCCGACCTGCGACGGACCACCGCTCCGGACGCAGACGACACCGGAGGCAGCGCCTGATGCCCCCGCTCCGCGTTGCCTCCCCTCACGCAGGAACTCGATTCGGGAAGCCCTTGTGACAGACGACCAGATCCTTCTCGGACTCGCCCTTACCGTCGTGCTGGCCACCGGCTCGCAGATCCTGGCGAACAAGCTCCGCGTCCCCGCCCTGATCCTGCTGCTGCCTGCCGGATTCGCCGCAGGCGCCCTCACCGATGTCATCCATCCCGACAAGCTGATGGGGCAGAACTTCTCCGCCCTGGTGTCCCTGGCCGTGGCGGTGATCCTCTACGACGCCGGTCTGGGACTCAACCTGCGCAACCTCACCGGCCACACGCGGTGGATCGTCGGCAGACTGCTGATCTTCGGCGTGCTCCTGACCTTTCTGGTCGTCGGCATGGTGTCACCCTCCATGTTCGGCATGCCCCTGCGCGTCGCCGCGATGCTCGGCGTGATCCTCGTCGTGTCGGGACCCACCGTCGTGGGGCCCGTGCTCGACTTCGTGCGGCCGAACGACAAGGTGCGACGCATTCTCATCTGGGAAGGAACGCTGACCGACCCCATCGGCGGCATTCTCGGTGCTCTCGTCTTCCACGCCATCGCCACCACCCATCGGATCGACATCGGCCGGGGGTACCAACTCGGCCAGTTCGGCATCAGCCTCGGCGTGGGCCTGATCGGTGGTGCGGTGGGCACGGCACTGCTGTGGTTCACACTGCGCGTCCTGCGGCTCGGGGAAACCCTGGGCACGCTGGCCCAACTCGCCACCGTCATCGCCGTCTCCGCCGGCTGCGACATCGTCCGGGACGACACGGGACTCATCGCGGCGATCGTCACAGGGCTGGCCGTCACCAACCTGCCCGGCTTCGACATGCCCGCACGCAGGCCCTTCTTCGAAACCCTGATCCAACTCATCATCGGGCTTCTGTTCATCTCCATCTCGTCCACCGTCACCCCGTCCTCGCTGACACCGGTGCTCCTGCCCTCCCTTGCCCTCATCGCGATCCTCGTCCTGGTGGTACGTCCCGTCGTCGCCTTCGCGGCGACGACACATTCAGGTCTGACCACAGGAGAACGGGCCTTCATCGGATGGATGGACCCGAGGGGCATCGTGGCCGCTGCCACGGCATCGGCGTTCTCCGCCAACCTCGTGGAACGAGGCGAGAGCGGCGCCGCGAAGATCCTCCCAGTCACCTTCCTGGTGATCGTGGGGACGGTCCTGCTGTACGCACTGACGGCAGCCCCCGTGGCCCGGCGGCTCGGGGTCGTCAAGCCGGTCGGAACACGCATCCTCCTCGTCGGGGGCGAACCCTGGGTCGTCGACATGGGAAAGGCGCTGCAGTCCGCCAATCTCGACGTGCTCATGTGGGCCGGGGCCAATGAAGAACGACAGCGAATCAAGGACGCGGGAATCGAGCTCGCCAAGGGTGACCTGTTGGCCACGGCCACGAACCCGGGGGCTCGGCTCGAGGGAGTGACGGCCGTCTTCCTCGCCACCGACGACGACGACTTCAACGCGCTGGCATCGGTCGTCATGCAGGGCAACGTCGAAGGCCCGGTCTACCGAATCGGCCCCCCACCCGATGCGCACGGCGTCGTCGCCCCCTACACCGGCGGCGACATCCTCTTCGGCAGGCCCCTCGTCCGTCACGTCCTGGCGGAACGTCACGAGGGAGGGGCACATTTCCTGGTACAGCCCGCCTCCAGCCCCCTGCCGCCGGAGCACGACACGCTCTTCGTGGTCAGGGCCGACCACAGACTGGATCCCGTCACCGAGAACCGGACGGTCACCGCCCAGGAACACGACAGCGTCGTTCTGTTCGTCCCGTCATCCCACGGAAAGTGAGCGCCGCAGGAGCCCGTCCGGGGACTTATCCCCCGTTCCCGCCTGCCCCGTTGAGCTTCGCGTCCAAGGTGATCGCCGCGTCGATCAGGGCGAGGTGGGTGAATGCCTGGGGGAAGTTGCCGAGCTGTCGGCCCGTGAGATCGATCTCCTCCGAGTACAGCCCGAGGTGGTTGGCGTACGTGAGCATCTTCTCCAGCACGAGCCTGGCCTGATCTGTCCTGCCGGCCCGGGCGAGTGCGTCGACGTACATGAAGGTGCACAGGGAGAAGGTTCCCTCGGAACCGCTGAGTCCGTCGGGCGACGCCTCCGGGTTGTAGCGGTAGACGAGACTGTCGCTGACCAGCTCCCGGTCCATCGCGTCCAGCGTGGATCGCCACATCGGGTCGTCCGGAGTAATGAATCCCACGGTCGGGATCCGCAGCAGCGACGAGTCCAGCACATCGCTGCCGTAGTGCTGTACGAACGCCTCGCGCTTCGCGTCCCATCCCCGGGCCAGGACCTGCTCGTAGATCCGGTCACGCTCGGTCGCCCAGCGCCCGCGGGCTGCCGGGCGGCCACTGGCGGAAGAGAGCCGCAGCGCCCGGTCGAAGGCGACCCACGACATCACACGACCGTAGGTGAAGTCCTTTCGCCCCCCGCGGGTCTCCCACAGTCCCTCGCCGGGCTGATCCCAGTGGTCGACCAGCCAGTCGAGGAGCGTGTGCAGGGAGGACCATCCCTTGACGTCGAGTCGGATTCCGTGCTGGTGTGCGAAGTAGATGCTGTCCAGCGCCTCGCCGTAGATGTCCAGCTGCAGCTGGCTGGCGGCCCCGTTCCCGATGCGCACCGGGGCGGAACGTTCGTACCCCTCCCAGTGCTCCAGGGTCTCCTCCACCAGGTCGGACGTACCGTCGACCCGGTACATGATGTTCAGCGGGCCCGTGTCGGAGTCGCCACCGGCCGCCTCCTCCCTCACCCGGTCGCGCAGCCACCCGATGAACGCCGTGGCCTCTTCCTTGAAACCCAGGCCGAGCAGGGCGTAGACCGAGAAGGAGGCATCACGGATCCACGTGAAGCGGTAGTCCCAGTTGCGCTCGCCGCCCAGCTGCTCCGGCAGGCCGGCGGTCGGTGCCGCGACCAGGGCGCCGCTCGGCGCGTAGGTCATGAGTTTCAGAGTCACGGCGGAGCGTTCCACCGCCTCGCGCCAGCGGCCCGTATAGGTGGACTGGGAGAGCCAGGACCGCCAGAAGTGGATGGTCTCCTCGTAGAGTTGCTGGAACTCCGCAACACGAATCTCGCGGGGCGGTCCGTCGGGAGAGGACTCGAGGACGACGCCTCGCTCCTGCCCGGCCCGCAGGGGCAGGGCGAAGCGCAGGTCGTTGTTCCCCGACAGCAGGTTGAGCAACCGCTCGTCCTGCGGCTCGCGGACAGCGTGCACCGCGATCTGCATTTCTTCCGAATCGAATACCGCTCCGTGCTCCGTGATGTGCAAGGAGTGAGGCTTGCGACCGTAGTCGAACCGAGGGGCGATCTCTCCCTCGAACGTCATGCTGCCGCGCACACAGCGCAGCATGCGCACGAGGCGATGACGTCCGGTCGCGGCGGTCCCGGTCACCGGCATGAAGTCGATCACTTCGCCTGTCCCGGACTCCGTCATGAAGCGGGTGACGAGAATGGCCGTATCGGGAAAGTACAGCTGTTTCGTCGTGTAGTTCGCTTCAGCAGGCCGGACGGTGAAATGACCGCCCTTTTCCTTGTCGAGCAGTGCACCGAACACACTGGGCGAATCGAACCGAGGACAGCAGAACCAGTCGACCGTGCCGTCGGTGGTCACCAGCGCCGCAGTCTGCAGGTCGCCGATCAACCCGTGGTTCTCGATCAGGGGGTACGCATCCATAGGGAGCCTGCTTTCACCCCGGAGTGAATATCCGGGCCGATTCGACGGACCGCGTCGTCTCTGCCGGTCGCCGACCGGACAGCCGAATGACGTACACCCGGCAACGGCGCCCCGACTCCATGAGCCACGCCATCAGGCTACGTGGTTACGCCCCGCCGGTCCTGCTGAGCTGCTCCGGACCGGTCCGCCTGCGCGCCGTGCCGCTGCGGGTGTCCTGCCGCTGCCCTACGGTGTCCATACCTGGAACAACAACCGTCTCGATCTGCGGCAGCGCGCACCTGTCCCGCATCCGGAGCTCCGGTTGCCGCGAGGGGAAGAGAATGGGCATGCGCAGCAGGATTTCCTGGGCAGCTGTGTTCCGGTTGCGGCAGTACACCAAAGGCAGTCTGTGGATCGCGCCCCTCTTCGGAATGGTGCTCGGCGTCGTTCTCGCCGAATGCGCGATCAGTGCGGACAGCGCGGACTGGCCCCCGAGCGGCTGGCAGTATTCCGCGACCACCGCCAGCACCGTTCTGAGCTCCATCGTGGGCTCGATGGTGGCGCTGCTCGGATTCGTCGTCACCATCGGTGTGCTGGTCATCCAGCAAGCGACCGGGGCGCTTTCCCCGAGGTACATGCGCCTCTGGTACCGGGACCGGCTGCAGAAGGCCGTTCTGGCCACCTTCACCGGCACGTTCGCCTTCGCCTTCTCGCTGCTGCGCAGCATCGAGTCGAACTCGGTGCCGGACCTCGGGGTCACCCTGGCCGGCGCGGCCGTGGCCTGCAGCCTGCTGCTCCTTCTGATCTATCTCAACCGCTTCACGCACAACCTCAGGCCGGTGGCCATCGCCGACATTGTCGGACGCATGGGTGCGACGGTGTTCGTCCAGGGGGCCATGGCCATCAGCAGATCCGCGCCGAACGAAGGGGAACGGGTGACCGGCGCGGTGACCCACGTCCGCACAGCGCGCGGCGGCGTGATCCAGGCATTCGACGCAGCCGGCCTGGTCGCTGCCGCGGTTCGCCACGACTGCACCTTCTCCGTGCCCCACCTCGTCGGAGACTACGTTCCTCCCGGCTCCGTGCTCGTCGAGGTCCACGGCGGTACGTCCACGCCCGATCCCCGCCATGTGACCGGCCTCGTCGCCCTGGGTCCGGAACGGACCATCGAGCAGGATCCCGCCTTCGCCCTTCGTGTGCTCGTGGACATCGCCATCCGTGCCCTCTCCCCGGCGGTCAACGACCCCACGACAGGTGTTCAGGTGCTCAACCACATCGAGTCGTTCCTCACCGTGGTCGGCGGCGTGCATCTGCCCGGTCGCTACGTGCTGGCGGACGACCGCGGCCGGCCGCGTCTCGTCCTGCACGGACGGGACTGGGAGGACTACCTCCAGCTGGCCGTCTCCGAGATCCGCGACTACGGGGCGACGTCCATGCAGGTGTGCCGCCGGCTGCACGCCCTGCTCGACGGTCTTCTCGACGACCTGCCACCGGAGCAGCACTCCTCGGTGCAGACGGAGTTGGATCTCCTACGCGAATCGGTGGAGCGGTCGTTCCCGGACCCGGCACACCGCACCGTCGCGCAGCTCCCCGACCGTCAGGGCATCGGCGGCCGGTCCCGGCCCCACCCGTAGCCGCGAAGTGGCCCGCCACCGGTGCCGTGCGGGACGTGGCCGGATCAGGTCGGTTCGCTCAGGGTCCATGCGCGGAGCTTCTCCGGGTTGCGGACGGCCCAGATGCGGGTGATGCGGTCTCCGGCGAGGTCGAACGCGGCCACGGTCACGGTGACGCCGGTGTGCTGGGCGACCAGGCCGGGTCGGCCGTTGACGGTCCGCTCGAGGAGCTTCAGGCCAGGGGCCTTGTCGGCGATGTGGATCAGGTACTGGGCGATGCGTTCGCTGCCTTCGACCGGACGCAGGACGGTGCCGACCCGGCCGCCGCCGTCGGCGCTCATCGTGGCGTCGGGGTCGAGGAGGCTGACGAGGGCTCCGATGTCCCTGGCCTCCCACGCCTCCTTGAAGTGCCGTACCAGACCGGCCTGCCCTGCCGCCGGAGCCACTGGGGCCTGAGCGGCGCGGACGCGCCGACGCGCCGAGGACGCCAGTTGCCGACAGGCCGCGGGCGACCGGCCGAGGATCTCGGCGACCTCTGCGAAGGAGTAGCGGAACACGTCGTGCAGGACGAACGCCACGCGTTCGGCCGGCGTCATCGACTCCAGTACGACGAGGAAGGCCATGCTCACCGACTCGTCCAGGGTGATCCGGTCGGCCGGGTCGGACCTGCCACCGCTCGCCCGCCCACTGATCCATTCCGTGCGGTCGGGCAGCGGCTCGGGTATCCACGTGCCGACGTAGCGTTCGCGTCGGGCCCGCGCCGAGCCGAGCACGTCGAGACAGACGCGGCCGGCCACCGTCGTCAGCCACGCACCGGGCGACTCGATGGCCTCCTGCTGCCGCTGTGACAGGGCGTACCAGCGGGTGTAGGTCTCCTGGACCGCGTCCTCGGCCTCGGCGAGCGACCCGAGCAGCCGGTAGGCGAGATTGATCAGCCGGCGCCGCTCGCCGACGACGGCGCTCAGGGCCGGCTCGGAACGGTCGTGCGCCGGCTCGGGCGGTGTACTCATGGCCGGGCGCTCCTCGGTTCTTCTCATCCGCTTCCGCTCGCGCCGCCGCGGCGATCTGTCCGACCGGACCGTGAGGTCGACGCTCCACCTCACATTTCGAGGCCCTACGTCGTCGGACTGCCGAGAGACTACCGATCCACCGCCGCGAGGCAGAAGAGGGGGCCACCTCATGGCCGTACAGACGACGAGCACGCCCGCCGGATTCACTTTCCTGCGCGTCGCGATCGCCTCGCAGACCCTGGCGCTGTTCTTCCAGGCGGCCACCGCCGGACTGCTGCTGACGTCATCCTTCGGCGCGACCCTGCACGATGTCGGATCGCGCGTGATGTACGGCGCGTCGATGCTCTACGTGCTCGCCGCGATCCTGGCCTGGAGGCCGGGCGGCGGGTCCCCCCGCCCCGTGCTGTACGCATCCGTCTTCCTCGTACTCGCCTCGGTGCAGGTGGTCCTCGGCATCGCCCACATGCCGTCGCTCCATGTCCCCCTGGGCGTGCTGATGTTCGGCTTGAGTGTGCTGGCACTGGGGCAGGCGCTGATCACCGTTCCCGACGCCGAGCGACTGCGCCCCACTCCCTGACACCCGGCCAGGCCCGGGCCGCGCTGTCGATCCGTGCCGGCCGCGGGCATTAACCCCACTGGAAATGGACATAGTGCGACATGTGAGACTGCCGTACGGGAGGCCGCAGGCCCACATCATGAAGACGTCCGCCTCCGCTCGGTGCTGACCGGGGACGTCTTCGCCGAAGAAGGAGGACGGCCCATGAACGCAGCTGAGTCGGGCGCCCAGGCCGGCAGACGGCTCTCGGTGCCCTGGTTCCTTGCCGTGGTCGTCGTCTACCTCGGCATCATCCAGGGTGCCGGACAGGTGCTGCACGTGGACACCGGCGGGGAGAGCACCCCGTTCCCGTCCACCGAGGCCCTCGTACACCACGCCCTGATCCCGATCGGCCTGTCCATCGTGTTCGCCGCAGGGGTCGTGACCTGGCTGGGCTGGTGGGGCGTCGTTCTGCGCTACCGCGCGCCCGTGCGGCGCTGGGTGCGGGTGGTGCCCGTCTCGATGCTCCTCGTCGCGCTCGTCGCCCTCAACTACGGGCACCTGTCGGACCAGCCCGCCTCCCTGGTGGCCGGGCTGCTGGTGCTCGGGCTCTTCGTCGGGGTCGGCGAGGAGCTCATGTTCCGGGGGCTCGGGGTCCACGTCTTCCACCGTGCCGGGTTCACCGAGGGCAAGGTCGCGCTGTACTCGTCCCTCGTCTTCGGACTCGCCCACATCACCAACGCGATCAACCAGGGACCGCAGGCCATCGCCCAGGCGGTCATCGTGTCCACGTCGGGGTACCTCTTCTACCTGTGCCTGCGCGTCGGCGGCACGATCCTGCTGCCGATGCTGGTGCACGGGCTGTGGGACACCAGCCTGTTCTCCGGCCTCGTCGGCACCGAGCCCGAGGCGTCCGCCACGGTCGGCCTGATCATTGCGCTCCAGATCGTCCTGATCATCGTGCTCGTCGTCCGCCGCCGCAGCGTCGAGCCCGCCGTCGGCCCTCGCGCCGGGGCCGTCACACACCCCCAGGAGACGAACCGGCCCCCGCGGGCCGACGACGGAAACCACTCCCTGACCTGACGACCAGGCCTCCCACCGCGCCTCGGCGGGAGGCGCGCGGCGGGATCCACGGAGGTGCCCCCGGCGCGGGTTCGGTGGCGGGTCCCGCGCCGGGTCCGTGCCGGAGGTGCGAGGCGGGTGCCGGTCAGGAGACGGTGATCGTCCCCGCGAGCTCGATGTCGGCGACGGAGCGACCGACGTACACCCGGACCTTGCCGGTGGGGGTCACCCAGCGGTTTCTGGACTCGTCCCAGTAGGACAGGCGGCGACGGTCGATCTCGACGGTCACGTTCTCGCGCTGTCCGGGGCGCAGGTGGACACGGGCGAAGCCGGCCAAGTGCTTCTCGGGGGTCTCCGTGCGGGTGGGAAGGTGCCCGATGTAGACCTGCACGATGTCGGAACCCGTACGGCGTCCGGTGTTCCTCACCTCGACCGTGACCTTGGCGGTGTCCTTCTCACGGGCGAGGGCGAGGTCCTCGGTGCGGAGCTTGCCGTAGGCGAAGGTGGTGTACGAGAGGCCGTGCCCGAAGGGGAAAAGGGGCTCGGCGTGGTGCTTGCCGTACCACTTGTAGCCGACGTGGATGCCCTCGTCGTAGGTGATGCTGCCGTAGGCGCCGTCGCTCTTGCCGCCGTCGTACGTGGAGGGGCCCTGCGTCTCGTCGGCGGGGAAGGTGACCGGCAGCCGGCCGCCGGGCTCGGCCTTCCCGTACAGCACGTTCGCGATGGCGGTGCCGGTCGCCGCGCCCTGGTACCAGCTCTGCACGACTCCCTTGACCTGCTTCAGCCACGGCATGAGCATCGGGCCGGAGGTGTTGAGCACGACGACGGTGTTCGGGTTGGCCTCGCCAACGGCCTCGATGAGTTGGTTCTGGTCGCCGGGCAGGGACAGGTCGTCGCGGTCGAATGCCTCGCCGGAGTAGTTGTTGACGAAGACGACGGCCACGTCGGCCTTCCTGGCCGTCTCGGCGGCTGCGGGGATGAGGGATTCGGGCTGCCAGCACAGTTTCATGCTGGGGCCCATGAAGCCGACGTCCTTCGTCGTGAATTCGACGGTGATGTCGACAGGCTTGCCGGCGGTGAGCCGGGTGACACCGCCTATGGCCGATTCCTGGGGGCCGAAGAAGGAGTCCCACAGGAAGCGGGACTCGTCGAACACGGTCACGCCGTCGACGACGAGTTTGCCCGCGCCCGCGAGCAGGGTCGAGAAGCGCACCCAACCCGTCGTCGTGGGGGTGAGCCTGCCCGTCCACCGGCCGGACCACTTGGCGGGAAGACCGCCGACGGGGTTGCCCCCGCGGAAGTCGACGTTGCCGGTGGTCGTGGTGGCGAGGGGCGCTCCGGAGAGTTCCTCGCCGGCGAAGAACTCCGCGTGCAGACCCTGCTTGCCGTCCGGCGTGGTGAAGGCGTCGGCGGGAATCACCGGGAGCGCGACATCACCCAGCGTTCCCTGGGAGAGCAGGACGCGGCTCGATCCGGCGATGGCCTTGATGGCGTCCGCCGCCGTGGTGTAGTCGCCCGGGTCGACGTAGGACGAGCCCTCGACGCCGGTGATGGCGTCCTTGCCGGTGGGGCCGATGACCGCGATGGTCGTACGGGCCGACAGCGGCAGGAGATCGCGCTCGTTCTTGAGCAGGACGGTGGCCTGTTCACCCGTGACGCGCGCCAGGTCCTGGTGGGCGGGAGTGGTGACGACCGCTGCCGGGGTGGCGGGCAGCGGGTGGTCGTAGGCGCCGGAGGCGAAGAGGGCGAACAGGATGCGGCGGGCGGCGTCGCGGGTGCGCTCCTCGGGGATCCGGCCGTCGGTGAACGCTTCCTTGGGCGTGTCGGGGATGAGAGCCGCGGAGTCGATCCCGGCACGGAAGGATGCGACGCGGTCGCCCGTCGGGTAGTAATCGGTGCCGACGTACCCGTCCGTCAGGCCGAGGTCGGTCTTCAGATCGTTGATGATCTTTTCGTTCTGACAGGCGAACACCCCGTTGATCCTGGGGTAGGAGGTCATGATGGAGAGCGCGCCTCCCTCGCGGATCGTGTGCTCGAACGCGGGGTAGTAGAGCTCGCGCAGCGCCCGCTCGGAGAGCTTCACGTCCAGCGAGTTCCGGCCCTCCTCCTGGTGGTAGACCGTGAAGTGCTTCACCTGGGCGATGACGTCGTTCTTCTGGAAGCCCTTCGCCACGGCCGCTCCGATGACGCCGTTGACCAGGGGGTCCTCGCCGTACGACTCCGCCTCCCGGCCGTTGCGCGGGTTGCGGTCGACGTCCACCGTGGGGCCGAGCAGGACGTTCCAGCCCTTGCCGCGGGCCTCTGCGCCGATCGCGTCCCCGCACTTCTCGGCGAGCGCGGCGTCGAAGGTGGCCGCAAGGGCGTTGGGCGCCGGGAAGGCCGTGACGCCCGTGTCTCCTCGCAGGCCGTCGGAGGCGTCCACCCGGGTCATCGCCGGAATGCCCAGGTGCTCCAAGGGCTTGAACTCGGCGACCTCGACGGCGGTCACGAGGACGACCCGCTCCGCGTGCGTCATCGCACTGACGAGGGTGTCGGCACGCCAGCCGGCCGGCTTGGCGGTGTCGCGCCACGGCTGGTCCGTCTTCGCCTTCGTGATCACCTCTGCGGAGGCCGCAGGGATGCCGGTGACCATGACGCCGGCGGTACCGACCACTGCTGCGGCGACCACCTGGCGCCGGGATATACCTCTGGAACGATTCATTCTTCCGTACTCCTTCGGAGGAAAGGCGTGGGAGTGAGCGAAGCGGACGTTCATCGGGGCTGTGGCGAGGGGTGCCGGGTCGGGTCAGGCCGACCCGGCACCGGATCCACCTCTCCGTACCGGCGCCTTGCCGGGCGGTCATGAAGCCGCCCGGCAGGCGCACGTGCCGGAGAGGAATCTGAGGGACGAAGGCGGGTGGCCGCCTGCGTCAGGCGGCGCTCCGGTCGAGCAGGGCCGTGTCGAAGGTGTGGTCTCCGGGGCCGATCGCCAGGGGCGGGCGCCCCGGCAGTTCCACCGTTCCGGAGCAGCCTTGAGGGACGGTGATGCGGGCTGTCATCACGCCGTCGGCCAGCCGCCAGGACAGGGCCGCCAGGCCGTACGGGGTTTCGTGGCTGGTGTCCGCCCAGGTGATGCCGCCGCCGGGGCGGGGCCGGTAGGAGAGGGTTCGGTAGCCGGCCTCGGTGGCGGTGATGCCGCCGACGACGCGGTGGAGCCAGTCGGCCACGGCGCCGAGCGCGTAGTGGTTGAAGGAGGTCATCCCCCCGGGGTTGAGGGTGCCGTCGGGGCGCAGGCTGTCCCAGCGTTCCCAGATCGTGGTGGCGCCCTGGGTGACGGTGTAGAGCCAGGAGGGGCATTCGGTCTGTGTCAGGAGGCGATAGGCGACGTCGAGGTGCCCGGTGTCGGTGAGGGCGTCGCAGATCAGCGGTGTGCCGACGAAGCCGGTGGCGATGCGGGCGTCGTTCTCCAGGACCAGGGTGGCCAGGCGGTCGCCGGCCCGCCGGCGGAGGTCGGGTGCGTCGAGCAGGTCGAATGCGAGGGCGAGGCAGTAGGCGGTCGGGCTGTCGCTCGTCATACGCCCGGAGGGAAGGACGTACGCGTCCCGGAACGCGACGGCGACCGCGTCGGCGAGTGCGCCGTAGTGGCGGGCGGCGTCCGTGTCGCCGAGCGCCTCCGCCGACCAGGCAAGGTGACGGGCGGAGCGGGCGAAGTAGGCCGTGGCCACGAGGTAGCGGTCGGTGCGACCGTCGCCGGGGTCGTCGGGCGGGGCGATGGGGTCGAGCCAGTCCCCGAGCTGGACTCCCGTGTCCCACAGTCGGGTGGGCCCCGCCAGGCGTTCCACGAGGTCGACCCACTTGCGACCGGTCGCGAAGTGACGGCGCAGCAGGTCCAGGTCGCCGAAGCGTCGGTAGAGGAGCCAGGGGGTGAAGGCGGCGACGTCGCCCCACGCGGCGCCGGGGTGGATCGGGGTCCAGGAGGGGCCTCCGGGTATGACGGGCACGTACCAGGGGACCGTGCCGTCGGGGAGCTGCTCCGCGGCGACATCGGTGAGCCAGGAGTCGAGCATGCCGACGCAGTCGTAGAGGTAGCTGGCGGTAGGGGCGAAGACCTGGAGGTCGCCGGTCCACCCGAGACGCTCGTCGCGGGCCGGGCAGTCGGTGGGGATGTCGACGAAGTTGCCGCGCATGCTCCACACGACGTTCTCGTGCAGGCGATTGACCAGAGGATCGCTGCATGCGAACCAGCCGGTGCGCCGCATGTCGGTGTGGTGGACGAGCGCGGTCACCGCTCCCTCGGGCAGGTCGTCACCCGGCCAGCCCGTGATCTCCGCATAGCGGAAGCCATGCAGGGTGAAACGGGGCTGCCAGGTACGTGGGCCGTCTCCGGCGAGGACGTAGACGTCCACGGCGTGTGCCTCCCGCAGCGGACGGGTGGCGAGCTCGCCCTGCTCCAGGACTTCCGCGTGGCGGAGCGTGATCGTGGTGCCTTCGGCGCCGTCGACCGTGAGGCGCAGCCTGCCGACGAGGTTCTGCCCGAAGTCCAGCAGGTAGCGGCCATCCTCCTTGCGGGTGACGCCGACGGGCTCGACTTCCTGCGTGCGGCGCACCGCGGGCCCCTGGGGCGCCACGAGGGTTGCGGGGTCCCGTCGGTGGACGGCGACCGGGGCCCAGTCCGCGGGACGTCCGGGGGTGGGAGTGGACCATGCGGGATCGTCCAGGCGGGCGTCGAAGGTCTCGCCTTCGTACAGGCCGCTCGTGAGGATGGGGCCGGGCGCGGCATGCCAGGTCGCATCGGTGGCGATGACCGTGGTGGTGCCGTCGTCGTGAGTGATCTCCAGCTGGGCGATGAGTGACTGGTCGGTCCCGTAGATGTTGCGCGTGCCGCCGTCGAACCCGAAGCGCCCCCGGTACCAGCCGTCGCCGAGCCAGGCTCCGACGGTGTTCGCGCCCTGCGTGAGGTGGGCGGTGACGTCATAGGTGTAGTAGCGCAGACGCTCGTGGTAGACCGTCCACCCCGGGGACAGCGCGTCCTCCCCCACCCTGGCACCGTTGATCTCCGCCTCGTACAGCCCGTGCGCGGTGACGTAGAGGCGGGCCCGGGTGACCGGACGTTCGAGGGTGAAGTCCTTGCGCACGCGGGCGGGGCGCCGGTCGGTGTCGGGGTTCTCGGACCAGGCCGCACCGACCGGGACCGCACTCCAGTCACCGGCGTCCAGCAGACCGGGCTCGACCGCTCTGGGCTCGCTCCACGCGGACGGCTCGCAGCCCGTGGACCACGTGCGGACCCTGACCGTGGCGCGCTCGCGCGAGGCGAGCGGGTCCCCGGGCCAGGACACCAGAACATGGTCGGGGCTGTCGATGCGACCGGTACGGAGCAGACGCCCGCCCCGGTCGAACTCGACCTCGTACGCCTCTTGGACGGCAGTACCGGCGGGCAGCTGCCACGACAGGCGAGGGGCGGCGACGCCGATCCCGAGACCATGGGTCAGGTGCTCGAACGTGACCGGGGCAGGCTGAAGGGACATCGGTGAGGGGACCTTCCGTGAAGGGTGCGGTGGAGCAGCGGGGGGGTCGGGAGCGGGCCGGTTCTCAGCCCTTGACGGCCCCGCCGGTGAGGCCCTTCATGACCTTCTGGTTGAGGAAGAGGTAGATCAGCAGGGTGCCGACGACGTTGATGCAGATCGCGGCGAACAGCGGGCCGTACTGCGTGGCGCCGAAGTCGCCGGTGAAGTTGAGCAGGCCGACCTGAATGGTGCGCATGTCCTGGCTGTTGGTGAAGGTCAGCGCGATGAGCAGGTCGTTCCAGATGAAGAAGAACTGCACCAGGCCGACGGTGAGCAGGGCGTTGCGGACCATGGGAACGCTGATGGTCCAGAACGCGCGCAGGATGCCGGCACCGTCGATGGTCGCGGCCTCGAACAGCTCCCTGGGGACCGTCTTGTAGTACGTGGCCATCATGAACACCGTCAGGGGAAGCCCGGTACCGGTGTAGGTGAGGATCAGCGGCCACAGCGTGCCCGAGAGGCCGGTCTGGAAGTACACGGTGAACAGCGGCAACAGGATCATCTGCGAGGGCACCATCATGCCCGCGAGGAAGAGGAGCAGCGTGAAGCTGCGGCCCTTCCACACCATGATCTGCAGCGCGAATCCGGCGGCCGTGCCGAGCAGCAGGATCAGCGCCAGGGAGGGGACGACGGCCATCAGGCTGTTCTTCATGTACAGACCGATATGGCCCGTGGTCCATGCCTCGGTGTAGTTGCCCCATTCCCACGTGGTGGGCAGGCTCCAGGTGGAGTGGTTGAGGTAGTCGTCGTTGGACTTCAGCGAGGTGAGGAACATCCACAGCAGGGGGTAGACCTCGACGACCAGGAGTACGCCGACGGCGACCTTGACCCAGATGCTCCCGCGGCGCGGGCGCTTCGGTGCGGTGCGGGCCGTGCCGGGCCGCTGGCTCCCGAAGGTCTTCCTGGCGGAGGCGGTGTCGCTGGATGTGGTGAGTGCCATGGCTTCAGCCCTTCGTGAGGTCGCGGCGCGAGAGGCGGAAGACGACCAGGGTCACCAGCAGGCACACGACGGTCAGCAGGAAGGCGACGGTGCTGCCGTAGCCGTAGTCGCTGTAGGTGAACGACGTCTGGAACATGTAGAGGGTCAGCGGCGAAGTGTCGTTGCCGGGACCGCCGTTGGTCAGGGCGACGATCGAGTCGAAGACCTTCAGAGTGCCGTTGATACTGAAGATCAGGGACGACATCAGAACGGGAAAGGACAGGGGCACGACGATGTGACGGACCAGCCGCAGCCCGGATGCTCCGTCCAGACGGGCCGATTCCAGGACCTCTTCGGGGATGTCGACGAGTCCGGCGAAGAGGAGGACGGCGTAGAAGCCCATGGAGCGCCAGATGTCCATGACGACGAGGACCCAGAAGGCACTTCCGGCGCTGCCGAAGAAGTCAATCGATTCCAGACCGACCATGTTGAGAAGGGAGTTGACGGGTCCGGTCTGCGGCGCGACCTGGAAGAACTTCTGGAAGAGCAGTCCGACGGCGACGGTGGGCAGCACGACGGGGAAGAACGCCAGCGTACGGACGAGCGCCGAGGACTTCTTCAGGAAGAAGACGTAGAGCAGCGCCAGCAGGTATCCCGTCAGCACCTGGCCGACCGTCACGACGGCCGCGTACTTGAGGGTGAACGTGAGGGCTTCACGGACGGCCGGGTCGGTGAACAGGCGCTGGAAGTTGTCCAGCCCGTTCCCGGTGAAGCCGTCGATCGTGTTGCCCTTGGTGAAGGAGTACCCCAGTGACCACACCATCGGGACCAGCATGATGAGGGAGTAGACCAGCAGAGCGGGACCGATCAGGATGGCGACGGCCCTGCGGTCACCGAGTACACGGTGCATGGAAGGTGTCCACTTCTGTGGTGGGCGAGCGATGGTGCGCGAGCGGTGCGGCGGGCCCGGAGGGTTTCTGCGGGGAGGCGGTACGCATCCTGGGCCGCGCCGCGCCATGCCTACTTGGTGTCGAGGGCGTCCTGGACGGTCTTCATGAACTGCTCGGGGCTCATGCTCCCGGTGATCAGTCCTGCCGCGTTGGTCTGGCTGACGGTGGTGGCCTTGGTGCTGAACAGGGCCTCGAACCACAGGACGTTCTGCTTCGAGTCGGTGATCGTCTTGCGGACCTGGGTGGTGACCTCGGTGCTGTCCTCGACGGGCGTGTTCACCTTGAACCCGGAGATGGAACCGTGGTCCTTCAGCGCCGTACTGCCGTAGTTCTTGGCGATGCAGGAGACCCAGTCGCCGGTCTTCTTGTCGAAGGACGTGGCGCCCAGCCCGATCCCCAGGCCGACGTTGGAGGGGTACTGGTCGGCCGCACCCTTGCCGCCCGCAACCGCGGGGAAGGGCATGAAGCCGACGTTCTCGGCTCCCACCTTGTTCTGCTTCGCGTCGGCGATGTTCGTCAGGGCCCAGCTGCCCATGTAGAACATGCCGGCCTTGCCTGAGAGGAACTGGTTCATCGCCGTGTCGTAGTCGATCGAGCCGATGCCCTTGCCGAAGTACCCCTTCGTGCCGAGGGCGGCGATCTCCTCGGCAGCCTTCACGTACTCGGGGTCGGTCAGCTTCGCCTCCCCGTCCGCAACCTTCTGCAGGGCGTCCGGACCGAGGCTGCGGTAGAGGTAGGTGCTGACCAGCCGGGTGATCGGCCAACCCTGCTGACCGGAGGCGGAGAAGGGCTGAATGCCCTTGGCCTCCAGCTTCGCCGCGGCGGCCACCAGTTCCTCCCAGGTGCCGGGGACGGCGATACCGTTGTCGCCGAAGAGCTTCTTGTTGTAGAAGATCCCCTCGATGTTGTACTCGTAGGGCAGCACCTCGACCGTGCCGCCGTACAGCGCCTTGATCGTGGAGATCGCGGCGGGTTCGAGCTGGTCGAGGACCCCGAGGTTCGTGAGCTCCTTCTCCAGATCCGCAACCTTGCCGGACTTGTAGAGCTGCTGAGTCAGCGCCGGGGCGTTGCCGGCGGCGAACTGCACGGGCAGGGCCCCCTGACCGGCGAGCAGCTGCAGTTTCTGGTCGAGCCCCGACTGCGGAACGGTCTCCACCTTGAGCGGCAGCGCCTGTTCCTGCGTCTTGCACGCTCCCTTGGAGAGGGTGCCCAGAGCGGTCTTGACGGTGGTGTTCTCGGTGACGCTCAGGTAGCTGAAGTTCTTCGGGGCCGAGGACTCGGCCGAGCCCGAGCCGCCGCACGCGGTCGCCAGGACGGCCATGGCCGCGGCACCTGCCGTGAGACCGGCGATGCGCACCTTTCCGGCACGGGAAGAGGAGGTGATCACGACTGACTCCCTGATGTTCAAGAGACGAGGGCAGCGGCGGGCGCAAGGCGAGGAGACCCAACCGGGAAGCGGCTTGTGTAACGTTCTCCACGCGAAGTGGGCACAACAGTGCACTCAAGCCACTGTCACGTCAAGACATCCAGCCGTAACGCCCCAGAAAAGAGGGCTGGGCACGGCGGTCACCTCATGGCACCATGTAGACCGTTGCATCGATCATCCACCTCGGGGGCACTCGCATGGATCCGGCACCGAAGCAGAAGCGCGTGACGATCACGGACGTGGCTCACCATGCGGGCGTGTCCACGGCCGCCGTCTCCAAGGTCCTGCGCAATGCCTACGGAACGAGCGCGGCCATGCAGGAGAAGGTCCGCGCGGCCATGGCGGAGCTGAACTACCGGCCGCACGCCGCCGCACGCGGCATGCGCGGGCGGACCTACACGATCGGCATCCTGCTCGACAACATCCGCAACCCCTTCTTCGCCGACATCCTCGACGGCATCCGCGACGAACTGCGCCAGAGCGAGTACACGGTTCTGATCGGCGCGGCCGGCTTCGACGCGGACGACCAGGCCCGCACGATCCGTTCCATGGTCGACCGCCAGATGGACGGCATCATCCTGATCGCACCGGGGTCGCGCCGCAGCGAGGTACTCGACACGGCGGCCACCACACCCACGGTCGTGATCGGACACCACGACCCCTCCCCCGCGCACGACTCCGTCGTGGACGCGGACGGAGCCGGAGCGGGCCTGGTGGTCGACCACCTGGTGTCCCTGGGGCACCGGGAGATCGCCTTGGTATCAGCGCCCGGAACCAAAGCGAGCCTGTGGAAGCAGACCCCGGAGGCCGAACTCGCGAAGGGGTACCTGGAGGCCATGGAACGCCACGGCCTGGAGGAACTGGCCCAGGTCGTGCGGACCAGCTACTCGGACGACGGGGGTTACAAGGCGGGGATGCAGCTCCTGACGAGCGAACGCCCCCCTACGGCCATCATGACCGGCGCCGACGTCGCCGCCCTCGGCATCTACCGGGCGACGGACGCTCTCGGCATGAGCGTGCCGGACGACGTCTCGCTCGTCGGATACAACAACACGGCGATCGCGGCGCTGGCCGCCGTGCAGTTGAGCAGCGTCGATCAGGCGGGCCACACCATGGGCGCCACGGCCGCGAGGATGCTGATCGAACGCGTCGAGGGCCGAAGGGACCGCGCCGTGCTCACCACGATGACTCCCCGGCTGGTCGTCCGCCGCAGCACCGCGGCACCGCGCTAGGGCCTGCGGCCCCAGGGAGTGTCCGCCTGCCCCATGGCCGACCAGCGCGCGCTGACCTGAGCGGCCACCGAGAAGTCCGCTTCACAGTCGGGGCACGTCGCGTCGCCGAAGACGTAGGTCAGCATGTCGGCAACCTCCTGCCGGCCGTCGGCGAGCGCGATGCCGTGGAGACGTCGTCCGATGCCGTCCAGGTCTGCGGGATTGGCAGGGCGCAAGGGCCTCGTATCGACGTCCTCCTCCGTCAGCGCGTAGTCGCCACTGCTGGAGAAGAGTCCTCGCTCGCCGAGGACGATGAAGAGGTCTGCTTCGCAACCGGAGCAGGAGACCTCGTACTCCTCGTTGGTAAGTCCCCACGCCAGGTCGTCACTCCAGCCCAGGACGCCTTCGAAGCTCAGGACGGCTTCCAGAAGGTAGACGTACTCGGTGCGATCGGTCGCCGCCCGGAGGTGTTCGTTCGCCAGCGACAGCAAAGTACCGATCTCGACCGCGTGTTGCACACGTACGTCGCCGGCTCCGTGCGGCTGGCCGGAGCCCGCCAAGATCGCACCGGCCAGGGTCAGCGCGCTCACCGCCTGCTCCCCGTCGCTCCCGCCCGCGACATCGGCAAGCCAGGGCAGCGCCGCGAAGCTGGCCGGGTAGACGCTGCCCTGGTGACAGAGTGCCGACCACAGGTCGTTCCACAGCTCGGGGGCTGGATCCGATGCGATCCGGTCCAGCAAGGCGGGTATGTCCTCCGCGGAGCCGTACGCATGGCTGAGTTGCGACCAATCCGTCATACGGAGATCCCACCACGCGACCACTCCGGGCGGTCCAACCGGGGCCTGTCCGGCGACTCGTGCGACTGATCCACGATCCGGCTGCGCCTCCGCCCGTGATCCGCCGGCCAATGCCTGGCGGTGAGGCGAAAACCACTGGAACTGCGCCGCCGTGCGCAACTACCGTGCTGCCGAACCAAGTTGTCGTCCAGTAGAGGGACATGCCGTTGTACACCCTGTGAGACCTCCCGAGCGCTGATTCGTCGCGCGTCGCACCTGTGCGCCGCGCTGCCTTTTGCTGCGGACTTCTCACTGAAACCGGTGTACTTCTGTGCTCGACAACTGGGTCGTCATGCCCACCTGCCTGCCGACCGTTCTCCGCCGTTGCCCCGCGTGCGCGTCCGAGCGCTTCCGGGCCAACGGCAAATTTCGCGTCAACGCACACCACAAGCTCCTCGACGCCTGGCTCCTCGTGCTCTGCACCGCTTGCGGGGAAACGGCAAAACTGACGGTCCTGGAGCGGATGAACGTGCGCTCCATACGACCTGAACTGCTGGACCGGATGCACGACAACGACCCGGGCCTGGCAGCTGAGCTGCTCCAGGATCCGCTCGTGCGGCGCCGTAATCGCATCGCCCTCGACTGGGACAACGCCTGGCGCCTCGACACGGGCGGATCGGATCACCTGGACCACGAGGTGATCGACATCTCGGTCCGGAACGCGGCTCGGATCCCTGTCCGGCCGGTGCGACTGATCGCTGAAGGGTGCGGTCTTTCGCGGGCAGAGGTCGAACGGCTGATCGCGGAGGGGAACCTCGTTTCGGCAGTCCGGCTGGGCGGCAAGCTCTCCGGCGCCTTCACCTTCACGCTCAAGCGCTGAGCCCCCCTCGGGGCCAGGGCCCGGCTCGTTCCCTTGCTTCCCGGCGAGGGATCAGGCCGGGCCCACCTCCGCAGGCGACTTCGCGTCCGGCTTCCAGTCCTGGACGAGGAGCCCGAGCACCACGTCGTCCAGGAACTCGCCCATCACCCAGGCGGAGGAGCGCAGCACACCCTCGCATCGGTACCGTAGCCCTTGTCCCGGGAGGACGGCCGCAGCCCGAGCCCGATGTGCGCGGACCGGTTGTGGTTGTCGATGTTCCAGAGCACCGCGGTGCCGACCAGCGTCCCTGCTGCAAGCCGATGAGCGGTCTGCAACAAGCAGGGAGCCGCCCGGAACGGCAGTCGGGGCTCTGGTTGTACGTCGGGACTCAGCGCAACCCGTCCACCGAAGCAAGGCCGATGGGCACGGCGGGTCAGGCCGGTGCGGTACAGAACTCCCGAGCACCGCGCAGGGTGGTGCGCAGCGTCCGCTGGGTCGCCCGGCTGTCGAGGCGTACGTCGAGAGCGCCGGGAATCGTGCTGCCCGCGCGCAGGCCCGTGGGCAGTCGGGAGGCGTCGAGGCCGTCACGCCTGGCGATGAGGACCCCGAGCTCGTGACGGCTCACGGCGTCGGAGCCTGCGAGATGGTGGATACCCGCCGCGTCGCTCGACGCCAGCTCCAGAAGGGCGGCAGCCAGGTCGGCGACGTGCACGGGGCAGCGTATGTCGTCGGTGAACAGCGCGCCGTCACGGGTGCCGGCGGCAAGTCGGTGCACCGCGTGCTCGTGTACGGATCGTCCGTGGCCGATGATCAGTGACGTTCGGGCGACAGTAGCCTGCGGATGCACGACGAGGACTCCGGTCTCCGCCGCCGCCTTCGCCGCTCCGTACGGGGTGACGGGGTCGGGGAGGCAGGTCTCGTCGTAGTGGACTCGGGCCCCGGAGAACACCGCGTCGCTGGATACGTGGACCAGTCGGCTTCCGTACTCCGCCGCGACCCTCGCAAGACGGACGGGGCCCTCGGCCGTAACCGCCCAGTCGGCCTTGCCACTCGCCGTGTTGACGACGAACTGCGGGCCGACCTCGGCCATGACGGCGTCCAGGCGCCCCACATCCCGCAGATCAAGCGGGTACCACGCGGCCGGGGAGGCGTCGCCGGGCGCGGTCGCGTACGTCGCGGCCGTCGTGAGCCCGGCCGCTGTCGCCTGCCGGATCAGCTCGGCTCCAAGAAAGCCGCTGCCACCGACGATCAGAGCTGTCATGAGCACACGGTAGACCGACGGCGGCCACCGGCAGAGGCACCGTTCGCCCCGGTCCGTCCGAGCCGCTGAACGGTCCGGCCCGCCGCGGGGCGAAACCGGGGCACCGGGCCAGCCCACCACCCGCCGCCCGTGGGCCACACCGGTCATCGCCCCCGGCTGTTCGGGGGACGCGCTGGCCGCTCCGGCGCTTTCCCTGCCCAGCGGGGGCATCCCCTTGAAAGCGAAAGGGAGACACCATGCCGCTCTATCTGTCGAGGTTCAGCTACACACCGGAGACGTGGGCACGGCTGATCGGCCACCCCGAGGACCGTGCAAAGGCCGCCGAGTCGTACATCGAGTCCGTGGGCGGGAAGCTCCACGGCTTCTGGTACGCCTTCGGCACGCACGACGGCTACAACCTGTGGGAAGCCCCGGACAACGTCTCCATGGCCGCCGTCGCGTTGGCGATCAGCGGAGGTGGCGCGCTCAGCTCGTTCGAGACGACCGTTCTCCTGACCGTCGACGAGACGATGGGGGCCCTGCGCGAGGCCGAGCGAGTCCGGTACCGGCCTCCTGGCGCGTAACGGAGAGCAAGGCCCCGAATCCGTGGAGCGGCCACCCAGCGCCACTGCACAGACGACGCCAGGGCCGTCCGCGGGCGCGGATTCCGACGGCAGCCCCGCCGCGCCACATCCCACCGGGTGCGTGAATGCGCAGGTGTGGAGCATCCTGAGGTGTGACCTGGTACGGCGCTGCGAGGCACGCCCCACTCAGGGAGAGCGGGGCCGGGCCGGCGCGGCCGAAAGGCGGCCGCGTGCAGGACGAGCTGCCCGTGGTGCTCGCACAGGCCGTGGTGAGCGCGGTCGAAGCCACCGGAGGCTACGCGGGCGGCATCTATCTGCGGTCCGAGACGCCGGGGCTGCTGCGGCTGGCGGTGCTCGCAGGGCTGCCCATCCCGCTGTTCCGGCCGTGGTGGCGCATGCATGTGAACCGGCCCTTCCCCGTGGCCATGGCCTTGTCCACCGGGAAGCCCGTGTACCTCGGCGACGCCGAGGAAGCCATGCGCCGGTTTCCGCAGCTGATGGCGGGCCTGCCGTTCCCCTTCGGCTCGCTGTTCGTGCCCATCGTCAGCGGCTTCGAAAAGGTCGGCGTCCTGGTCGTACTGCGCCCCGCCACCCCCGGAGAACCGGTCGGGGAGGCAGACCGTCGCAGATTGCAGCACGTCGCCCAGCTGCTCGGCGGCGCCCTCGAAGCGCTTGCATCGGACGGAACCCCGGCCCGGTGGGAGGACGATCCGGAACCCGTCCAGCTGCCCGCAACCACCGCCGCACCGGTCAAGATCGGTCACTTCGACTGGGACCTCGACAGCGGTGCCGTCGCCGCGGACGAGGAGCTGTGCGCAATCCTCGGCATGGAGCCCGCCGAATTCCCCCGCACCATCGACGCGCTGGCGACACAGCTGGTGCCCGAGGACGCGTACGGGCTGTGGACGCTGGCCCGGCAGGCGGTGGGGTCGGGCACACCGATCATCCGCAGAATGCGGCTGCGGGGAGCCGACGGCCGGTCGCACCTGCTGGAGCTGTCGGGGCGCTGGTCCCACCCGCCCGGCCGCGGCGCGGGAAGCCATCTGACCGGATCCCTGGTGGATCTCGGTGCGGGACCGGTCACCCCCGAGGCAGCCGACCGGCTGCCACGCGCCATCCTCTCGTTCGACCGGCTCGGACGGATCACCTATGTCAACCATCCGGCGGAGGCCCTCCTCGGCACCGCCAGGACGGACCTGGTCGGACACGTCCTGTGGGAGGCCCTGCCGTGGTTCGGGAACCCCGCCTACGACGACCACCACCGGGCGGCCCTGCTCTCCGTCGAACCCGTTCACTTCCTCGCCCGGCACACCGCGACGGAATGGCTGTCCGTGTCGCTCTACCCGGGCAGCGACGGCGTGACGGCCACGCTCACCACCACGGACCAGCCGGCCTACGCCCCGGGATCGGTCGCCACCCCGGGTGTCGGACTCGGATCCCCGGCCGACCGGTCCTCCGCGCTGTACCGGCCCGTCGCCCTGGCCATCGCGCTGACGGAGGCGGTCACCGCCCGCCAGGTGTCGGCCGTGGTCACGGAGGAGTTGCTGCCCGCCTTCGGCGGCAGACAACTGGCGATCTACCTGCTGCACGAGCGGCATCTCTACCTGGAGTGGGAGACCGGCTTCCCGAAGGGGTTCCTGGACCCGTTCGACGGCGTCGGCCTCAACGCCCGCATTCCCGGCGTGGAGGCACTCACCTCCGGCCGCCCCATCTTCTTCGAGTCCATGCAGCGCCTGGCCGCCGCCTATCCCGGCGTCGCCATGGAGACCGACGTCGGCGCCCGGGCGTTCCTGCCCCTCATCGCCTCCGGGCGGCCCGTCGGCTCGTGCATCCTGGGCTTCGACCAGCCGAGGGGCTTCAGCCCCGAGGAACGCACGGTCCTCACGGCCCTCGCCGGCCTCATCGCCCAGGCCCTCCAACGCGCCCAGCGCTACGACACGGAGGCAGCCCTGGCCCGCGGCCTCCAGGATGCCCTGCTGCCGCAGCGGCTGCCCGAGGTCGAATACGTCGACACCGCCGGGCGCTACCTCTCCGGCACCCAGGGCATGGACGTCGGCGGCGACTGGTACGACGTCATCGAGACCGGCAAGGACATCGCCCTGGTCATCGGGGACGTCCAGGGCCACGGTGTCGCCGCTGCCGCGACCATGGGCCAACTACGCAGCGCCGTACGCGCCTTCGCACTGAGCGGCCATGACCCGCAGGAGGTGATGGACGGCACCAACCGGCTGCTCATCGACCTCGATCCTGGCCAGTTCGCCAGTTGCTGCTACATCGTCCTCGACCCCGCAACCGGCTTCACACAGGCCGTACGCGCCGGGCACCCGCAGCCCGTGCTGCGCCACCCCGACGGCACGGCCGAGGTCCTGGACCTGGCCGGCGGCGTCGTGCTCGGAGTCGACCCAACGGCTTCGTACCCGGTCACGGACCTACGACTCGAACCGGGCGCGATCCTGGCCCTGTTCACCGACGGACTGGTCGAGCAGGCGGGAGTCGACATCGACCTGGGCATCGAGCGGCTCCGCAGCACGATCGCCGAAGTCGGCTCGTCGTCACTGACCGACGCGGCGGACCGTGTGATCCGGGAGGCGCGACAGGCGGCAGACCGGCCCGACGACATCGCACTTCTGCTTGCCGCACGTTGGGTGAAGAGCCCGGAGTAGCCGTTCGCCGGAGCGCCGTGGAGCTCCCGCAGCACTCCGCGGGCGCGCCGGGTGCGTGGGCGCTCCGCATCGACACGAGGCGGCACGTCGGTGGTCGGACCCGGCTCTGACCTCACCTCTTCCCTCGTCACCCTTCCAGGGAAGCGGGGAGACCCTCGTGCGAGAATCCATCAGCCCGTACCGGATGCGCCGTCTCCGGCGGCCATCGCACCGAGGGAAGAGCACATGCGTACCAGCGCCATCGGAGTCCGACGGGTATCGGCCGCCGCCGCATGGGTCGTTCTCGTCACCGTATGCGGTGGCAGCCTTGGGGGCTCCGCTCCGACCGCGGCCGCGTCCTCCGCCCCCTTCGGTCAGAAGGCGGTGCATGCGGATCTGGACGCGGCCGTCGCGGCTGCTGGGCTGCCTGGAGGACGGACGAGGACGGGCTTCTCCGTGGGCGATCGCTGGACCCGCCAGGCAACCACCGACAAGGACCGGGCTCTGGCCGCGTTCGCGCTTCGGCTGACACCGTGTGTGGTCTCGTGGACGTCCAACGCGACGTGGAGTTCCTCCGGGAACGACCCGGACAAGGCACGCCGGCAGCTCGACACCGTGCTCGCGGGCCTCGCGTCGCGAGGTTGGAAGGAGACCCGGCCTTCCGAGGAAGCGCCGATCGGCAAGGACGGCTCGTACTTCCTGGCTACGTACAAGCAGGAGGGCTGGATCCTGAACGCCCGGCACAGCAGGTTGGAGTCCTGGAATCAGTCCACTGTCATGATCACAGAAGAGGCCTGCTTCGGTCGGCTCACGGACGAGGAACTGGCCCTGTTGGACGACGACTAGGGTCTTCTACGCCCGGCCCACGAGTCGGCCGAGCAAGTCGAGGGCGGCGCCCTGCTGCCATGGTCCTGCCCGTGCGGCCAGAGCGGCTTTGAGGACCCCTGGCCTGTCGTGGGCCCTTCGGTAGACGTCTGCTTGGCTGCGGTGCTTTTTCCCACTTTGCCTCGACGACTGCCTGCCAGAGCGCGTCGTCGGACGGTGAGGTGCTCGAGGGGCAGCGAGAAGGGCATCCGCCGGGGCGGACGCCCCCCTCGCAGTCACAGCCCGAACGTGAGGGGGCCTCGCGTCACCTTCGCCAGAACAGGTGGTGTGTCACGCCGCTCGGGCTGGGCACGACCTCCAGGTGGAATCGGTCGAGGAGCTCGTCGGGGGACTCCCAGAGACGTAGTCCGGATCCGAGCTTGATCGGCGAGACCGCCACATGCATGGTGTCGACGAGGTCGGCGTCGAGGAACTGGCGGATGGTGGTGACCCCGCCGCCGAGTCGGACGTCCTTGCCCCGCGCCGCTTCCCGGGCCTGTTCGAGGACGGTGGCCGGGTCGCCGTCGACGAAGTGGAACGTGGTGTCGGAGAGCGTGAACGACGGACGCGTGTGGTGGGTCATGACGAACACCGGAGTGTGGAAGGGGGGCTCGTCGCCCCACCATCCGCGCCACTCGTGGTCGTTCCAGGGCCCGCGCTGGGGCCCGAACTTGTTGCGCCCCATGATCTCGGCGCCGATGTTGCGTGCGAAGTCCCGCGTGAAGTAGTCGTCGAGGCCCCGGCCGCCCCCGGGATCGGTGCGCATGGGCCAGCTCGCCGTGGCTCCGGCCCAGGCGAACAGTCTCTCCGGATGGTCGTAGCCGAACGGCCTCTCGAGACTCTGGTCCACACCGGCAGCGATGCCGTCACTCGAGACGTTGAAGTTCTGGACTCTCAGCAGTTGATCCACGTGCTTCCTCATCAGGTCCTGTCGCGTCTTCGTGCGGCGAGGCGCCGCACATCATGACGTCGAACGGGACATCGCCGGATCGACAGGGGCTCACATTTTTTTTCGAGGCACATCGGGAAGCGGCCCCACCTGCGGTGGAGCCGTGGCGGACGCGGAGGCCATCGAGGTGGCCGGAGGGCCCCACTCGACCGTTCACATGCGTCGCAAAAGGACGTCACCGCCCATCCAACCGTTCAACCGCCAACTCTCCCGATCAGAGTCCTAGGCATCGGTGGGGAGGAGCTGGACCAAGCCGACCCAGTTCTCCTCATCCGCCTCGGTGTGAACGGCGCGGACCCTCCATCGGCCCGTGGGCAACGAGACCGTTGCCTGAGCGGGCATCCCGCCACCGGGGTACTCGGCGCCCGCCCCTGCGGAGTCCATGAGCTTGGCTGTCCCGTCCGACAGCCACGTGCCGCACTCTTCCCACTCGGTGGCGGGGTCCGCGAGGACAGCCTCGGCTGCTGTCTTCAGCCTGTCCTCGGAGTCGGCCGCGAGCCAACGCAGGAAGGCCCGATGCTCGGGCAGGTAGCAGCTGGTGGCCGGTTCGTCCGCCAGGACCAGTGCCTGGGCGCCGTTGTCGCCGACGGCTATCACACCGGCCAGTTCGTCCACCGCACACGCGCGGTCGTAATCGTCCGGAGCGGTCGCGTCCCCCACGATGACACCGTTCTCGGTGCAGCCGCGCCATGAAGCCAGCGCGGAGACAGGAATGACGATCAAGGGGCCGCCCATCGACGCCACCCAGACGGGAGAGGCATCCGAAGTGTCGGCCGAGGAGGGCGAAGAGGTGCTCATGCCGCCAGTGTGCCCCCACCCACTGACACCCCTTCGAGGACCGGCAGCGCCCGGACTGCGGACGACTCAGCTCCTGCGGCCGGCAGGTGCGGGAAGCCTTCAGGTGCTGCCTGACACATAGTCTCTGCGAAGTTTCGGTGTCCGTGGTCGAAGGAGGAGTCGTGGGGATCGAGCTGGAGCTGCACTCGGGGCGTCCCTCGTTCAAGAGGGCTTCCCGCAGCACGGTGCTGCGAGGGTCCTATCAGCATGGTGAAGCGTTGGCACGGGTGCTGAGCACGCTCGACCGGCACGGCTCGGGCAAGCTCGGCTGGGTGGATCCCTACGGCGACACCCTCTTCAACGAACAGGAAGCCCGAGCCGCCCTTCTCGAAGTCGCCGCGCTGTTGCAACGGTGGACTGACCAGCCTGAGAAGGCGGCTCTCCGCGACCTTGCTGAGCTTCTTGATGTGTGTGCGGCAACCCCGGGCAGCTACGTGTGGTTCATGGGTGACTAAATGATCGGCGTCCGCACGCACCGCTCCCCCACCGAGTCCTCAGCCATCGAGCAGGACGGCGGCGCGCCCGAACGTGCCGTGAGCCGGCACCGCCGCCTCACGCACCGTTCGCGCGGGTTCAGTTTCGGGGCAAGAGGCTTCCAAGCGGTCCGAGGTCCAGATTGAGGTCCTCCGGACGCACTCCGTGCTGCTCGCAGAGTTCCGTCATCCGTTGGTCGAGCAGCATGAGCGTGGTCCCGATCTCGTCAGCCTGCTGTTCGCTGAGATCGCCCTGCTCGATGCGCCGAATCGCCTGGCGCTCCATCAACTGTCGTAGGAGTTCCACCACGGTCAGCACCAGGGCGACGAGGTCACGTCCCATCTGGTCGGAGTCCAGGTCGAGGCGCGAGTCGGTCACAGCGGGCCTCCGTCCGCCCAGGGCGCCGGAACACGTTCGTTGACGGACGACAACAAGGCATGCAGCGACACTCGTACCAGCGGTACGTCGGCAATGGCGATGACCAGGTCTCCGCTGATCACCACGCCTGTCGCGAGGATGCGGTCCAGAAGGTCGACGAGCGGCACGCCGATCGGGCCGCTCAGTGGTTCGGGCCTGTCCCATGGCACCACTTCGTGTGTCACTGCCTACACCTCGCCGACGAAGGAATAGGGAACCCAGGGCCCCGACAGCTCGATCTGCGCGCCGGTTCGTTCCTGCAGTGTCCGGGTCAGCGCGGCGAGCTCGTGGGCGCGATGTTCCGACACCAGATAGGTGGCGTTGAGGACTTGGACCCTCCGTTCCCCGGAGGGCTGGGGTCCATGGGGTCGCAGCCTGCGGGAGGCGGTGGCAAGGCTGCTCATTTCGGCATCCACTGTTTCCGCACTGCGCAGTGCCTCTCCCTGATGCTGCTCGCGGCGCTCCTGCAAGCCCCGCTTGCGGTCCAGATATGCGAGACCCGCTCCGGGTTCCGGGCGCGCTCGGCCAGCCGGCGCGGCAGGACGGGTCGACTCCCTGACCGGGGTGTTCGAGGCATAGGCCGGCGCGTACACCTTCACACCCCACTCCGCGTGGTGCGCGATGCGCTCCAGCGCGGCATGGAACCGGTCCGTCTCGTTGGCCAGCGCCTCCCGCGCTCTCTCCTCGCCGTGGTAGAGCGTGGCGAGCGGCAGGGGGACCGTGGGGCAGCAGGCCGCAGCCGCGGTAACGACTTCGTGATGGGCGCGGGCATGCCGTTCCAGCTCTCCCGGATCGGACAGGCGTGCTTGCCACGCCTCATCGGTGAAGTCACTCGCTCGGACGGGCTGGATGACCGCCGTAAGCGTCCCGATCGGCAGTGTTGCCACAGGGGCCTCATCGGTGACACCCGACAGACCGGCGAGGAGCGCCGGGTCCAGATTGCGGCAGACAGCGAACACGTAGATGGCGTTGACGTCCGAGGGATCGGGGCCGCGCTCCGTCATGTGCGTGGGTTCTCCTTGGTCATCGCTGGGGTGACGCGTCGTCGGCCGCGGATTCGAGCGCCTTCAGACGCTCACGCAACTCGCGGTTCTCGTCCTGCAAAGCACTACGGGAGGCGCTCGAGCTGAGTGCGGGATCGTTCTCCCACCAGTCGATTCCGGCCTTCTTCGCCGTGTCCACGGACGCCACGAACAGCCGGAGGCGGATGGTGAGCAGCTCGATGTCGAGGAGGTCGATCTTGATGTCCCCGGCGATGACGATGCCCTTGTCGAGGACGCGTTCGAGGATGTCGGCAAGATTGGTGGTCTGCGGGCCGGAGACGGGATAGGACCCCTGTCTGAAGTCGACGTCAGTCACGGCGTCGCCCCTTCCCTCTTTGCTTCCTGGAAGGGGTTACGTCCTCGGGCTCCTCGGGCTCCTCGGGCTCCTCGGGCTCCTCGTCCTCGTACTCGCCCTCGTCCTCTTCGTCTGCTTCGTCTTCGTCTTCGTCCTCTTCGTCTTCGTCTTCGTCCTCGTACTCGTCTTCCTCGTCGTCCTCTTCGTCCTCGTAGTCGGCGCCCTCTTCGTCCTCGGGCTCCTCGCCTTCCGTGTCCTCCTGCTCAGCCGCCTCTTCTTCCTCTACGGCGTCCTCGTGGGACACGACGACTTCGCCATCCCTGATTTCGCCGCGCCAGCCCTCTGGCTCTTCTTCAGTGAGGGTCACGTATCGCTGAAAGTGCTTGAAGTCGAGCCTCATTCGGCGCCCTTGGGCGCGCCACAGGTTTCCCGTCTTCTCGAAGAAGCCGGACGGGTAGTACTCAACCACCAGGACGATGCGCGTCAGGCTGGGTGCCAGCTCATGAAAGCTGACTACACCACGGGTGGTTCCCTTGGCTCCCTCCGACGTCCACACGATGCGGTCGTCGGGAATCTGTTCCTGGACGGTCGCCTTGAAGCTGCGCGAGGAAGGGCCGACCTTGACCTTCCAGTCGCTGGCCATCTCGTCGCTCTTCGAGACGTCGCGAACCCCCTTGGCGAAACTGCTGAACTGGTCGTACTGCGTCCAGTGGTCGTACGCAACACGCAAGGGAACACCCACATCGAGGACCTCGATGATGTTCATGACCTTGCCGCCGCTCGACTTGCGTTTCCCCTTTCCACCACCGAACGTCTCTTTGGCCTTCTCCACGATGTTGTCCTTGACGCCCTTGGCCTTCTCGCCGACGAACGCCTTCACCGGGGAGTCACCCTTGAGAATGCGGGAGCCGATCGCGGGCAGCGACCCGGTCTCGGCCGCGTCGGTGAGCTGCTCCGTGACGCCGGTCAGCTTGTCGCCCGCCTGCTCGGCGAGTCTCTCCACCTGGGCAGTGAGGAAGTTGGACAGCTCTTCCCGTAGCCGGCCCATACCTGACTCCGCCGCTGCGGGCCGGTCGCTTTCCGTACTGGTCATGACTGGCTACCTCCGACGATCGGCGCGCTTGGATGCGGTCTTCTTCGCCGCCGTCGTCTTCCGCGCAGCGGACTTCTTCGCCGGAGCCGTCTTGCGAGCGGCGGACTTCTTCGCCGGGGCGGTCTTCCGTGCGGCGGACTTCTTCGCCGGGGCGGTCTTCTTCGCAGCGGACTTCTTCGCCGAGGCCGTCTTACCGGCGGTCTTCTTCGCCGAGGCCGTCTTCCGCGCGGCGGTCTTCTTCGCCGGAGCGGTCTTCTTCGCAGCGGTCTTCTTCGCCGCCGCCGTCTTCCGGGCGGCGGTCTTCTTCGCCGGAGCGGTCTTCCCCGCTGCCGCCTTCTTGGCCGACGCCGTCTTCTTCTCCGGACGGGGCTTCTCCTCCTGGGCTGTCTTCCCAGAACTGCGTCGCTTCGGCTGCTTCCCCTCCGGCTCCTCCTCTTCCTCCTCCTCTTCCTCCTCTTCCTCCTCCGGTTCCTCCTCCTCTTCCTCGTACTCGTCTTCCGGCTCTTCCTCGTACTCGTCCTCCGGCTCCTCTTCCTCCTCCTCTTCCTCCTCGTATTCGTCCTCCGGCGGTTCCTCCTCGTCCTCGTACTCCGCGCCGTCCTCTTCCTGCTCGTACTCGTCCGGCTCCTCTTCCTCTTCCTCTTCCCGCGTCCCGCTGAGCCGGGCCGTACGGTCGCTGAGGGTGCCGGCCAGGGTGCTCATCCCCCGATCGGCGGCAGCCGTCAACGCCTTGCGTCCCGCGTCGAGGACTTCCCCCGTCAGCTGATCCTGCAGTTCGGCGAACTGGGGAATCTCGCCGAGCCTGCGCATCCCTTCGGCGGCAAGCTGTTTGGGTTCGAGGCCGAATCGCCTGCCTGCCAGATAGGTCGCAATGGTCAGCGCCAGCCGGCCCTTCTTCGTCCGGCCCAGCACATAGCCACCCACTACTGCGGCTGCGAGGGTCACCTTGGCTGTGTCATCCATGAGCACGTCACCTTCGATCGTTCGGCGTGGGGCCGGCTTGTGCAGCATGCAGCCGGTCGAGTAGCCGTTCCTCTTCCCGTTCGAACTCCTCCAGGCTGATGTCTCCGTCTTCGAATTCCCGGTTCAGTACAGCCAGTTGGGCGCGGAGCACTCCTGGGTCGTGCAGTTCGCGCTCGGCAGCGTCGTTGAGCTTCTCCGCCACCCAGATGACACCGCGGACCGGTGCGATGGGGAGCGTGAGCAGTCCCGTGATCAGTCCCATGTCAGACCCCGGCTGCCCGTGCGTGCGCGCCTTCGGCGGCGACGAAGCTGAAACACGGCAGCGGACCCGCGCACCGCAGCTCGACGTGGTCACGGTGCGCGCTTCCGAAACGTTCCGCCACGCTTCGGAAGTCGTCGCTGTCTCCGCGGTCGACCAGGAACGACACGTTGAGCACGCATCCCTGGACGTCCGGTCCGACGGCCACCGCACGGGCCATGGGTGTGAGCTCGCGCAGGACTCGTCGTCCTGCCTCGGCTGCCCGGCTCTCAAGAGAGGCCGACACGGCTTCGCCCAGTCGCAGGCTGGCCTCGTAGCCGGGGCGGCGCCGTGCTTCGTCCCGCAGCCGCCGGACTCTCGTGTCCTCCGCGACGAGACTCGCGAGTCCGTTCTGCGCCGGGAGGGCCTTGACGTTGACCTCGACCGCGTCGGAGAGATACTCCAGAGCGGCGACGTGGTCCGTCTCGCCGGCGGCCAGTTGACCGCGCACGGTCTCCTCGTCCGGTGCGACCATCCCGAACCGCATGGGCAGGACCGGTCCATCGTCCGCGAGCCGCATCAGAAGGTCTTGGTGAGCCATCAGGTCGCGCCGCCGGGCTCGGAGCTTAGGCGGAGCATCACTGACGACTGCGGCAACCCGTCCTTGCCGGATGGTGCGCAAAGGGGCAGCCGGGGCGCCGACACCGCCAGCCTTCTTCGGCAGCCTTTTGCCCTCGTGGATGATCGCGTAGACGTACACACCGTCGGCCGTCACGGCTCACGCCTCCGAACGACGTCGACGGGGCGCACCACTGCGCGCCGGAGCACGCCGCTTCCTGGGCCGTTCCTGCTGCTCTTCCTCGTCCGACTCGTCCGAGTCGTCGTCACCGCCGCCGACCGCCTTGCGCACCGTGTCGCCCACGGACTCCGCGGCCTTGCGCACCTTGCGCTTGCCGATGGACTTGGCAGCGCTGCCGCTCAACAGCTCGGGCACGGTGGTGCTTCCGGAGTCACGCTCCAGGTCGAGCCGGTTGCATGCCTCGGCGAATCGCAGGTAGGTGTCCACACTCGCTACGACGATGCGCGCGTCCACCTTGAGGATCTCGATGCCGACCAGGGAGACCCGGACGAACACGTCGATCACCATGCCCCGATCAAGGATGAGTTCCAGCACGTCGTACAACGTGCCGGCGCGCGGCGGGCACGCCACTACCTCATCGGAATAGGTGGTCGCGGGCATGGGTCGTCCTTCCGGTCGTCGGGCAGTCCTGGTCATTCATCGGCAGCTCCCCGCCGATAGCGGCGGACCCTGCGGTACTCCATGAGCTCGCCGTCCCGATCGAGCTGCACCTCGTAGGAGGCAAGAAGACTTGTGGTGTCCGGGATCCGGGGCAGTTCGAGTACGTCCACGACGACGCACCAACCGTCCTCGGCGCGTCTCACCGCTGAGACGCCCTCCACGGGATGGTCGATCAGGTCGCTCAGGCTCCGGCAAGCAGCACGGGCAGCCTCCTGCGCTCCACACGCTGACGGCGTGCGGCGAGGGGCTGTCTTCGTGGATTTCCCGGCGCGCGGCCGACGTTCTTCTGCCATGAATTCAAGTCTGATCGGTATCGGCCGCGCCGCACCTTGAGCGGAGCCATCGGGCGCACCTGCCCTGGTGGGGCCCGCTCCGGACTCATCGTCGTTCTGTCGACGTGTCCGACGCCCCTGTCAGGGTTCCGATCCACCGACCGGCGTCATGTCCGTGCGCAGGGCGCGGGGTACCCAGGGCCGCCGACTTCCCGCGTCCCCCTGGGCGTCTCACACGGCCACGTGCACGGAGCCGGATCAGGCGGCCCTAGTAGTAGTGGCGTCGACCGCCGACTGCGTGCCCAACGGCACCCATGATCCAGAGGAGAATTCCGATCGCGACGAGCACGATACCGATGGTCCACAGGATCCCCAGACCGGCCACCAGGCCGATGACCAGCAGAATAACGCCGAGGATGATCATGACATCCTCCGTTCGCGCAGGTGCTTCCAGTATGCGCTTCACATGTGCACACGGCACGTAGGCTCCTGGGCCACTCAGCTCACCGATTGCAGCCTCGGGAGGAGGGACGCAAGGTGGATACGTCAGTCGCGGACCGGGTCGACGACACCGCGGGTGGTGAGCGCCATCAGTTCTGTTGAAGTCCTTTTCGACCGGTCGGCGAGGACGCTTCCGCCGGCCCTTCGTGCTCTCTGAGAACCGGACCCCGACCTTGGTATTCCTCAGCCCTCCGGGTATCTACGCGCCACAGGAGGACACAGCCATGTTGATCTCGGCTCTGCGGCGCGAACACCTGGCCCCTGGAGCAGAGGTCCTGGACGTGGGTACCGGTACGGGCGCGGTGGCCATCGCCGCCGCGCGTTATGGCGCTGGCCGCGTGATCGCCATCGACATGTCCGCCGCGGCGGTTCTCACGACGCGGCTGAACGCACTGCTGTCCGGCCACGCGCGGGTGATCCGGGCCGGCCGAGGCGACCTGACGGAGCCTGTGGCGGGGCTCAGGTTCGACCTGGTGCTGGCGAACCCGCCGTATGTGCCGTCCGCGAGCAGGCGCCTGCCCAGTCGCGGCAGAGCTCGCGCCTGGGAGGCGGGGCCGGACGGCCGAGCGGTGATCGACCGGGTCTGCGCCAAGGTTCCTGCTCTTCTGCGCCCAGGGGGTGTGCTGCTCGCCGTCCACTCCGTGCTGAGCGGGCCGACGATCACCGCGACACGGCTGGCCGACGCCGGGCTGGACGTCAGCGTGGCCGACCGCCGGTTCGTTCCCTTCGGCCCCGTCCTGCGTGGACGGGCCGCCTGGCTGGAGATGCGGGGCCTGATCGAACCCGGCCAGGAAGAGGAGGAGCTGGTGGTGATCCGTGCAGAACGGCCGTACTGAACCGGAGACCGCATCTCGGGGCGCCGCACGGCGCGTCATGCAGGAGCCGGGTGGACCCATGCTCGTGGAAGGGCCGGTCGAAGTGGTCCAGGAGGACGGCACTCTTGCACGCTCGGACCGTCCCGTTGTGGCACTGTGCACCTGCCGACGAAGTCACATCTTCCCTTGGTGCGACACGAGCCACCGCGGCCGGAAGAGGCCGAAGACCGCGTCACGCGCCACGAAGCGGCACGCGGAGTGAGGACTCGCCGTCCTGCCAGGCGCTGAGCAGCTGCTCCCCCAACCGGTTTTCCAACCAGTCGGTGACCGCGATACCGAAAGCGACATCCGGTGCCAGATGCGGCTCCTCGTGGAGCAGACCGGCGACGACCTCGTGGCGTACGAGCTGCTCGTGCACGGCGTCGGCCTCCACGTGCTCCGCATAGAAGTGGACCGCCGCGGGTCCGGCACCGACTCGCTCCAACGCCTCGGCGAGGAGCCTCGACCCCGGTGACGAGGTGATCTCCACCAGGGCGAAGTGACCGACCAACGCACCACGGTGGGAGCGGTGAAGCCCCAAGAGCGACATGAGGTTGACGGTCGCCAGCATCTGCCGCGAGCCGGCATCGAGGTAGCGCCCGTAGGTCGGGTCCAGCCGGAGGTCGGCCATCAGGTCGGCGAAGAGCTTCGAGTGGACACGTTCCGCTCGCCCCGCCCCGAATTCGTCGTACTCCACCGCGGCCATGCCTGCCTTGGCCCGGCCCGTCAGGCGTGGAATCACCCACACGTGAGGGTCGGCTTCCTTGAGGTGGTAGAGGGAGCGGTGTGCCGCGTACTCGCGCAGATGCCACAGCTCACCCTCGTCCCGCAGGAAGGACGACACGCCTCCGGCCTCGGCCGGCGCCAGGACTGCTTCCTCCAGTGCGGTGCCGACGTCCTCGGTCACGGGCACGTCGGCGCGCAGAGCCGCCAGGAACACACGCTCCAGTGCGGCACGCACGCCGAGCAGCTCCGGATCCCACTCCCAGGCACCGGCCACCCCGTCGAAGCCGCGGTAGTGCAACTCGTAGCAGAGGTACAGGGCGAGTTGGAGGTCGTCGCCGTACGGGTCGGCGCCCACCGCCAGGGCCGTGTCCGGCAAGCGGCTCCGACCCGGATCCCGGGCGAGCGCCTCGATCAGGGCGGCTGATACCTCGCCCCTGGATTCCGGCAGCTTCATGGTGGTTTCTCTTCTCGGCCGACGGAAAGGTGTACGGCTCACCGCGCGGAATGCACTGCGGGCACGTGCGGACACGGCGGTACCGGACCGTGTTCGGCAGAATCACACGATCACGTATCAGCGGCGACGTGTCAGCGGCCCAGGGCGTTCCGGAGCTGCTCCTTGCTCATGGAAGAGCGGCCATCGATATTCCGCTTCCTGGCCTCCGCGTACAGCTGGTCCTTCGTCGGCCCCTGAGATCCGCTGTGGGAATGTTCGCCACCCCGTTGGGAGGCGGACTTCCTGTCCTGCGTGGAGACCTTGCCGGGGTTCTTCGCCTCGCCGGAGCGCGCACGTTCCTTGTTGACGGTGCGCGCTGCGATTTCCTTCGCGCGCCTCGTGGACTCGCCCCGCTCCTCGGCGCTCTCCCTGATGTGCTCGTACTGACGCTCGCGCTTCTTGTTGGAGCCGGCAGGCATCATCTTCTCCTCTCGGCCCGCACAGGCGGGATGGGAAATCCGGAGCACGCGCACGAGGGCCTCGGCACGTCGCCGGCCCCGTCGGTGCACGTAGCACGGCGGAGTCGGCGGCTGCTGGTGTCGGACCACACGTTTCAGTGGCGAAGCTTGTCCTTGCCCTTCTCCACGGCATGCTTCACCTTGCCCTTGGTCTTTTCGGCCCTTCCTTCTGCCTCCATGCTTTCGTTGCCCACAGCCTTCCCGACGGTTTCCTTGGTCTTTCCCTTGGAAATCTCGCCGACGTTCTTGGCCTTCTTCCTGATGCCCATGTCGCACTCCAAATGGGGCAGAATTTCCGCGAGAGGTTTCGAAGATCCGGATTGAGGCGCGGAGAAATGGTCGGACTTCAAATCTCCACCATACGCTCGTGCGGAATCATTGGACGGCACAGAGACCTGCTCCACCAGGGAAACAGCATGCAGGAAGCACGGAGGAGCATGGCTTCCCACTCGGCTTCCCGCCTGCGCCGGGATTCGACGTCGGAGATCGTCCGCTCCTTCAGTCGTCCGGGCGACCGGTGCCGCCCATCTGCGCAGCGACCTTCTGTGGCAACACCTGGGTAACGGGTGCGGCCTACCGTCCCGGCACACGGACGGACCAGGCAGGAAGGTGAGGGTGCGGTGATGCGTCGCGCACAACGACGGAGCGCGGAGACGGAGCAGAACGGGCTGGCGGACCTGGGTGTGACCGCGGCCGGTGAGCATGTCTACCGGCATCTGCTGCGGTCGGGCCCGGTGGCCGCCGAGGAGCTCGCCACCGTCGTGGGCAGACCATCGGCCGAAGTGGCCGAGCACGCGCAGGTGTTGGCCGCTCTGCAGCTGGTGACCCTGACCGCGGGCAGCCCCCAACGGTGGGTAGCGGCGGCTCCCGAGGTCGCCGTGGAACGGCTGATCGAGCACCGCCAGCGCGAACTGAACCGGGCCCGAGCCGAGTTGACGACTCTCGCGGCCGACTACCGGCTCGGTCAGCTGGCGGGAGAGGCTTCCGGCCCCGTCGACGTACTCAAGGACGCGGAGCACTGCCGTCGCCGGTACGCGGAGACCGTGGCGAACACCACCCGGGAACTGCTCGTGCTCAGTACGCCGCCGTTCGTCATCGACGGAGGGGTCTCCCTCGACGTCCTGGGAACCCTCGGCCGCAACGTACGGTGCCGGTCGATCTACGACCGGCGTGCCCTCGACCAGCCGAGCTCGCTCGCCGACATCACCACGTACCAGGCGGCCGGGGAAGGCGTCCGCGTGCTCGACGAGCTCCCTCTGAAACTGCTGGTCTCGGACCGGACCACCGCGCTGCTCCCCGGGGGCGACGACCGGCCCGGTGAGTGGCTCACGGTCCGCGGCAGCGCGCTCGTGGAAGCCCTGGTGGCCTTGTTCGAGCTGCTGTGGGAACGCAGTGTCCCGCTCAAGCCGGTTCAAGCGGGGACGGGAACGAACGCGGCCGGTCTGCCCGCCTCCGACGTCCAACTGCTCGGCCTGCTCTTCGCTGGGCTCACCGACGTGGCGATCGCCCGCCAGCTCGACACCAGCCTCCGCACGGTCCAGCGCCGGCTGACCCGGTTGATGCAGCGGGCAGGGGCGGGAAACCGTGCCCAGCTCGCCTGGCAGGCGGCACGCGGCGGGTGGCTGACCCAGTAGAACCACGCACGGCGATACGAACCGCGGCGTAAGCGGCAGGGCCGGACTCCGGTGAGGATCACCGGAGTCCGGCCCCGTTCATGGCCGAGCGTTCTCCGTGCGGTGTCGACGTCCGGCTAGGGAGTGTCCGCAAAGTATCGTCGTCCACCCGAAGGGTGGGGCCGGCGGCGTCTGGTGCGTGCTCTCGCAAGGCGCCGGAGTGCCCTTGTAGCGGAGCTACTCGGGCATTTCGGCAACGCCGCGAGAGTGCGTGCCAGACACCGCCGGCCAGACGAGACTTTGCGGACACGACCTAGGTCACTTCGCGACGCGTACCGCGTTGATCACGGTCTGCTCGATGCGGCTTCCTGCGACGTTCTCGCCCGTCACTCGGAGGGAGACGGACGCCGCCCCCTCCGGAGCCCTCAGCTGCACCGTCGCCGTCTGCGACGTCGTCTCGGCTGACGCGTGGCGCCAGGTCTTGCCGCCGTCGTACGACACCTCGACGGACGCGGTCCGGAGCGGCGACCGCGTGCCGTCGGCGCTGCGGAAGGAGACGGTGAGCTTGCGGGTGACCGACGGCGTGATCGAGCTGTTGATGGCCACGCCTCGGAGGTCGTAGTCGGCGTGGAGCAGCGGCAGCGTGTGCCAGTCGACACCCTCCGGCTGAGCGGAGTCGAACGTCCAGGCGGTGTGCGTCTCGGTGCTCGCCTGCCACCATTCCTGCGTGCGCTTCGCGTCCAGCTCGAAGCGGTACCGGGACTTCTGCGCGGGCAGTCCGGTGATCGAGGCGTACGGGTAGGGAGCGGTGCCGAGGAGAGTGCCGTCGCGGTAGACACGGAACTCGTCCACATCGCCCTCCGCCATGGAGCTTCCCTCGTAGAAGTGGCCGTCCGGCGAGGCCCATGCGGGGATCTGGACGAGCATCTCCTCGTCGTTCCTCGACGGCGTCATGCCGGTTGCGGGAGCGTACACGTCGACCGGCGACGTCGGGCGCTGCACCGGCTTGAACCACTCCTCCGTCACTTCCTCGCCCGGCGTGAACGGCCGCAGCATGGAGACCATGGAGGCACCGTTGCTGCCCGGCACCACGACGCGCTGCCACTTGGCGTCCTCGGCGTTCACATAGACGTGCTGCGTCGTACCGAAGGACATCTGGGCGAACGACCCGCTGCCCCGCCCGGAGACGTTGCTGACGCCCATCCAGCCGTCCTGGCTGTTGCGGATGTCATCGGGGTTCGCCGCCGGGGAGTAGGTCTTCACGGCGATGTCCGCGAGCTGACTCCTGTCCGGATCGAAGGTCTGATCGGCGGAAATGCCGTCCGCCTCACCGCGCACAAAGCCGTAGAGGTACGACGGATTGCTCTCGACGGTCAGCTTGACGTCGACCGGACCCCGGGTGAGGGCCTCGGCCAACAGGTCACCCTTGTTCTTCGGGACGCCGAAGACCGGCACCGTGGTGCTGAACGCACCCGGGAGCCGCTCGTCGACGGTGTTGACCACCATGACCGCTGCGGCGCCCGCCTCGACCAGCCCGGGCAGCACGGTGTACACGTCGGTGCTGGTGGTCCGCCGGACCATCACGAGCTTGCCCTTGACGTCGGTTGCCGCGAGCTCCTCGGCGGAACCGTTGCCGACATCGGCGACGTCCAGGCGGCGGGTTCCGTCGAAGCGGCCGGAGAAGGTGAACGACTCGGCCCGCAGGTCCACGAGGTCATCGGGCAGTTGCGCCTTGGCCACGATCGGCGGGGCCTGCAGAATCCAGTTGACGTTCGTCCCGAAGGTGCCGTCCTTGGGCTTCGCGCTCGGCAGAGCCCACTGGTGCCCGGCACCGGCGCGGCCGAGCACGAAGGTGGAGGAGGCTCCGGTCGCCTGCTCCGCGGAGCGACGGCCCACCGACAGGTTGAGATTGCGCAGTTCGCTGCGGAGGGGTGTCCGGGCCTCGATGAGCCGGGCGTCACGGCCGTCCGCGGAGACGGAGACGTCCTGGTCGCCGACCTCGATGTCGGGCAGCCCGAAGGTGACGAGGTCACCGCCCTTACGGAGATGGCCGAAGATCGTGTAACGGCCGGGCCTCACCTGGGCCGTGGCCACCCCGTCGGCGCCCATGCGGATGAAGGCCGGCGGGCCGGAGTCGGTCAGATCGCGCAGCGTGATCATGCTGGAGCCGGTGGCAGGGCTGCCGTCGGGCATCAGGGCCTTCAACGACAGTTTCACCGTGGGCTGTTCGCGGTTCAGAGCCACGGTGGCGTGCGCGGTGACGCCCTCCCCCGTGGCCGTGACGGTCCCGGTGTACGTCCCGTAGGCGGTGGCGAGGTCGGGCGCGACCGTGACGTCGACGTCGGCGCTGCCGCCGGCCGGAACGGTCACGGAGTCGGCACCCAAGGTCAGCGCGCCGGCGGCGACCGCGCCACCGTCGAGCGTGAGGGCTCCGGCCAGTGAGAGGGTCACCTCCCGGTCGGCGGTGTTGTGGAACGTGACCTTGCGGGTGATCGGCGCTGCGGATCCGCGTGCCGCCACGGTGCCGAAGGACGCGTTGGTGGCCCAGACCGTCTGGTCGAGCGAGGCGGGAACGTCAACGCGCCCGGAGCCTTCGGCGAACGCCCCGCCGGCGAGCGTCTTCGCGCTCGACATCAGCGCGCCCTTGAGGTCGGCCGCGGTCCACTCGGGGTGGGCCTGGGCAAGGATGGCGGCGGCTCCGGCAACGTGCGGGGTCGCCATCGACGTACCGCTGGCCGCCGTGTAGGACGCACTGACGGGCGTGCCCATGGTGGTCCCGGACGCACGGGCCGCGACGATACCGACTCCTGGCGCGGCGACGTCGGGCTTCAGGGCGTTGTCCCCGAGCCGCGGTCCGCGGCTGGAGAACGAGGCGAGTCGGTCCTGCTTGTCGACGGCGGCCACGGTCAGCGCCGCGTCGGCGGCGCCGGGCGCTCCGATCGTGGTCTGGTCGGGCCCGGTGTTGCCGGCGGCGATCACGAACAGCGTGCCGGTCTCGGCGGTGAGACTGTCGACGGCGGCGCTCAGCGGATCGGTTCCGTCGGAGGCGGCGTTGGTGCCGAGACTCATGCTGACGACCTTGGCGCCGCTGTGCGCGGCCCAGTCCATGCCGGCGAGGACGGACGAGTCGCTGCCCGACCCCTGGTCGTTGAGTACCTTCCCGACGAGGAGCTCCGCGCCGGGCGCGACCCCCTTGTTCTTCCCCTCCGAAGCGGCCCCCGAGCCCGCCACCGTGGACGCGACGTGTGTGCCGTGGCCGTGGTGGTCGACCGCGTCCTCCGTCTCGGTGAAGTTGCGGGCCTCGGCGACCCGCCCGGCGAGATCGGGGTGGGTCTGGTCCACCCCGGTGTCCAGCACGGCGACCTTGACCCCTCTGCCGTCCTTGCCGGCCGCCCATGCCTGGGGGGCGCCGATCTGCGGGACGCTGTCGGCCAGGTTGGCCCTGACCTTGCCGTCCAGCCAGACCTTCTCGACCCCCGTGGCGAGCTTCTTGGCCGAGGCGCCCTTCCGCGTCGACCTCAGCTCCGACCAGAACGCGCCGGTGCGGGACGGAGCGACATGGGTCGCGGCCGACTTCAGCGCGCGCAGCTTGCGCACCTTCCCGGCACCCGGCGGGAGCGCCACGTCCGCTGTGGCGCCGCGCACGATAAGCGGCAGTTCGGCGCCGTCGGTGTAGCCCTGGGCGATGAGCCCGTCGATGTCGAACAGGCGGGGGTCCAGGGCTCCCGCGTCGAGGAGCGCGCGCACCTCGTCGGGGATCACGGTGATCTGGTCACCGGTCTGCTCGATGTGCGCGATGCCCTCGGGGCTGTCCCCGTCGGGCTGGAAGGACACGTTCTGGTCCGCACCGGTGCCGGTGACCACGACGGTGTCGCCGGTGACGAGGCGGACGGTGTGGATGGCGGCCGACGTCGTGGGTCCCAGGGCACTCACCCGGGGTGCCTTCGGAGTGTCGGTGTCGGCGCCGACGGCTGCCGGGGCGGTGGCGCCCATCAGCGTGGCGAGCGCGACGGCCGTCGTCGCTCTGAGTATGGGTCGGTGCATGGAAGTGATATCTCCTGTACGCAAAGGGGGGCCGGAGGCTGCACACCCCCATGGGGAGCAGCCTCCGGCGGTCGTCGGTAGCGAACCGCCCACGCCTGCACGTCGGTCGACGTCATGCAGGCGGATACGCCCTGCGGTTCGCCGTGCGTGCTCCCTGTCCAGGGCGCTCGCTGACTCCGGATCGCAGGTGCCGTGCGAGTGGATCCGGGGGAAAGGCTTCCAGTTGAGTAGGGCCTCGTACAGACATTCCAGTGGCGCGTCAGCGTCACTGACCCCGACGCGCCAGACGAGAGCGAACGGGTCCGGGCGGCGTCATGCGTCGTACGTGCGCGAGGCAGCCGCTACGGGGCTACCTCAACGCGTAGGCGCGGTTGATCGTCTCCACCGTGCGGGCGCCCCTGCGGTCCCAGACCTCCGTCCGCAGCGTCACGTAGCCGTTCGTCGCGGCGCGTTCGGGGTGGTCGACCGTGACCGCGAAGGAGTCCTCGGACGTACGCCGCGTCCCGGCCTCCGTCCATGTCGTTCCGCCGTCGTAGCTGACGGAGACCTTCGCGCCCGCCGGGGCGGTATCGCCTTCCCAGCCACGCGGTCGGGAGGTGCGGACGGTGAAGTCGAACGCGCGACCGGCCGGTGCCTCGTTGAAGAGGTTCAGCGGCATCGCGTAGTCCAGCAGAAGAACGGGCAGCGGCTCGCACCGTGTTGCCCCGGCGACGACGTTCTCGCAGCCCTTGATCGCCGTGGTTCGCGGCGCCTGGGAGCGGAAGCTCCACTCCGTGCGGGTCGAGGGGCCCAGGGTCACCCCGGTGTAGTCGCCGAAGCGCCTGGTGTCCAGGACGACCCGGTAGTCCGCGGCCTCGGGAACCATGAGGTGGGCGAGATCGGTCGCCTTCTCGCCGTCGCGGTAGTACGTCCAGGTGGGCAGCCGCCCGGCGACGATCCCGTGGCCCGGGTCCGCGTCGCCTCCGGAGTTGGCGGTGAAGAAGACGCCGGTGTCCGTTCGGCAGAAGGAACAAGCGAGTTCGGTGTGGGCCGACGGGTGCATCGGGGCGGCGTACCAGTCCTCACGGTAGGTGCGGCCCGGCCGCTCGTACACGGTCTCGGGGCTCACCATCTGCGCCGCGTACGAGGTGTGCGGGGTGACCAACTGCTGGTACCTGACCCGCTTGTCGGCGAGGATGTGGTCGTCGCGTGTGCCGCCCTGGCCGAGCGCCTGACCGGTCTGGAGCGACGGGATGCCGTACGGGCCCCAGGCGTTGAGCATCTCCCAGCCCACACGCCGCACCCCGTCCGCATGGAAGGTGTTGCGGACCGTGACGAAGTCATCGGCAGAGGCCCGCCGCGCCACCTTGGCGGGCAGCGCGCCGGTGTCGTAGTACTGCGCCGAGTACGTGTAACGGGACTCGTGCACGCCCGTGAGCGCCACGGCCACGTCACCCTGCGCGGTGAGCTCGACGAGTCGTCGGCCGTCCTCGTAACCCGCGACGGTGACGGGGATGGTCAGACCGCTGCCGACGAAGCCGGCGCGCGGGCCCTCCCGAGGAGGAACGGCGATGACCGCCTCGGCTCCGGCTTCTGCGGCCCACCGTGCCTGCTCGGTGACTCCGACCAGGTTGTCCGAGGTCACCAGGACCGCCTTGCCTCGCACGTCGGCGGCGGCGATCTCCTCCCGGCTGCCCGCGCCCACGTCCACCAGGCCCAGATTCTTCGTCCCGGAGAATCGCGCGGTGTTGACCGGGGCGCGTACCGCGATGTCCTCGCGCACAGGACGGGTGACAGCCAGCTTCTGGAGCGGCTCGCGCACGGCGACGAAGGTCGAGAGCACGAACTCGCCGGTGTCGGCCTCGCCGCTGGGGATGACTCCGTACTTCTCGTCGGAGGAGCCCTGTACGTCGGTGTAGCCGCGCATCTGGGTCGTCGCGCCGCCGGGAGAGGTGCGCTGCATCGTCAGGGTGACGTGCGATGCCTCCAGGGGCCTCTGCTCGTCGACGACGTCCAGCGCCAGGTCCTTCGCCCGCGCCGCGTCGACGTGGAGCGCCTGTGGCTCGCGGGTGTTGTCGATCTCGGGGAAGGCGAACACGTCGGTGGCGTACTCGACGGTCTCGATACCGGCGGCGTCGTCGGTGATCAGGGTGCCGATGATGGAGTACATGCCCAGCGGCAGCCGCAGACTCAAGCTGTCCCGGCCGCGGAGCCGGTGCCCCGTCACATACGTGTTGTCGAGACCCTGGACCGTCAGCTCGACCATGGAGGGGGTCTTGCCGAGGCGGTCCTTGAAGTCGACGGTCACGGCCCGCCGCGGGGTCTCCTTGATGAAGCCGACCGGGGTGCGGACGGTCCGGCCGTCCGGCGAGGTCGCCGTGAGCGCGCCTGTGTAGCGGCCTGCCGGGACGAGGTTCGGGTCAAGCGTCGCGGTCAGCTCGGCACTGCCACCGGCGGGCACGGTCACGGTGGTGGCCGCGGTGCCGTCGCCCTTGCTCAAGGTGAGGGCGCCGGCGGGGAGAGGCGTTCCTGCGCGTTCCGTGACCGCCAGGTCCAGAGTCAACTCCACGGCTTCGCCGCCCTCGTTGGCGAGCCGGAGCGGCTGGGAGCGCTTCTCGAACGTACCGTCCTGCCACATGACGAGGCCGTAGTCGACCGTGCCGTCGAGCGAGACGTCGGAGTCGAGGGCGGCGGCGATGTCCAGCCGCCCGTATCCCTGCTCGTAGACCGTCTGGCCGCTGATCGGCTTCGCGTGGGAGGTGAGGGCGGCCTTGATCTGCTGCCCGGTCCACTCCGGGTGACGCTGCACCATGATCGCCGCCGCGCCCGCCACGTGCGGGGTGGCCATCGAGGTGCCGTTCATCGCGATGTACTGGGCGTCGACCGGGACTCCGAGGCTCGTGCCCGCGGCGCGGGCCGCCACGATGCCCACGCCCGGTGCGGTGATCTCGGGCTTGATGCCCGCGTCGCCGACCCTGGGGCCGCGGCTGGAGAAGGGCGCCAGCGCGTCGGTGCGGTCCACCGCGCCCACGGTGAGCGCCGAGGGAGCGTTCGCGGGGGTGGCGACGGTCACCTCGTCCGGGCCACTGTTGCCGGCCGCGATGACGAAGAGGGTGCCGGTCGCCGCGCTCAGCGAGTCCACCGCCTCGGTCAGGGGGTCGCGGGCGGCGGTCGCCGCGGCGCCGAGGCTCATGTTGACGACGTCGGCCCCTTCCGACGCCGCCCACTCCATGCCGGCCATGACGTCGGAGAAATCGCCGCCCCCACTGTTGTTGAGGACCTTGCCGACCATCAGATCGGCGGCCGGCGCCACGCCCTTGTACGTTCCACCGGACGCGGCACCGGTCCCCGCGATGGTCGCGGCGACATGCGTGCCGTGGCCGAATCCGTCCTGGACGTCCTCGCCCGGGACGAAGCTCCGGCTGAGGCTCACCCGCCCCGACACGTCGGGGTGGTTCAGATCGATTCCGGAGTCGAGGACGGCGACCTTGGCTCCCTTGCCGTCGAAGCCCGCGGCCCAGGCAGCGGGGGCGCCGACCTGCGCGGTGCTCCGGTCCAGGGTCGCCTTCACCTTGCCGTCGTACCAGAGCCGGGTGATGGCCGGGGCGGTGGACCGCGCCGTCCTCTCCTGCGTCCTGGCCTCGGTTCCGGCCTTGGACCGGACGGCGCGGAAGAAGCGCGCGGCGTCCTCCTTCTCCACGGTCACCGCGGCCATGCCCAGACGGGGCAGTGTCACCTCGCGCCCGCTCGCGGGGAGGCTTTCCGCCGCCGCGCTCCGTTCCGGCGAGCCCGGGCTGCCCGCGTAGGCCACGAGCGCCGGTATCGCGTCGGTGCGCGCATCCGCGCGGCCGTCCTTGAGCAACTGACTGACGTTGAAGAGTTCGGGGTCGACGAGGCCCGAGTCGACCGTGTCGGTGGCGTCCTCGGGATAGACGTAGAGGTCGCCGTCGGCACCGGTCGACGTATGGAAGGCGGTCGGCCGGTCTCCCGCCGAGAAGACGTTCACCGCCTTGACGCGCCCGGCGTCGAGCGTGGTCGTGACGACATCACCCGTGATGAGCGTGACGGAGGAGGTGCGCGTCACGGGCTTCTGCGCCGGGGCGCCGACCACGCCTGTCGCCTCGGGCGGTTTCACCCCGGCGGCGGCGAGGGATCCTGGCGCACTGGCGACCGTGGCCAGCAGGATGCCCGCGACAGCGAGCGTCCTTGGCCAGGGGCGGCCGGTGGTCGGGGATGAGTACACATCAGCTCCGTTGTTGTCGGGGGACGTTGTCGTTCCTGGGGGCGCCCGCTGCGCGTGGCCCTTCGGATCGGGAACGCCTCGGCACGCTAGGCACCCGCCATTACCCGTCAATTACCCGTGCCGTTCCGGAGGACGAGGCACTGATCCGGTGCACGGCCCCGCAGGGTCGGATCCCCTCCCCGACAGCACGGGACCGGGGTGGGTGCCGTGAGGGCACCCACCCCGGTCCGTCTGCGTGTCCGCTGCCGGATCGACTGTCGGGTCAGACTCCGGGCACCGTGTCCTCGAACGTCGTGCCCGCCGTGCGGTATGCAGCGAGCTTGGCGCTCACCTGGGCCGGGGTGAGCACCTGGTCCTTGACGTGCAGGACGTAGTCGACCTGCTGGTCGTACGCGCGCGGCGTGGTGCTCGTCTGGCCCGCGAGGTCGATCAGCCACTGGTTGAAGTAGATCCCCATCGGCCGCTCGGGCAGGTACGTGGCGTCATGGGTGCCGAACAGCTGCCCGTCGACGTAGTACTTGATGCTGCTGCTGTCGATGGTGAAGACGACGTCGTGCCAGCCGGCGAAGCTGGTGCGGGACTCGCTGTGCTGGTTGACAGCCTCCCAGGGATCGGGGCGGTAGGTCTCCCACGAGGTGGTGTAGAGGATGTTGGACGGCTCGCCCCAGCCTCCGTTGGGCAGGTACTCGAAGTCGTACTCCGCGTAGTCGTCGGCCATCGGGGCGGTCAGGTCGTTGAGCGTGAAGAACGTCTGCACCAGGTGGTCGCCGTCGGGGCCCGACTTCGGGGCGTCGGAGAACTTCACCCGGGACGCGTAGGTCCCGTTCTTGAACTTCATGGACTTGGTGAGGAGTTCGGTGTGCTTCGTGGACTGGCCCGTGCCTGCCGTCGAGGTCTCCAGGTTCATGATGGAGTTGCCGCCGGACGAGGCGAAGGTGATGTTCTCGGGGGCCCAGGTGGCGCCCGGGACGCCGGGACCACCGGAGTTGGAGCGGACGTTCCAGCCGTTCGCGGAGATCTTCGGGTCGGTGTGGTTCGTGTAGTTGAAGTCGTCGAAGAGCGTGGCGCCGTCGCCCGGCGGGTCGGTGGGCGGGTCGGTGGGGTCGGGGTCCGGCGTGTTGCCCTCGGGTGCGGTGCCCCATACCGCGGTGCCGCCGAGGGTCGCGGTGACCTTGGTCCAGTCGCCGTACGAGGACTGGCCGGCGCCGAAGGAGTAGTCGTCGCTCTGCTTCAGCGTCTGCCAGGTGGACTGGTAGAACCGCAGCTGCATGTCACCGGTGTCGGCGCCCGCGGCCAGCGAGCCCGCACCCGCGGTGAAGCCGATCTCCAGATAGCGGTCGGCGGTGGCGGTCGGGTGGGCGAGCGTGCCGAACGTACCGGTGATGTTGGCGCAGCCCTCGACCGCCCAGGAGCAGGCGAAACGGTAGGTGGCCGCCGCCGTATCTGACTTGAAGTAGTAGCGGACCTTGACCGTGCTCAACTGCACTGCTGTGCTGCCGGTGTTCTTCACCTTCAGCCACGGCTCGCTCTGGTCGGCGGTGGCGCCCGACGCGCTGGTCCGGTACTGCACGCTGAGCCCGTCCGCGGCTGCGCTGGCGCTGGCCGGCAGGGCGGCGAGTCCGACACAGCAGAGGCCGGCCGCGACGGCGGTGGCCGCTGCGGTGCGTATCCGGTTCCTCGTGATCTGTCTCATCAGGTGTGTTCCTCTCAGGAACGGTGGGGGGTGCTCGGACGTGGTCGTGCTGGCGGTACTGCCGCGGCCGTGCGGGGCCGCGGGGACAGGGGGGACAGCGGGCGGTAGGTGACGCCGAGGCTGTCGAGCCGGGCGGTGTGCGTCCGCAGCCGGTCCATGAAGTCGCTCCAGTCGGCGGCGCCCGACCAGCTGCGGTCGGCCAGCGCGCAGAGCCGGGGGTAGGTGAGGTACTCGATGTGGTCGGGCGTGGTGACGAACTCGGTCCACAGCTGCGCCTGGGCGCCGAGCACCCGCGCGGCCGTCGCCTGCTCCCACGTGTCCGGTGCCGGTTCGTGGGTGTGCACGGCGCGCAGGTCGACGACGGCGCCCGGCTGGGCCGGCGGTTCGCCCGGGTCGTCGGACTGGGGGTAGTCGAGGTACGTGGACAGGTAGTGGGCGTTGACGACCTCGTTGCCGCGCCGGGCCGCGTCGAACGCGTGGGCCGAGTCGCGCCAGGTCATCACGGTGAATTCCGCCGGGAGTTCGGTGCCGGTCTCGGCCCAGCCGACCGGTGTCCGGCCGTGCTCCGCCAATAACGCGCCGATGCGTCCCATGAACCAGCCGTGCAACGCCCGTGGCCCGGGCAGCCCCTCGGCCGCGGCTCGTGCGCGGGCGGCGGGGCTCCGCTCCCACTCGGTGGTGGGGCACTCCTCCCCGCCGACGTGGACGTACGGCGAGTCGAAGACGTCCATGACCTCTTCGAGCACGGTGCGGCAGAAGTCGAGGACCCGGTCGTCGTGGACGGCGAGCACGGTGTCGCACACCCCCCACCGGGTCCACACGTCGAGCGGGCGCCCTGGGTCGTTCCCCAGCCAGGGGTAGGCGGCGAGGGCGGCCCGTACGTGCCCGGGCATCTCGATCTCGGGGACGACGGTGACGCCGCGCGCGGCGGCGTACCCGACCAGGTCCGTCAGCTCGGCCCGGGTGTACGACCCACCGTGCGGACGTCCGTCGTAGAGGTCGCTGCCCGCGGGTCCGGTCATGGACTGGGCCCGGTGGCCCCCGACCTCGGTGAGCCGGGGGTACGCGGGGACGGGCATCCGCCAGCCCTGGTCGTCGGTGAGGTGCAGATGCAGCACGTTGAGCTTGTGCAGGGCGAGCAAGTCGACGTACCGGCGCAGGTACGAGACCGGCTGGTAGTGCCGGGCGACGTCCAGCATCGCTCCGCGCCAGGAGTGGCGCGGCACGTCGGTGATCTCGGCGCAGGGCAGGCGGAGCCGGTCGGTGCGTGCCGGGTTCTCCGACAGGGTTGCGGCGGGCAGGAGTTGGCGCACCGTCTGCATGCCGCGCAGCAGTCCGGTGAGGTTCCCGGCGCGCAGCAGCACGGCGTGGGGGCCGATGGTGAGCCCGTATCCCTCCGCGCCGAGGCCACCGAGCTGCGGGTCGAGGGCGAGGACGAACTGACCGGCGGGCGAGTCGGGCAGCGGCAGTCCGGTGGCCGGGGCGAGGAGGGTGCGGAGCAGTTCGGCGGCGGCCTCGGCGCCGGGTGTGACGCGTACGGCGGTGTCGTGGCCGAGCGTGAAGTGCCCGGGTCTGGGCGAGATCTTGGTGGGGCGGGGAACGAGGTGGAAGTCGGAACGGTGTGCGGGCACGGGTCGGCCTCCGGGGGTCGGGTCGCGTGGGGGTCCGTGGGGGTCAGCCCTTTACGGCGCCGGCGGCGAAGCCGGAGGTCACATGGCGCTGGAGCAGCAGGAAGATCACCAGCGCGGGCAGTGCGAAGAGGGTGGAGGCGGCCATGGTGGCGCCCCAGTCGGTGCCGAAGGTGTTCTGGAAGGAGGACAGCCACACCGGCAGGGTCCGGCTGTCCTGCTGCTTGATGATCAGGAAGTTGGCGTACGCGAACTCGTTCCAGGCGGTGATGTAGCCGAAGAGCGAGGTCGCCATCAGGCCGGGGGCCAGCAGCGGGAAGGCGACCCGGCGGAAGGCGCCGGCCCGGGTGCAGCCGTCGACCTGCGCGGCCTCTTCGAGCTCGGGCGGGATGGTGCCGATGAAGCCGCGCAGGACCACGATGGTGAACGGCAGCGTGATCATGAAGTAGACGAGGGTGAGCGTGGGCAGCCGGTCGAGCATGTCGGTGTCGCGGGAGATGATGTAGATCGGGATGATCAGCGACTCCCAGGGCGCCATCTGCGCGATGAAGACCATCAGCATGAACTGGCTGCGGCCCTTCCATGTCAGCCGGGCCACCGCGAAGGCCGCGCCGAGTGCGACGAGCAGCGCCAGGAGTACGGCCGAGAGGGTCACCAGGATGCTGTTGCGCCAGAAGAGTCCGAAGCCGTCGGCCTGCACCGCCTCGCGGAAGTGGTCGAGCGTCCAGGTGTACGGGATCAGCCGAGGGCTGTCGGACTGGATGTCGCGGGACGGCTTGAACGCGGTGGAGATCATCCAGTAGACGGGGAAGAGACAGACGACGACCGTCACGGCGGCGGCGGCGTTCAGCGGGATCCGGCGGATGCGCGGGCGGGTCACGGTCACTGGAGCTCGTCCTCCTGCTTGAACATCTGGCGGAAGTAGAAGACGAGTACGCCCGACATCAGCACGACGGTGACCATGGAGGCGGCCGAGCCGAGGTCGTAGCGCTGGCTGGAGAGGGCCGTCTGGACGGCGTACACCGGCAGGATCGTGGTGGCGTCGCCGGGGCCACCGCGGGTCATCACCCAGATCTGCACGAACGCCTTGAACGTCCAGATCACTTCGAGCGAGAGGATGAGCATGAAGATCGGCCGGATCATCGGAAAGGTGACGGCGGTGAAGATCTTCCGGGCGGTGGCGCCGTCGAGGCGGGCCGACTCGTACAGCTCGGCGGGGACGGTGGTCAGCGCCGAGTAGAGGGTGATGGCGGCGAAGGGCACCGACTGCCAGACGATCAGCATCACCAGGATGGCGAAGGACGCGGGGCCGTTGGCGAACCAGGGGTAGCGGTCGAAGGAGTCGAAGCCGAGGCTGGTCAACGCCCAGTTGACGATGCCGAATTCGGAGTGGAAGAGCCACTGGAAGACGGTGGTCGCCGCGACGACGGGCATCGCCCAGGCGAGCACGAGGGCGCTGAGCACCGCGGTGCGGCCGAACCGCCCGAGTTGCTCGATCATCAGCGCGACCAGGGTGGAGATCACCAGGATCAGCACCACGCAGATGGCCATGAAGACGAAGGTGCGCCGTACGACCTCCCAGAAGCGGGGGTCGCTCAGGAGCGTCTCGTAGTTTCTGATTCCGACGAACTTGGCGCCGCCCAGGATGAGTTGGCGGAGCCGGAAGTCCTGGAGGGAGATCAGTACGGCGCGTATCAGTGGATAGACGAGCAGGTAGAGCATGCCGAGTACGGCGGGGGCGATCAGTACGTACGGCCAGAGGTTGCGCCGTCCGCGCCGTTCCGCCTCCGGGGCGAGGGGGGTGAGCGGGACGGTGGGGGCCGCCCGCTCCTTGACGCCCGGCATGTCAGGAACCGGAGTTCATCGCGCGGGTGATCTCCTCGGAGGCTTTGGCGCCCGCGCTTCTGGGGTCGGCGCCGGTCAGCACGGCGGTCATGTAGTCCTTGATCGGGTTCTCGGCTTCGACGGCCGCCCAGCCGGGGGTGTTGGGTGTGGCATGGCCGTTGGCCGCGCCGACGGCCATCGCGGCGGCGCCCGGGTCGGCGGAGACGGCACCGGCGAGGGTGGTCTTGTTCGGTACGTAGCTCATGGCGACCGCGAGCTTCTTCTGCCACTCGTCACCGGCGAGTTCCTTGATGAAGGTGACAGCCGCCTCGGGGTTGCCGGCGACGGTGGGTACCACCAGGTCGGAGCCACCGGTGAAGACCGCTCCGGGGGTGTCCGCCGTCTTGCCGGGAATCGGGAAGAAGCCCAGCTTTCCCTTGAGTTCGGGGTTGTTCTCGACGATGGCGTTGGCGAGGCCGGGGCTGGAGATGACCTGGGCGACCTCGCCCTTGGCCATCACCTCGGCCTGCGGGGGCTCGGCCTCGTCGGAGTCCTTGGGCCCCTTGCCGAGTGCCTGCAGCCGCTCGTAGAACTCCATGCCCCGGACGGCCTCGGGGGTGTCCAGGGCACCCTTCCATTGACCACCGGACTCGACGGCGAAGTCGCCGCCCTCGTCCCAGATGAAGCCACCGAGCGCGTACCACATCTGGCCCGGCAGATAGATGCCCTGGTTGCCGCCCTTGTTGAGCTTCCCGGTCGCCTCGATCCACTGGTCACGGGTCGTGATGGCCTTGGCGTCGATGCCGGCGTCCTCGAAGAGGTCGGTGCGGTAGACGACGACGCGGTTGGCCGCGTAGTACGGGATTCCGTACTGCTTGCCCTCGTACGCGCCCGGTTCGGCGAGGCCCTTCAACCAGTCCTTGCCACCCATCCCCTCGACCTCGTCGCTGAGGTCGAGCAGCCCGCCGCTCTCGGCGAACTGGGCGACCTGGGTGTTGCCCGTCTCGATGACGTCGGGCGCGTCGTTACTGGCCAGGGCCGCGGTGACCTTCTGGCCGATGCCGTCCCACTCCTGGATCTGGACCTTGACGTCGATGTCCGGGTGGGCGGCCTCGAAGCCCTTGACGAACTCCGCCTGGAACTCGGCCGAGATGCTGTCGCGCATCAGCCAGACGTCGATGGCCGTCTTTCCGCCGCCGGACGCGCCGGAGCCGCCGTCGGAAGCGTCTGAGGAACTGCAGGCGCCGAGGCCGGCGGTCATCACCAGCGCGGACACAGCCGCAAGCACACGGAACTTCACGATTCACCTCTGAGAGACAGGACCCACAACAGGACCGCACGAGACCCAAGGACCTGACCAGTTGGACTCAGTGGACAGGTGACCTCTTGGTGAGAGATGAAGTTGGCATAGACCACTGTTGGCGTCAAGGCTCCCTGCATCAAAGGGATTTCGGGGATTCACCCGCCTGGTCGGCGTCCCCCACGCCCCCGGCTGCGGTTAGAATCTCCTTGACCAGCAGGCCAGTTGTGGCCGATAACAGAGCAACTGGTCAATCATCATCCGGCTCATGAAGGGCAGTGAATGAACACCGACGCCGACGCCCAAGGAGCGGTGCTCAAGAGGGAGCGGGTCCGCGACGTCATCCTGGAACTGATCGAGTCGCGGCGGCCCGGTGACGCCATCCCCTCGGAGCGCTCGCTGTGCGCCCGGCTCGGCGTTTCACGACCCACCCTGCGCGCCGCCGTCGACGAACTGGTCGCCGCCGGACTGCTCGTACGCGAACACGGGCGCGGCATGTTCGTGGCCCCCGAGAAGATCACCCAGGAGCTCGTCTCCGGCCATCAGACCCTCAGCGTGCCGCAGGCCGCGGGCACCTGGTCGAGCCGCCTGCTCGAATTCACCACGCTCCAGTCCGGCGCCCGGGTGGGCCGCAAACTGCGGATGTCCCCGGCAGCCGAGATCGTCTACATCGCCCGCCTGCGCCTCGTCGACGGCGCGCCGATAGCCATCGAGCACCTGCACATCCCGGCCCTGCTCGTCCCCGGGCTGACCGCCCAGGAGCTGGAGAGCGGCGACCTCTACGACCATCTGCGGGACCAGCACGCGGTGCACGTCCGCGAGGCCGTCCAGGCCATCGAACCCACCGTCGTCACCCAGGCCGAGGCGGCGCTGCTCGATGTGCCCGAACTCTCCCCCGCGCTGCTCTTCGAGCGGCTGACCACCGACTCCGAAGGGCGGCCGGTGGAGTACGTCCACTCGATCTACCGGGGCGACCGCTACCGCATCGTCTCCCGGCTCACCCTCGGCTCGCACCCGGCCGGTGCGTCCGCCGCGGTCCCGCAGCCGCGCGGAGGCCACCACCCGGGCATTCCGCCGGGCGACTTCGCGCACCGCGACCCGATCACCTCCTCCACCCATGGAGACATCCAGTCGGAGCGGTGACGGCGCGGGGCGGGCGCCGATGCCGACGTACCGGCTCCGCCGGCCATCCAGCGGCCCGCCCCCGCGCACGCGTGGCCGGCACGTCGGCGACGGGCGCCGCCCGCCTACTGCGGCTGTGTCGCGATCTGGATCAGGTTGCCGCAGGTGTCGTCGAAGACCGCCGTGGTGACAGGACCCATCTCCAGGGGCTCCTGGGTGAAGCGGACCCCGAGGCCGACCAGGCGCTCGTACTCCGCCCGCACGTCGTCGACGGCGAACTGGGCGAGCGGGATGCCGTCCTTGACGAGCGCGTCGCGGTAGGGCTTGACGACCGGGTGGCCCGCGGGCTCCAGGAGGAGTTCGGTGCCGCCGGGCTCGTCGGGCGACACGACGGTCAGCCAGCGGTCCTTCTCGCCCACCGGGACGTCGTACTTCTTCACGAAGCCGAGGATCTCGGTGTAGAAGTGCAGGGCCTGGGCCTGGTCGTCGACGAAGACGCTGGTCAGACGGATCTTCACGGGGTGCTCTCCTGGGGTCCGGATGTGTCGTGCACGAGCCATCGCTCGGCGATCTGCCGCAGCGGGGCCGTGTTCAGGTCGTGGAACTTGTAGCGACCCTCCCGCCTGGTCTCGACGAGCCCGGCGGTCTCCAGCACGGCGAGGTGCTGGGAGATCGCCTGGCGCGATATCCCGAGCTGGTGCTTCATGCTCAGGCGCGAGCAGATCTCGAACAGTGTCTGCCCGGACTTCTCCGCGAGTTCGTCGAGAATGGTGCGGCGGGTGGCGTCAGCCAAGGCTTTGAAGAGGTCGTCGGCCACCCCTTCAGGATAGGCAACTGTTCACTTGCCTATCAAGCCGACACGCACCGCGCCCCGGGTCCGCCCGCCCGGACTCGTCGTACCCGGCCCTCACGGGGCGCGGCGGACCTCCCCCTGACGCGGGTTTCACCGCGACCGTCCCGACCCCTCGTCCGGGCCGGCGTGGTCCTGGACAGCTCCGTCGGGCCAGGCGAGCCGCCGTGCGTGGTGGGCCCATGCGGCCATGACCACCAGGGTCGCGGTCGCGCCGCCGAGCACCATGACCGTGGACGGCGAGGTGCGGTCCACGACGAGACCGCCCGCCAGCGCCCCGAGCGAGATCGTCGCCTGGAAGGACGCGGTGAACAGCACCGAGGCGGCCTCGGGCGCGTGGGGGGTCGCCTTGGCGAACCAGGTCCGGGACACGACGGGCACGGCACCGTACGCGACGCCCCAGACGATCAGCAGAATCACGGCGCCGACCTGCGAGCGCCCGAGGACCGGCAGGAGCAGGGTGGCCACCGCGATCGCGCCGGCCGCGAGACCGAAGGTGAGACGCGGCCTGCGGGCGACCGACGCACCGCCCAGGAAGGTGCCGACGATGCCCGCGGCGCCGTAGAGCAGCAGGAGGACGGTGATCAGTTCGGGGCTCGCGTGGGTGACCTGGCGCAGGAAGGGGGTCACATAGGTGTACGTCCCGAAGTGGGCCGACACCGCAAGGAAGGTCAGCAGCAACGCGAAGCGGGTGTGCGTGCCGCGGAGCGTGCCGCGCAACACGCTCAGCCGCGTGGCCCGGACCGGGGCGAGCGGGGGCAGGACCAGCACCAGCATGACGAGCACGCCCATGGTCAGGGCGCCCATGACGGCGAATGCCGTGCGCCAGCCGGCCACGTCACCGATGAAGGTCCCGGCCGGCACACCGAGCACGGAGCCCAGCGGAACCGCCGAGAAGATCACGGCGGTCGCCCGGCCGACGGATTCCGCGGGCACCAGGCGTTCGGCCAGTCCGGCCCCGATCGACCAGAAGCCGCCGATGGTGATGCCCACGACGACCCGGGAGACCAGGACGAGCCAGTAGTTCGGCGCCACGGCCGCCAGAAAGTCGGCCGCGGCCAGCAGGAGCATGAAGACGCACAGCATCGGGCGACGGTCGATGCGGGCGGTCGCCACCGTGACGAGCGGCGCGGAGACCGCGGCAAGGAGGCCAGGCATGGTCATCAGCAGTCCGGCCCTCCCGTCGGAGACGGAGAAGCTGGATCCGATCGAGGTGAGCAGACCGATCGGCAGGATCTCGGTCGTGACGATGGAGAAGATTCCCAGCATCACCGAGACCACCGCCAACCAGCCCCTCACGGCCGATCGGGCCGGTGGGCCGATCGGGCCGGATCGTGGGGCGGCGGCGGTCGTGGGTGTGGGGGGCATGAGTTCCGTCCGGTGAAGGGGCTGTTGTGGCTCCCTCAGTTCACAGGCCCTGCCCGGGTGAGGACTGGCGGATCCGCGACGTCACCCACCCGTCGCAAGGGTGACGTCGCGGAACCGCCACCGGGGGGTCCCGATGCGCGTCGGCCCCACCGGTCCGACACCGGACCCTCGCGGCGAACCGTCCTTTCCGCCCGGGCAGGCCAAGGGCCGTGACCATCTGTTACGGTCGCCTCATGTGTTCCGTCATCCACAACTGGCAGGCAGTCCGGACCCGGTCGACGTTCTGACCGCGATGCCGGCTGTCGTCGGCACCAGGTCCCACGTCCACCGTTCGCCTCAGGATGACGAGGATCTTCACCATGCGCGCAACCTCGCGCCCCACATTCGTATTCGTTCACGGCGGTTCCAGCAATTCCCGGGCCTGGGGCCCGTTGCAGAATGAACTGGCCCTGCGCGGGCACCGTTCACATGCCGTCGACCTGCCGGGCCACGGCGACCTCGCCGACAGCCCCGCCGCCTACTACCGGCAGCCCCAGGACCTCACGGCACTGGCCACCGCCGCCTCCCCCATGACCGGTGTCACCTTGCAGGACAACGTGCGCCATGTCGTGGCCACCCTGCGGCGGCTCACCGCATGGGGTCCGGCCGTCCTGGTCGGCAACAGTCTCGGCGGTCTGACGATCAGCGCCGTGGCCAACGCCGTCCCGGAACTGCTCGACCGCGTGGTCTACCTCTCCGCGCTCTGCCTCAGCGACCCGGCCATGCTCACCGAGCCGTGGGACGTGGTCGACGACAACCTGCTGGACGCCGTCGCGGCGCGGATCTCGGTGCCCATCGTGTCCAACCCCGGTGTGGTCAGGCTCAACTGGCGCAGTGCACACACCGACCCGGCGCTGTTCGCCGAGGTGAAGGCCGCCGTCATGGCCGACTCCACCGACCACCAGTTCCGGCTGCTGCTGGACTCCCTGGACCCGGACGAGAACCACTCGGTGCTCGAACCCGGGGCCCTGGTCCGGGCCGACGGATGGGGACGCGTCCCGCACACCTACGTCCGGCTCTCCGCGGACCGCAGCACCACTCCAGCCGTCCAGGACTACATGATCCGGGCAGCGGACGCGCTGACCCCGCACAACCCCTTCGAGGTGCACACCCTGCCCACCTCGCACGTCGGCTACTTCAGCCGACCGCGGCTCTTCGCCGAGCTGTTGACCGGCCTCGTCTGAGGCATCTCCCGCACCACGGTTGCCCCGTCGCCGACTTCGGCGGCGGGGCGACCCCGGGGAACCGGCTCCGGCCGCTCCGGACCGCGCCGGCACAGGCCACGTGAAACCCTGTCGGCCACCGATGCCCATGGAACCCGAAATCAGCGCGGTGCGTGGGCTGTTCGGCGGCTGCCTGCCAGAGCGAGCAGCGCACCCGCCGCCAGCAGGGCGGCGAGAGCCGCGTAGCCGTAGGTCAGGGTCGAGACGGTGGCCACACCGGCGACGAGCAACGGCCCCCCGGCGTCGCCGAGTTCGCGCCCCAGTTCCGCCGATCCCATGGTCTGCCCCATGCGCTCCTCCGGGGTCGATGCGGCGAGGGCGGCGAAGCCGAGCGGCGTGATCAGCCCCGTGCCGGTGCCGATCAGCGCGGCGGCCAGCAGGACCCCGGCGAGGCCGGGCAGCATCGCGGCGGCGAGTCCCACGGCGGTGACGAGCATTCCGGCAAGCAGTCCGTTACCGGTGGCCAGGCGCCCTGCGTCCAGGGCGCGGCCGGCCCTGGGCTGGACGACGGCGGCGGTGGCGGCGAGGACGGATACTGCGGCGCCGGTGGCCACGGTGCCGAGCCCGGCCGCGGCCCCCGTGACGGGGAGGAAGCCCACGCCCACGGAGAGCGCGGCGGTGGCCGCGGCGAGCGCCGCGGTCGGGGCGAGGAAGGAGCGGTCGGCCAGGCGGCGGGCGAGGTCGGCCACGGTCTGCCTCTTGCGGGGCAGCGGCGGCACCACGGGCACGGCGAAAGCGGCCCACAGCGCGACAGCTGCCGCGCACGCGGCCATCACCGTGAACAACAGCCGCAGACCTCCTGCCCAGACCAGGACGCCACCGAGCAGCGGGCCGAGGGTGTAGCCGATGGACTTGTAGAAGCCGTAACTGCCGAACGCACGGCCGCGTTTGGCCGCCGGGTTGAGGCGGGCGACCATCGCGGACGCCGAGGGCGAGAACGCGGAGGCGGCGGCGCCCTGGCCGAGGCGGGCCGCCCACAGCCAGCCGGGACTGTCCGCGACGGCGTACAGCGCGGAGGCGGCGGCGAAGGCGACCAGGCCGCCGAGGAGTACGGGCTTGGCGCCGATCCGGTCGGCGAGCGTGCCGAAGACGGGCTTGAGCAGCACCTCGGCACCGTCGTAGAGGGCGAGCAGCCCCCCGAGGACGAGGAGCGAGGTGACCGCGTCCTCGGAGAACCCGCCGAGGTTGGCGGCGATGCCGTGCGCACCGAAGGCGGTGGTGAATCCGGCGGCGTACAGCGGCCACATGGCTCGCCTGGGCGCGGCCGGGGATATGGGCTGATGCGTCATCACACGTCCTCGTCGGTGGAGTGCAGGGCGGCGAAGACGCGTTCGGCGTAGTCCTCGCAGGCGGCGACGCACTCCTTGAGCCGGTCGCCGGCCAGGGGGGCCTCGGGGGCACCGAACACGTCCCGCGCGGTCAGATCTCGGTGCCAGCGGCGCAGCCGCTCCAGGCTCTGCTCTTCCTCCTCCAGCTCGGCCAGGGTGAACTTGCCGATCCGGATCTCCTTGGCGATCTCGGCCTCGAACTTGCCGCAGTCCGCGAGGAACTCGGCCCAGTCCGCCGAGCGGGCGGCGGTGAACATCTCCCGGAAGCGGGCCGCGTCCTCGGGCGAGCGGCCGGATGCCTGGAGCGTCACGCCCTGGCCGTCCGCGGCGGCGGTGAGGTCGAGGGCACGCCGGACGCCGTCGGCGAAGACCGGCACTTCCGGTACGGCCCAGATGCCCTGCCCCAGTGAAAGGGCTCCGATCCTGCGCAGCTCCCGCCACACGGCGACCCGGTGCCGGGACGGTTCTGCGGGCAGCTTGATGACCAGGATCAGCCAGCGCGCGGTCTGCTCAGCGTTCGTCACGAGCAGGAATGTAGCAGGCGTTACATCAGGACCGGCGGCACGGCAGGTGCTGCGGTGGCGACGATGCGTCGCCCCGGCGCGCCCGCGAAGTGGACGCGACAGGAACGACGGGTTTCATCTGCCTGAACGGGAAACCGCGGAATTGACAATGCAGCGCGTTTACCTGCAAGACGCCTGGATGTACCGTCAATTCACTGCCGGAAATCACGCCCCACCGTTACGCTGAGGCCGCTTGGCCGAGTTGGCGAAGCCGCTGCCGAAGCCCCTGGGGAGGGGTGCAGATGGCAGGTGCCGGGGGGTGCGGAAAATACTGGGGTAGGCGTCGCCGCGCAGAGAGAACAATATCCGGCGCGCGCGAAACGGCCGGAGATGTCCGCGCCGTGATTCTCCCGAGAATGCGACCGGAAGCCCGTCACGGGCCGATCGTCCCGGTGCCCCCTGAATCCGTATGACGAAAAGTGAGGAACACCCGTGCGACGTATAACCTCCGTCCTTCTTTCCGTGACCGCCGTGCTGGCGGCCTCGGCGCTGACCGTCCCCGTGGCCGGGGCGGCCCCGCAGGCCGACCGGCCGGGCGCGGTGCCCAGCGGCTGGGAGGCAGTGGACGGCACCGAACTGGCGCGGATCTCCGGAGACACCCTGCGCGCCCCGTCCGCCCTCCGCGAGGGCGCCTCCACCGCGGCCGCGGAGCCCGAGCTCCTGGCCATGCAGTCGGCCCGCAACGGGCAGTTCGTCGCCACCGAGGTGAACTACGCCGCACCGAACACCGGCGTGCTGCGGGCCCGCTCCGCCCAGGTCGGGGGCTCCTGGGAGAGCTTCGCCTTCGAGTACGACGAGGTCACCGAGACGTACGCCCTGAAGTCCCTGGCGAACGACCGCTACGTGGCAGTCGAGAAGAACTTCACCGGCAGCGCGCAGAACGTCCTGCGTGCGCGTTCCACCAGCGTCAGCGGCTGGGAGCGGTTCTTCCTTTACTACAACGAGGACTTGGACCGCTACGCGCTCCAGTCCACGCTGAACGGACTCTTCGTCGCGATGGAGAACAACTTCACGGGCTCGCTCCAGTACGCACTGCGCGCCCGGTCCACCGACATCACCGGCGCCTGGGAGGAGTTCACCCTCCACGACCTCGGCGCCTGAGGTCCGTCCGGCTCGCCGAGCCGTCCGAGGGGCGCCTGAACCGGGATCCCACCCGCCAGGCGCTCTTCGGCCCGCCCCGTCGGCACCACCGGTCCGGCCGTGCGGCGGCATCCGACGACCTGCATCCGGGCGGGCAGTGGGAGATCTTCAAGAAGATCGAGCTCGGTGAGACCCTCATTCCGAACAAGTACAAGGAACTGATGGGAGTTGCTCTGCACTCCGAGACGAAGTGCCGTTACTGCACGCTCTTCCACATGGAGGCCGCGAAGCTGTTCGGCGCCACGGACGAAGAGATACAGGAAGCAGTGCACTACGCGAAGAACAGTCTCGGATGGAGCGCCTACATCAACGGCATGCGCGAGGACTACGACGAATTCGCGCAGGAGCTGGGCGAGATCAAGGAATACCTGGCGGCGAAGGGCTGACCATGCAACTCGAGTGGGCGCGGCCCGGTGTTCTGCGAGCCACTGCGCACGCCTTCGAATTCGCCGCACTGGTGTCCGCGGCGCGCTTCGTGGCCGAGTCCGCCCCCTCGGGGATCCCCGCGGAGGCCGTGGACCGGCTTCGGCTCATTCTGGACGACTACGACGCGCAGACGGCGCGCCTGCGGGACGAGAAGCCCCACTCCGGCGGCGCGTGATGCGACGAACGGCACCGCACGCAGGTCATCTCCCGGTCGTGCAGGACGGGCACAGCCCGCGATAGGTGACCTCGGCCTTGGAGACCGTGAAACCGAAGCGCTCCTCCGCCGGGAGGACGGCCAGTGGGTCACCGGTCGGATGGACGTCCCGGATGATGCCGCAGCCGGAGCACACCAAGTGCTGGTGCGGATGGTGCGCGTTGGGGTCGTAGCGCTTCGCACGGCCGTCGGTGGAGAACTCCACGACCTCGCCGAGCGCGACCAGCTCCCCCAGCGCGTTGTAGACGGTCGCCCGGGAGATCTCGGGCAGCCGTCGCACCGCACGGGCGTGCACCTCGTCAGCCGTGAGGTGGACGTGGTCGCCGTCGAGGACCTCGGCAACGACACGCCGCTGCGAGGTCATCCGCCACCCACGCCCTCGCAGTCGCTCCAGCAGGCCGCTCATATCGGTTCACCTATTCAGGTTCGGTGGATGCCCCGAGCCGAGCGGCGCACGTCCGCGCATCCGGGTTCCTGTGTCAAATGGGCTTGGTGCACTTCTTGACTTGGACTCTGTCCATCGTAGGATCGGTTACGGCAATAGCCAAGGGACAGGATGACTCCAGTACGACAGGAGACGGAGCAGTGACCACCACGACGTCGGGGCGATCGCTTCCGGGGCGCGTGATCGCGTGGACCACAGCTCCCCGCACATCGAAGACGTCGACTGTGCGTTCGGCAAGACCCCCCGCCTGACCATGTCGGGCGACGCGGGCCCCTCGGTCCTCGATCGGGGATGCCGAGGTGATCCGTGATCCACCGGGGCCTGTCCCCCGACTGTTCCACCGCCCGCAGTTCCTGAGCAATGTGATCCGCCCCGTCCGGAAGGATTCCCATGTCTGAGAACCACGACGCCATCGTCACCGACGCGAAATCGGAGGGCGAGGGCGGCTGCCCCGTAGCGCACGGACGCGCCCCCCATCCGACGCAGGGCGGCGGAAATCGCCAGTGGTGGCCGGAGCGGCTCAACCTGAAGATCCTCGCCAAGAACCCCGCGGTGGCCAACCCGCTCGGTGAGGACTTCGACTACGCCGAGGCGTTCGGGACGCTCGACCTCCCGGCCGTGAAGCGGGACATCGCCGAGGTGCTGACGACCTCCCAGGACTGGTGGCCCGCCGACTTCGGCAACTACGGCCCGCTCATGATCCGGATGGCCTGGCACAGCGCGGGCACCTACCGGATCAGCGACGGCCGCGGTGGCGCCGGAGCCGGCCAGCAGCGCTTCGCGCCCCTCAACAGCTGGCCGGACAACGGGAACCTCGACAAGGCCCGCCGTCTGCTGTGGCCGGTCAAGAAGAAGTACGGCAAGAACATCTCGTGGGCCGACCTCATGATCCTCACGGGCAACGTCGCCCTGGAGGAGATGGGCTTCGAGACCTTCGGCTTCGCCGGCGGTCGCGCCGACGTCTGGGAGCCCGACGAGGACGTGTACTGGGGCCCCGAGACCACGTGGCTCGGCGACGAGCGCTACACCGGGGACCGCGAGCTGGAGAACCCGCTCGGCGCGGTCCAGATGGGCCTCATCTACGTCAACCCGGAAGGCCCCAACGGCACCCCGGACCCGCTGGCCGCGGCCCGCGACATCCGTGAGACCTTCCGCCGCATGGCGATGAACGACGAAGAGACGGTCGCCCTCATCGCGGGCGGCCACACCTTCGGCAAGACGCACGGCGCCGGCCCGGCCGAGAGCGTCGGCGCCGACCCCGAGGCCGCCCCGCTGGAGCAGCAGGGTCTCGGCTGGAAGAACGCCTTCGGCACCGGTAAGGGCGGCGACGCGATCACCAGCGGCCTCGAGGGCATCTGGACGAACACCCCGACCGCCTGGGACAACAGCTTCTTCGACATCCTCTTCGGATACGAGTGGGAGCTGTTCAAGAGCCCCGCCGGCGCGCACCAGTGGCGGCCGAAGGACAACGCGGGTGCGGGTACGGTCCCCGACGCCCACGACGCGTCGAAGAGCCACGCCCCCACGATGCTCACGACCGACCTCTCGCTCCGCATCGACCCGGCGTACGAGCAGATCTCGCGCCGCTTCCACGAGAACCCCGCCGAGTTCGCGGACGCCTTCGCCCGGGCGTGGTTCAAGCTGACCCACCGTGACATGGGCCCGCTCGCGCGCTACCTCGGCCCGGAGGTCCCGAGCGAGACGCTGCTGTGGCAGGACCCCCTCCCGGCCGTGACGCACGAGCTCATCGACTCCGGCGACATCGCCACCCTCAAGAGCCGCGTCCTCGCCTCCGACCTGTCGGTGTCCCAGCTCGTCTCCACCGCGTGGGCGTCGGCCTCGTCCTTCCGCGGCAGCGACAAGCGCGGCGGCGCCAACGGTGCGCGTATCCGCCTCCAGCCGCAGAGCGGCTGGGAGGTCAACAACCCAGACCAGCTGGCGACGGTGCTGCGCACGCTCGAGGGGATCCAGGAGTCCTTCAACTCCGCCCAGTCCGGCGGCAAGAAGGTCTCGCTGGCGGACCTGATCGTGCTCGCCGGCGCCGCGGGCGTCGAGCAGGCCGCCAAGGACGCCGGTTTCGACATCGAGGTCCCGTTCGCGCCGGGCCGCGTGGACGCGTCGCAGGAGCAGACCGACGTCGAGTCGTTCGCGGCGCTCGAACCGATCGCCGACGGGTTCCGCAACTACCTCGGCAAGGGCAACCGCCTGCCGGCCGAGTACCTGCTGGTCGACCGCGCGAACCTGCTGAACCTCAGCGCGCCCGAGCTGACGGTCCTCGTCGGTGGTCTCCGCGTGCTGGGCGCGAACTACGGCGACGCGCCGCTCGGTCGCCTCACCACGACCCCCGGGTCGCTGACGAACGACTTCTTCGTCAACCTGCTCGACCTGGGTACGACGTGGACGGCGACGTCCGAGGACGCGACCACGTTCGAGGGCCGCGACGCCGCCTCGGGCGACGTCAAGTGGACCGGCAGCCGTGCCGACCTCGTCTTCGGGTCGAACTCGGAGCTGCGTGCGGTCGCGGAGGTCTACGCGAGCGACGACGCGAAGGAGAAGTTCGTCAAGGACTTCGTCGCGGCGTGGGACAAGGTCATGAACCTCGACCGGTTCGACCTCGCCTGATCCCGACGTCCGGGCCGGCCGCCATGGCCGGCCCGGACACCCCCAGCGGGGCCGCGTACACGCGTCCCGGTCAGCCGGATGCGCGGAGCGCCGCCCGGGGCCACTCTGGAAGCATGGCCACACAACCGATCATCATCCATGAACCCACCCCGTCAGGCGGCCGGATCGTGACCGTGCACGCCATGGGCCGCCACGAACGCATCGGCCTCGCCCACAGCGACCACGACGTCATCGAGTTTCTGGCCGATGCCGGGCTGTCGGACCCGGAGCGTGTGCTCGACAACCCCGCCGTCGTCACGTGGCAGGGCGCCGATGCGCACAGCTACCCGCCCGACGGCGGGCAGTCCCCCAAGGCGGAATAGCCGACCCACCGACCAGGTTGTTCGTTGCGCAACGAATAACCTATCGGAAAGTAGGCCATCCTCATGGACTTCGAACTGGGGATCTACCATTTCGGCGAACTCACACCCAGCCCCACGACCGGCGCGCTCCCCTCACCCGGCACCCGGCTGAGGGAGTTGGTGGAGCAGGCGACGGCGGCCGACGAGGCCGGTCTCGACGTCTTCGCCGTGGGTGAGCACCACCGTACGGACTTCGCCGTGTCCTCCCCGGCCGTGGTGCTGGCCGCCATGGCCGAGAACACCAGCCGGATCAAGCTGTCGAGCGCGGTGACCGTACTCAGCTCGGACGACCCGGTCCGCGTGTTCCAGCAGTTCGCCACGCTCGACCTGCTCTCCGGCGGCCGGGCCGAGATCATCGCCGGCCGGGGGTCGTACACCGAGTCGTTTCCCGTGTTCGGTTACGACCTGAACGACTACGCGGAGTTGTTCTCGGAGAAGCTGGATCTGCTGCTCCGGCTCCGCGAGGAGAACCCCGTCACCTGGCAGGGGGCGCACCGCCCAGCGCTGGTGAACGGCGACATCACCCCCCGGCCCGATCGCGAGCTGCCCGTCTGGGTCGCCGTCGGCGGCACCCCTGCCTCCGTCGTACGCGCCGGTCGGCTCGGGCTGCCGCTCTCGCTGGCGATCATCGGCGGCGCCTACCGCCAGTTCGCGCCCTTCGTGGACCTCTACCGTCAGGCCGCGGCCGAGGCCGGGCACGATCCGGACACGCTGAAGGTGTCGGTCAACTCACCCGGCTTCGTGGCCGCCTCCCACGACGAGGCCATCGAGGTCTCCCACCCGTACTTCCAGGCCGGCTGGATGGCCAACCACCACCAGCGCGGACTGGGCGTCCCCATGCCGAGGATGGCGTACGAGGCCCAGTCGACGCCCTCCGGAGCGTTCTTCCTGGGCAGCCCCCAGGAGATCGTCGACAAGATCATGGCGCAGCACGAGCTGTTCCGCCACGACCGCATGATGATCCAGCTCGGCTTCGGCAACGTGCCGCAGCGCGAGGCCCTGAAGGCCATCGAGCTGCTGGGCTCCGAGGTCGCCCCGGTCGTACGCAAGGAGATCGCCGGGAGCTCGCCCCTGGCCACGGCCACGGCGGAGGTGTCGGCATGACCGCGCCCCTGAAGGTCGTCGCCGTCGTGGGCAGCCTCCGGTCCCCGTCGAAGACCACGGCACTGGCGGACCTGATCCTCCGGACCCTGGCGACGCGCACCACGACCGAGACGCGTCTGATCGAGCTGCACACGCTCGGTACGGCGTTCATCGGCGCAGTGGAACGGGATCAGGTCGGCGCGGAGGCCGAGGAGGCGCTGCGGGCGGTGGAGGAGGCGGATCTCGTCATCGCGGCGACTCCCGTCTTCCGTGGGTCGTACACGGGCCTGTTCAAGCACTTCTTCGACCTGGTCGACCAGTACGGGCTGGCCGCGAAGCCGGTGCTGCTCGCGGCGACGGGCGGCACCGAGCGGCATGCCCTGGTCATCGAGCACGCCATGCGCCCGCTGTTCGGCTTCCTTCAGGCGTGGACCGCGCCTGCGGGGATCTACCTCGGCTCCGGCGACTTCGACGGAACCACGATCCTCAACCCCGAGGTGTACGAGCGCATCGAGATGGCGGTCGACGACGTCGTCCCCGTAGCCGAAGCGCTGGCCGGAGCCAGGGCGCCGGTCGCGGCCTGAGCCGGTTCCCCGGTCGCACCATCGAGCGACACTCTCCTGCCGTCCGTCGCGGAACGGACGGCAGGAGAGTGTCGCTCTTCTTTGTGACGCGCCTCCGGAACGGCGCCCGTCAGCAGGCGTTCGCGTCGTCCTCGAAGCCCGCGGCGGCCCAGATCTCGGCGAGCGAGTCGAGCTGCTCGTCGGTGAGCTTGTCGAGGAACTCGCTTCGCAGATTGGTCAGATGCACCTTGCGGGCACGGCGGTACGCCTTGCGGCCGGCCTCGGTGAGGACCGCGTCGAAGCCCCGGGCGTCCGTGGGGCACTTCTCCCGTACGACGAGGCCCTGACGTTCGAGGTCGTCCACGATGCGGGTCAGGCCGCTGCGGCTGATCAGCAGGGAGGAGGCGATGTCCTTCATCCGCACGCGGCCCTCGGGTGCCTCGGCGAGCGTGAGCAGCACCTCGAACGAGGACATCGAGATGCGCTCGGCGGCCACGAGTTCCGCGTCGAGGGTGCGCAGCAGCTTCAGATGGGTGGAGAGGAATCCCAGCCAGACCGCACGCTCCGTACGGTTGAGCGCACGGGTCGGCGAGCCCTGCCGGGCGATCCCCCCGGCAGTGTCCACGCCGGGCTCCTCGGCCACGTCCGTCTTGGCGTCCTGGCTCATGAAAACCCTCCACAAGTTAGTTACACAACGAATTATATCCGGTGATGCGGGTGCGCGTGGGGCCCGGACACGGAGCGGCCCCCGGCGGACGGGAGTCCGCCGGGGGCATGCCGCGTCCGCTGCCGTCAGGCGCTTTCCTGCGGGATGATCAGCTTCTCGAAGCCCGAGACCATGCCGTACTCCAGGCGCAGGGCCTCCAGGACCGAGTAGGCGTGGTACTTGGTCATGACGTCGGCGCCGGCCAGCCGCTGGGCCCAGGTCTGGCCGTTGTCGGTGACCTTCTCCAGCGTCTTCCTGGTGACGTAGTTCGTCATCTCGTTGAAGTAGTTCTCCCAGAGAACCCAGGCGTTGCTGAAGCCGATGCGCTCCATGTACTCCAGCTCGTGGCCGTTGTCGAGGGCCTCCTTGGCGAACTCGATGATGTCGTTGGTGTAGTCGCGGGACGCCTTGGCGTCCTCCGGAGTGCCGTAGCGGTTGACGTGACCGGAGACGACACCCTTGAAGTCGTAACCGAGAATCCAGTCGTGGGCCTCGGCCCAGCCGCGGATGTTCTCGGAGGCGTCGCAGTGCTTGAACGCGCTCCATCCCGGGCTGATGATGTCGATCGCCGCCAGCGCCTTCTGCTGCGGGGCATAGATGAAGATGTTGCCCGGGGTGTGGTTGACCCCGTGGTAGTCGAGGTCGAAGCGGACTCCGTTGACCTCGAGGGTGTCGCTCTCCGTGATGGTCTCCGTCGGGACGGGCATGCCCCGCGTGCCACCGAGGTCGGGCCAGCGTTGGACCATCTCGCGGGTGTAGTCGTGCGCGATGACCTTGGGCTTGTCCGCCGCGAAGATCCCGGCCGCTCCGATGTGGTCGGAGTGCCAGTGGCTGTAGATGAGGTGGGTGACGGGCTCGTCGGTGACTTCGGCGATGGCGCGCTTCAGGTTCTCGCCGAGCAGCGGTGGGGCGTCCACCACCACGACGCCGTTTCCGGTGCGGACGAACATGGTGTCGTAAGCACCCGAAGTGACGTAGTAGGCACCGTCGTTGATCTCCTCGACGTGGTAGCCCTTGGCGATCCGCTCCGGCAGGAACAGCGCTCCGTAGCCGTCGGCGGGAACAGGCCGGTAGTCGGCGAGGGTGTGGAGGGGCATACCGGCGGCGCCGAGCTGGTGACGGTCGGTGGGGGTGCCGGGCTTCTGATGGTCGGTCATGGTCGGTGTACCTCTTGACTGTTCGTAGGTGGGATGAAGCGGCGGGGTGGTGCCGCTACTCCCCGATGCGCAGCACGGGCTTGATCGAAGCCCCGGTCCGCGTGTCCGTGGCGGCTTCGTTGATCCGGTCGAAGCCGTAGAAGGTGACAAGGCGGTCGAAGGGGAATCGGCCGGCCTTGTAGAGCTCGATGAGCCGCGGGATGAACAACTGCGGGACGGAGTCGCCCTGGGCGATCCCGCGGACGGTACGTCCGCCGAGCAGCGCGTTCATGTTCACCGGGGCATGGGCTCCGGCGGGCGCGCCTCCGATGAGGGCGGCCGTGCCAAGCGGGGCGAGGGCGTCGACGGCCAGGGTGAGCATCTCCGGGCGCGCGGTGATCTCCAGGACGTAGTCCGCTCCCCCGCCGGTGATCTCGGCGATCCGGGCGGCGACGTCCTCCTCCTTGGCGTCGATGGTGTGGGTGGCGCCGAGCTCGCGGGCGAGCCCGAGTCGCTCGGGGACGATGTCCACGGCGATGACCGGACTCGCTCCGGCGACCTGGGCGGCCATGACCGCGGCCAGTCCGACGGTGCCCGCGCCGATCACCACGACGGACGCGCCTGCCGGTACCGCGAGCGAGTTCAGTACGGCCCCGGCTCCGGTCTGGAGGCCGCAGCCCAGCGGGCCGAGCAGTTCCAGCGGCACGTCCTCGTCCTCGATCTTCACCACATTGCGCTCCGTGGCCAGCGCATGGGTCGCGAAGGAGGACTGACCGAAGAAGTGGCCGTGGATCTCCTCCTCCCCGGCACGGAGGGCGTTGCTGCCGTCAGGCCGGGAGCCGCCGAAGTTGGCGGGAAAGGATGAGGCGCAGTAGGCCGGGTATCCCGTGAGGCAGGGCTTGCACCGGCCGCAGGACTGGTAGGACATGACCACGCGGTCACCCGGCGTCACGCTGTTCACGGCCGTACCGACGCGCTCCACGATTCCCGCGCCCTCGTGGCCCAGGACCGCGGGAAGCGGCACGGGGAGCGCCTGGTCACGGACGTGGATGTCCGTCTGGCAGAGGCCGGTGGCCACCACTTTGATCAGGACCTCCTCGGGCCGGAGCCCGGCCTCGATGGTGAGCTCCTCGAAGGTGAAGGGGCCGCCCTTCTCCCGCACCACTGCCGCCGTCACGCGGGTGGCACCGGGGCCGGGGCCGTTGTCTGTCTGCGGGGAGGGGGAACCCTCTTCTGCCGCCATGTCTCTTCTCCCAACCGGATACGCGCGCCGGGGCCTGTTCCAGGCGACCCGGGCGACAGTCCCTCGGCCGCCCGAAGCGGCGAGTGCGGAATGCCGGCGAACCTCGACAGCCCTGGGTTCCGTAGAATCAGGCCGCCATTTAGTTCGTTCTGCAACGAACCATAAATCTCCCTCGACTCGGAGTCAAGCAACCCCCACCCCCTCCCCGCCGACCCGTCGCGCCCTCAGGGAATACCTCCGCCACTCCCTGCGCTGAGGGGGACATGATTCGTTGCGGAACGAATTAGTTTGATGTATGGCCCCTGCGGCGACAACCCTGACCAGCGTCTCTCCGAAGCGCATGCTCCGCATGCGGGAGGGAGTCGGAGGCAAGGCAGGACGGCGTCGGCAGCCACTCGACGAGGAGAAACGTTCATGACCACTACGCCCCACGCCCGTCACTTCATCGACGGCGCGTGGACCGAATCCCGCCGCGTCGGCTCATCCACCGATCCGGCGACCGGCGAGCTCGTCGGCACCTTCGCCGACGGCGGGGCCGAGGAGGCACGGGCAGCGATCGACGCGGCCCGCCGGGCCTTCGAGACCGGCGACTGGGCCCGCGACCGCGACCTACGCGCCCGCGCCCTCTTCGAGATGTCCGACCGCATGGCCGAGCGCCGTGACGAACTGATCGCGCTGCTCTCCCGGGAGAACGGCAAGATCCTGGCCGAGGCGGCCCTGGAGGTCGACCTGACGATTTCCAAGATCCGCTACTACGGCGCTCTCGCACTGACGGAGTCCGGGCGGGCTTCGGAGGTCAGGCCCGGGCTCTACTCGATGACGCTGCGCCAGCCGGCGGGCGTCGCCGGCGTGATCGCTCCGTGGAACTCGCCGGTGATCCTTTCCGTGCGCTCCTTCGCGCCCGCCCTCGCGGCCGGGGCCACCGTCGTCCTCAAGCTTCCCGGACAGACCGCCCTGACCAACCATCTGCTCTTCGAGATCGTGGCGGCCACCACATCCCTGCCGAAGGGAGCCTTCAACGCCTTCACGGAGTCCGGCAGCGCGGGAGCCCGACTGCTGGTCTCCGACCCCGGTGTGGACGTGATCAGCTACACGGGAAGCACTCGGGTGGGCCGCAGCATCATGGCGGACGCTTCCTCTGCGCTCAAGGCCGTGTCGCTCGAACTCGGCGGCAAGACCCCGATGATCGTCTTCGACGACGCCGATCTCGACGCGGCGGTGCCCGTCCTGACCAAGGCCATCACGACCTTCACCGGCCAGTTCTGCATGACCGGAAGCCGGATTCTCGTGCAACGCGGCATCGCCGACGAACTCCGCACGCGCCTGTCGG